>PMCN01000135.1 GCA_003154135.1 Acidimicrobiaceae bacterium
TCCCACATGTAGTCGGTGAGCACGCCGTCCTGGATGAGCACGTTGTACTGGCTGGGGTGGCCTTCGTCGTCGTACCCGAACGCACCCCACTCGCCGGTCATCGTGCCGTCGTCGACCAAGGTGACGAGCGGCGAGGCCACCAGCTCGCCCTTCTTGCCGCGGTACACGCTGCCGCCCTTGGCGACGAGGTCGGCCTCGAGGCCGTGACCGCACGCCTCGTGGAACAGCACGCCGCCGCTGCCCTGCTTGATGACCACCGGCAGCGCACCACTGGGTGCCGGGCGGGCGTTGAGCTTGCTGAGCGCCTGGCGGGCGGCATCGTGGGCCAGTGCCTCGACATCGACCTCGTCGAAGAGCTCGAAGCCCTTGGTGAGGCCGGCGCTCTGGTAGCCGGTCTGCATGCCGGTGTCGCCGTTGGCCACCACGCTCATGCGCACCAGGGTGCGCACCTGCTGGTCGGTGACGAGCACGCCGTCGGTGTTGGCCACAAGGATGTGCTTGCGGCTGTCGCCATAGCCCGCCGCCACCTGCACGATGGCACCGCCGGCCGAGCGGGCGGCGACGTCGATGCGCTGGAGGAGCGCCACCTTGTCGGCCTTGCGCACCTCGTCGGGGTAGCGGGTGACCGGGTTGACGATGCGCTCGGGGCGACGCGTGAGCGCGATGGTGCGGGTGCCCCCGTCGCCCTGACTGGCCGCAGCTGCCGCGGCCTCGGCCGCGGCGCGCAGGCCGGCCTCGCTGAGGTCGGCGGTGTGTGCGAACCCGGTGGTGTCGCCCTTCACGACGCGGATGCCGGCACCGCGGTCGCGGCCGCTGGTCACCTGCTCGACCCGCCCGTCGTCGAGCGAGGCCGACGTGGACGACTTGTCCTCGGCGTACACCTCGGCGAAGTCGGCGCCCGTACGAACGGCCGCTGCCAACACACGCTCCAACACGTCGCTGTCGATCACGTCGGGCAGCCTACCGAGTAGCCTTTCGCCTCGTGAGTGCGGTGGTTGGCCTGCGCGGCCTGGCGAACATGGTGGTCGGCGCGGCCGACACGGCGGTCGCCATGGGCTCGGGCTCGGTGCTGGTGCTCGCCACCCCCCGTCTGGTGGCCCTGTGCGAGCAGGCCACGTGCGCAGCGCTGGAGGGGCACCTCCACGCAGGTACCACGACGGTGGGGATGCGCGTGCAGCTCGACCACCTGCAACCCACCCCGGTCGGCGGCGCCGTCGAGGCGGAGGCCCTCCTCGAGAAGATCGAGGGACGGCGGCTCACGTTCATGGTTTCGGCGTCCGATACCAAAGGACTGGTGGCCGCAGGTCGCGTCACCCGTGTCCTGGTGGAGGTCGACCGATTCATGGACAAGACACAATGAAAGCCCTCGTCAGCGCCGGCCTCGCCGCGCTCGCCTGCGTCGCGCTCAGCGGCTGCCCGGCGCAGGTGGTGAAGGAAGGCGCGCAAGAGGTCCCCAAGCTCAGCGTGGCGCAGTGTGCGGAGAACCGCGACATCTTCCAGAAGGCCGTCGACGCGTACACCCTGCTCGAGGACGGTCCGCCGCCCAACGAAGCGGCCATGGTGCCCAACTACATCCACGAGCAATCGCCCTACTTCGACCTCGACGCCCAGGGCCACGTGGTCCCCGCACCCAACAGCATCTGCAAGTAGCCCTCACCCCACCAACTTCGCCCGATGGGGTCAGCCGAGGTTGCTCGTGCGGGGGTAGACGTCGCTGGGGTCGGTGAGCACGTTCACCATGTACGGCACACCCGACGCGAATGCGCGGTCGAGCGCGGGACCGATCTGCGATGGGTCGCCGACGGTCTCGCCCGCCCCGCCCAGTGCCCGCACGACCTCGTCGTAGCGCAGGCCCGGCTGCAGGTCGCAGGCCATGTCCCACCCGTAGATGGCCTGCATGGGATGCTTCTCCAGCCCCCACATCCCGTTGTTGCCCACCACCATCACCACCGGCAGCCGGTGCCGCACCATGGAGTCGACGTCCATGAGGCTGAACCCGGCGGCGCCGTCGCCGAGCAGCAGCACGATCTGGCTGCTGGGCCGCACCGTGCGCGCGGCGATCGCGTAGCCGGGACCGTTGCCGAGGCAACCGTACGGCCCGGTGTCGAGCCAGCAGCCCGGTTCGAACACCTCGACGAACTTGCCGGCGTAGCTGGCGAAGTCGCCGCCGTCGCAGATGACCACTGCGTCGCGCGCCAGCCGGCGGCCGAGCTCGCCGTAGATGCGGCTGGGCTTGATGGGTGCCGACGAGTCGCCGAGCAGCAACGCGTCGGCGGCGCGGCCCGCCTCCTCGGCGGCGCGCAGCTCCGCCACCCAGGCATCGCGGCCTGCGCCGGGGCCGGCCCCGGCGGCCAGCGCGCGCAGCACCATGTTGGAGTCGCCGGCCACCGTCAGCACGTCGACGTGCTCGGCGCGCTGCG
Source organism: Acidimicrobiaceae bacterium (assembly GCA_003154135.1). Taxonomy (GTDB): domain Bacteria; phylum Actinomycetota; class Acidimicrobiia; order Acidimicrobiales; family Ilumatobacteraceae; genus UBA668. The sequence continues at coordinate 2,421 of PMCN01000135.1, forward strand.
CGGCCGAGTCGACCACGTGGGCGACGGTGGCGCTGCCGAAGCGCCCGAACCCGAGGCGGAAGTCGAGCGGGGTGCCGAACACGACCACCAGGTCGGCCCGTGCCTTGAGCAGTCCCCGCGTGCGCAGAAAGGCGAGCTCGTGATCGGCGGGCAGCGTTCCCCGGCCGAGACCGTTGAAGTAGCAGGGCACGCGGAGCTGTTCGGCGGCACCGCGCAGCGCGTCCCACGCGCCGTCCCAGTAGACGTCGCTGCCGATGATGAACGCGGGACGCTGGGCACCGGCGATCAGCAGCGCGAGCGCGTCGACGGCATCGCTGTCGGGCGCGACGCCGAGGCCCACGCACTCGTCGGGCGCCGGCACCTCGCCCGCCGAGGGGCCGAACACGTCGAGCGGGAAGTCGAGGAACGTCGGACCACGGTGCGGGGTCATCGACGATCGCGCCGCGGCGTGCACGAGCTCGCCGGCTCGCGACGAGTCTTTCACCGTGACGGCCGACTTGGTGATCGATTGCACCACCGGGATGTGGTCGAACTCCTGCAGCGACCCGGAGCCCCAACGACCTTCGGGTGCACGGCCGCCGAGCACCACGAGAGGCGACCCGTTGAACCACGCCGATGTGATGGCCGAGGTGCCGTTGGTGATGCCGGGGCCGGCAGTGAGCGCCGCGAGTCCCGGCTTGCGCGTGAGCTTGGCGTAGGCCTCGGCGGCGAACGTGGCCGTCTGCTCGTGCCGCGTGTCGACCACCCTCATGCCTTGGTCGCGTGCGGCGTCGTAGAAGGGCCAGATGTGGCCTCCGTTGAGCGTGAACATGGTGTCGGTGCCGAACGCCATCATCGCGGCGATGGCTTGCTGCCCGGCGTGTCCTTCGAGACGAGTCATGGTGTCAGCCTGGCAGAACTGTTGCCGTCAGAAGGAGTGGTAGCCCCCATCGACGGTGATCACGTCGCCGGTGTGCCACGAACTGGCGCGGCTGGCCAGATAGACGCCCACACCCTTGAGGTCGTCGGGCGTGCCCCAGCGGCGCAGCGGGATGCGCGGCATCACGTTGGCCACGAACTTGTCCCAGCCGAACGCCGGCGCGGTCATGTCGCTCTCGACCCACCCGGGCAGCACCGCGTTGGCACGGACGCCGTGCCGTGCGTGCTCGACGGCGATGCCCTTCATGATGGCGATGAGCGCGCCCTTCGACCCGCCGTAGTGCTGGCCTCGCTGCTGGCCGTACCACGCCGATCCGGACGTGGTGAACACCAGCGAGCCACCCTGCGGCGACTGTGCGACCATCTGCTTCACGGCCTCCTGCGCGGTGTAGAACGCGCCGTCGAGGTTGACGCGCAGCACACGGTGCCACTCCTCCTCGCTCATCGAGACGAAGCTCTCGGCCTTGCCACCGACGCCGGCGTTGACGAAGCAGGAATCGAGGCGGCCGAGCGCGGCCACGGTGGCGTGCATCGTGTCGATGACGGCCTGATGGTCGCCGACGTCGCACACGTGCTGGAACACCGGGTGACCGTGGCGGCCGACCTGCTCGGCCGCGGCCGCGTTCTTCTGCGGGTTCGTGCCCCAGATGGCGACCGCGGCGCCGTGCTCGGCGAGTGCATCGGCCCAACCGAGCCCGATGCCACTGTTGCCGCCGGTGACGAGCGCGACATGGCCGGAAAGATCGAACAGCGAGGACATGGGTGTTGCTTACTTGATGGCGAGCGCGTTCGGCGGGCTGGCCACGCCGCGGGGCAGGTTGAGCGGTGCGCTGGTGAACATGCACGCATACCGGCCGTCGGCGGCGCAGTGCTCGGCGAGCGCCTCGAGGTTCCACATCTCGCCGAGTGGCAACCCGAGCATCGGCAAGAGCAGCGTGTGCGTGAAGATCTCGTGGAGGCGACGCCGGTCGGCTCGCACCTCGGCCTCGTGCTCGGGCGTGCTGAGCGCACCGGGCGGCCACACCTCGACCGCCGGGTTGTCGCAGCCGATGGCCGCGATGTGCATGTCCCACAGCACCTCCGCCAGTCGTTCACCACTGCGCAGGCCCGGTGTGGCAAGCGCACCCGGCTCGGCGATAGTGGTGCGCTGCGCCGGGGACAGCTGCTCGTACCACCCGATCCAGCCCGTGCGCATGAGCAGCACGTCGCCCTCCTCGACGGCAGTCCCTTGGGCGGCGAGGCAGTCGAGCAGCTCGTCGGGTTCGATCGGGTCCGGCCGGTCGTACTGCAGCGGCCGGCCCATCGCCTCGCGCCAGCGGCCGATGTCGGCCAGCACGGCCCGACCGACGAGACCGCGGCGCGCCCAGTGGTCGATGCCGTGCTCGTCGTCGTCGACCCCGTTGAAGTGGCCGCTGCCCGGCTCGTCGGCCAGCGCGGCGTGGTTGCGGATGTGGCGGAAGCCGTCCCACTGCGAGCTCGACTGCGTGTTCCAGCCGTGCAGCACGTCGTCGTGGCTCGTGCCACCGGGCGCACCCGTCACCTCGTGCGTGAACGGCTGACGCCCGAACAGCGGCGGGTCGGGCAGACCCATGCTCCAGTTGAGCGCGAACACGGTGCCTGACCGCACGAGCGCCGCCGCGGCCACCGCCCGCTCGGGTGTGAGCAGGTTGAGGCAGCCGAGCCGATCGTCGGGTCCCCACAGGCCCCAGCTGGCGGGCAGGCCGGCGCGTCGGGGCAGGTCGCGATACGACGGCAGGGTGCTCATGGCGGCAACCTAATGCTCGTCGGGCTGATGCTCACCGCCGGACCCGGTGGGGGTAGCGTGAACCCCGCCATGCCGCTGCAGCAGATCCGGCAACCCGCCGACCTTCGCGAACTGAGCTACCCCGAACTCGACGAGCTCGCCGGTGAGATCCGCGACTTCATCGTTCAGGCCGTCGCCGAGAACGCCGGCCACCTCGGGAGCAACCTCGGCGTCGTCGAGCTCACGCTGGCGCTGCACCGCGTGTTCGACTCCCCCACCGACGCGGTGCTGTGGGACACGGGCCACCAGGCGTACGTGCACAAGATCGTCACCGGTCGCCAGCCCGGCTTCGAGCGGCTGCGCCAGGCCGGCGGACTCTCGGGCTACCCGAACCGCGAGGAGAGCGCGCACGACTTCATCGAGAACAGCCATGCGTCGACGGTGCTCAGCTACGCGTACGGCCTCGCCGTCGGACGCGATCTCGGCAGCAACGCGTTCCGTCACATCGTCGCCGTGATGGGCGACGGTTCGATGACCGGGGGCATGGCCTACGAGGCGCTCAACAACATCGGCCACAGCAACAAGCGCGTCATCATCGTGCTCAACGACAACGGCCGCAGCTACGCGCCCACCATCAGCAACCTCACGGCGGGCGTCAGCGCACGCGAGCAGGCCGAGTTCGACCACCCGAGCCTTCCCGACCGCATCACCGAGAAGCTGTCGCACAGCCTCACCAACATCCGCCTCAACCCGGTGTACGTACGCCGCCAGCGCCGGCTCGAGCAGTTCCTGCGCGACCTGCCCTACGTCGGCCCGCAGGCCGAGAAGGGCATCGAGGCGTTCAAGGCCGCCGTGCGCGAGTTCCTGCAGCCGCCGTCGTTCTTCGAAGCACTCGGCGTGCGCTACGTCGGCCCCATCGATGGTCACGACATCGAGCAGCTCGAGGTCACCTTCCGCAACGCCATCGAGCTCTCCGCCGAGGGTCCCATCGTGGTGCACGTCCTCACCCAGAAGGGACGGGGCTACCCACCCGCCGAGGACGACGACGAGAAGCACCTCCACGACGCGCCCGTCTTCGACCCCGCTGTGGGCCCGCCGCCCGCCGTGCCCACCGGCTACACCCAGGCGTTCGCCGACGCGATCATCAAGGAGGCCGAGGCCGACCCGCGGCTCGTGGCCATCACCGCAGCGATGCCCGGCCCCACGGGGCTGCTGCCGTTCCAGGTGCGCTTCCCCGATCGCTTCTTCGACGTCGGCATCGCCGAGCAGCATGCGGTCACCGGCGCCGCCGGCATGGCGATGGGCGGCCTGCGTCCGGTCGTGGCCATCTACTCCACGTTCCTCAACCGCGCGTGGGACCAGGTGGTCTACGACGTCGCGCTGCACCGCCTGCCCGTCGTGTTCTGCCTCGACCGCGCCGGCGTCACCGGGCCCGACGGTGCGAGCCACCACGGCATGTACGACCTCGCACTGCTGTCGAAGGTGCCGGGCATGCGCGTGCTCGCCCCGTCGAGCGCGGAGGAGCTGTGCGTCATGCTGCACGATGCCATGTCGCTCGCCGACGAAGGCCCGGTCGTGCTGCGGTGGCCACGAGGCACCGCACACCACGTGGGCGAACACGAGGTGGGTGCCGGGCTGCACGCCCGCAAGGTGCGCGACGGCGACGGCTCCCTCGCCGTGCTGGCCATCGGCAAGCTGCTTTCCGAGGCGCAGAAGGCCGCCGAGGTGCTCGCCGCCGCCGGACACGAGATCACCGTGTGGGACGTGCGGTCGTGCGCCCCGCTCGACCCCGACATGATCGCCGACGCGGCTCGCCACGGTGCGGTCGTCACGTGCGAGGACGGCATCCGCGAAGGCGGCATCGGCTTCACCATCGCCGACCAGGTGCACGAGCTCGCGCCGGCCGTGCCCGTGCACACCATGGGCATCCCTCCACGGTTCCTGCCGCAGGGCGCGGCCGACCGAATCCTGGCTCAGCTCGGTCTCGACGCCGACGGCATCACTGCGGCGGCACGCGACATGCTCGCGTAGCCTGCCATCGTGACCTCTGCCCCGATCGCCGGATTCGACGCCTTCACCGAGCTGCAGTTCGCCATCCAGCTGGCCGATCTCGCCGACACGCTCACGCTGCCCCACTACACGAACCGGTCGTTCAGCCTCGACTGGAAGGCGAACCGCACGGAGGTCACCGAGGCCGACCGCGACACGGAGACGGCCATCGCCCGCGAGGTGGTCGCGCAACGGCCGACGCACGGCTTCTTCGGCGAGGAGCACGGCCTCACCGGCGACCTGGCGAGCCCGTGGCGGTGGATCATCGACCCCATCGACGGCACGAGCAACTTCGTGCGCGGCATCCCCGTGTGGGCCACGCTCATCGCGCTCACGCACGCCGACCACGGCGCCGTCGTGGGCGTCGTGTCGGCGCCGGCGATGGGCCGCCGCTGGTGGGCCGCGCGCGGCCTGGGTGCGTTCGCCGACGGGCGTCGCTGCCGGGTGTCCACCGTTGCCGCGCTCGACGAGGCGCAGGTCTGCGTCACCTTCGCCAAGGGCTGGGACGACCTCGGGCTCACCCAGAAGCTCGTCGAGCTGCAGCAGCACGCCTACCGCGCACGCGGCTTCGGCGACTTCTGGCAGCACATGCTGGTGGCCGAGGGCGCCGTTGATCTCGCCGTCGACGCGGTCGGTCTGCAGCCGTACGACCTCGCCGCGGTGATGGTGGTGGTCGAGGAAGCGGGCGGCACGTTCACCGATCGCCACGGCGTGCGCACGTTCATGAGCGACAACGCCATCTCCTCGAACGGGTTGCTGCACTCGCACGTGAAGGGTCTGGCGTGAGCGATCTCGTCATCCGCAACGCTTTCCTCGTCGACGGCAGCGGCTCGCCGGGCCGCCACGCAGACATCGCGGTCGATGGCGACATGATCACCGCCGTCGACGCACCCGGCTCGCTCACCGGTGGTCGTCGTACGGTCGACGCCGACGGCCGGCTGGTCACCCCCGGCTTCGTCGACGTGCACACCCACTACGACGCGCAGGCCAGCTGGGACCCGTGGGTCACGCCCTCGAGCTGGCACGGTGTCACCACAGCCGTGATGGGTAACTGCGGGGTCGGGTTCGCGCCTGCGATGCCCGACCGCCACGAGTGGCTCATCCAGCTGATGGAGGGTGTGGAGGACATCCCGGGCAGTGCGCTCACCGAGGGCATCAGCTGGGGATGGGAGAGCTTCCCCGAGTACCTCGACGCGCTGGCGGCGATGCCGCGCGTGATCGACATCGGCGCGCAGATCGGCCATGGCCCACTGCGTGCCTACGTGATGGGCGAGCGCGGCGCGGCCAACGAGCCCGCAACGTCCGACGACATCGCCGCGATGGCCGAGCTCGTGGAGGAAGCTCTGCGCGCGGGTGCGTTCGGCTTCTCCACGAGTCGCACGCCGCTGCACCGCGCCAAGGACGGCGAGCTGGTTCCCGGCACCCACGCCGACGAGCGCGAACTGCTCGGCATCGGCGCTGCCCTGCGCCGGGTGGGCCGCGGGGTGTTCCAGTTCGCGCCGGAGCACGCACGGCTGCCCGTCGACGAGTGGCCCTGGATGCGCAAGCTCGCGGCGCTCACCGGGCTGCCGGTGTGCGTCAACGTCAACCAGCCCGACAGCGCGCCCGACGTGTGGCGCGAGGTGCTGCACCTGCTCGACCAGGCGCACCTCGACGGCCTCCCGCTGTTCGCGCAGGTGGCGGGACGCACCATCGGCATCCTCTACTGCCTCCAGGGCAGCGTGCACCCGCTGCTCTTCCATCCCGCGTTCCAGGAGATCGCGCACCTGCCGCTCGCCCAGCAGTTGACGGCCCTCGCCGAACCCGAACGTCGCCGGCGCATCATCCACGACGTGCCCGACGACGGCGGCTTCATGCAGGCCGCGGTGCTCGGCAAGGTCGACCGCATGTGGCTCACCGACGACGGCAACATCGACTACGAGCCGGCCGCCGACACCAGCGTCGGCGCGATCGCGCGGCGGCAGGGCGTNNCGGCTCGGCCTCAGCGACGCCGGCGCGCACTGCGGGGCCATCTGCGACGGCGGCGTGCCCACGTTCATGCTCACCCACTGGGCACGCGACCGCAGCCGCGGCCCCCGCCTCCCGCTCGAATACGTCGTGTTCCGACAGACCTCACAGACCGCCGCGCTCTACGGCATCGCCGATCGCGGTGTCGTCGCGCCGGGCATGCGCGCCGACCTCAACCTCATCGACTACGACCGTCTCACGTTCGGCCCGGCCCGCATGGCACACGACCTGCCTGCGCACGGTCGGCGACTGGTGCAGCGCGCCGAGGGCTACGCGGCCACGTGGTTGGCCGGCGTGCAGACCGTCGCCGACGACGAGTTCACCGGCGAACTGCCGGGTCGCCTCCTGCGCGCCGGGCACTGATCGGCGCTCGGCGCCGTCAGGCCGTGATGGCCGTCGGACCGTTGATGAAGCAGAACTCGTTGCCCTCGGGGTCGGACATCACCTGGAACGCACCCAGCTCGTCGTAGACCATGTCGTCGAGCCGGCGTGCGCCCAACGCTTCGGCCGCAGCAATGGCCTCCTCGATGTCGGCCACGTCGACGTCGAGGTGCACGCGGTTCTTGCCCACCTTGTCCTCGGGAACGAGCTGGAACGACACGGTCACGCCCGTCGGCGGTTCGAGCGCGACCCACTCGTGGCTCTGGCGCACGACGTAGCCACCCAGCACGCCCTGCCAGAACTCGGCGAGGTGCATCGGGTCGCGGCAGTCGATCACCACCTCACCGAGCCGTCCGATCACGCACGTTCTCCCAACGACTGCTCGGCGCGGCCGAAGACGAAGAACACGTCGAGGTAGGGCGTCGGGTCGACCGGCCACGGGTAGGCGCGCACTTCGGCTTCGGTGCGGCGGCCGAGTCGACCCCGATACCACTCTGCATCGGGGATCTGCAGGTCGACGGGTGCGAGGCCTTCGGCGGCCACCGCCTCGTGGAACCCGCCGCGCATGCCATCGGCAGCCCAGCCGAGGAACTCGCCAGGCATCTGGAACGGCAGCCCGAGTGCGTTGCGCAGATCGGCCTCGTGACAGTGCACGTCGTACACACCGGCGCCCATGGCCGCTCCCGCGGGCGACGAGAAGAAGGCCTCCACGCCGATCGCATCGGCCTCCCACTGCTCGATCATCTCGGCGATGGTGCGGTCGGCCGACCGGTCGACCTGGGCGGCCGTCCACTCGTCGCCCGGTGCACCGGCCATGTTGCCGGTGGCAGCATCGTGCGCCACACCGGTCACGTGCGCCACCACGTCGCGCACCCGCCAGCGCGGTGTGGCGGGCACCGGCAACCCCGGGTCGACTGCTGGATCGGCGACGAGTGCGGTGACCCGTTCGCGTGCGGCCCTGTACAACGCTCCGAGGTCGACCTCACTCATACCGAAGACTGTAGGTGCCAGCGTTTGTGCCCACAAGGTTGGGGCAACCGGCTTTCGGCGCGAACGATCTGCACGTAGCCTTGTCCGGATGGCCGACCAGCCCGACCCGCCCCTGCAGCCCGCGACGCGGGCCATCACCGGCGGTCGCGCGCACAGCGGCCGTTCGCTCGCTCCCGCGCTGTGGGCGAGCAGCGTGTGGCAGAGCGACGACATGGCCGACGCCCGCCGCCGCGCCACCGGCACGCGCTCGGACGAGTTCTACAGCCGCTACGGCAACCCGACGGTGCGCTCCTTCGAGGATGCCATCTCCGAGCTCGAGGGTGCCGAGGCATCGCTCGCGTTCGCGAGCGGCATGGGCGCCATCAGCTCGGTGGTCCTCGCGCTGTGCAGCAGCGGCGACCACATCGTGGCGCAGCGCAACCTCTACTCGGCCACCCTCGCGTTCCTGCAAGGCCCGTGCGCCCGCTTCGGCATCGAGGTCACGTTCGTCGATGCCACCCAGCCCGGCGCCTTCGCCGCTGCACTGCGGCCGGGACGCACGATGATGGTGCTCGCCGAGACCCCGTCGAACCCGCGCCTCGAGCTGGCCGACCTCGACGAGGTGGGTGGTCTGCGTGGGCCGATCACCGTCGTCGACAGCACGTTCGCGACCCCTCTCGGCCAGCAACCCCTCGCCCACGGCGTGCACCTCTCGTTGCACTCGGCCACGAAGGGCATCGCCGGGCACAACGACGCCACGCTCGGCGTCATCAGCGGCGAGCGCGACCTCGTCGATGCGGTGTGGGCCTACAGCGTGCTGCACGGCGCCACGCCGTCGCCGTTCGACGCGCTCAACGCGTTGCGCGGTGTGCGCACCCTTGCGGTGCGTACCCGGCACCAGGCGGCCAGCGCGCAGTTCCTGGGCGAGTCGCTCCAGCAGCACCCGGGCGTGGCCGCCGTCCACTATCCCGGCCTCCACACGCACCCGCAGCACGACCTCGCCAAGCGGCAGATGCAGCACTTCGGCACGGTGCTCGCCATCGAGCTCGCAGGCGGTATGGCCGCGGCCGAGCAGCTGCTGGCGCGCGTACGGCTCGTGCGCGTGGCCACCTCGCTGGGTGGGCCCGAGACCCTCGTGTGCCACCCGGCCACCACCACGCACGCCAGCCTCACCGCCGAGGAGATGCGCATCCAGGGCGTCACACCCGGACTCCTGCGCGTGTCGGTCGGCCTCGAGGATCCCTCCGACCTGCTGACCGACCTGCACGCCGCGCTGGCCGACTGATGCCGCCCACCATCGGGCTGGTGCACGGGCTCGGTGGTACCAGCGCCACCATGCAACCCCTGGCCGACCTGCTCGTGGCGGCGGGTCATCGCGTTGCCACCGTCACCCTGCCCGGCCACGGCACGGTGCCCGAGCACCTCGTGGATGTCACGTGGCACGACTGGCTCGTCGCCGTGCCCGACGCCGACGTACTGGTCGGCCAATCACTCGGCGCGGCGCTCGCGCTCGCCGCGGCCGCACAACGCAGCGACGTGCGCGCCGTGGTCGCCATCAACGCGCCGGCCCCCGACCCCGACGCACTCGAAGGCCTCGAGTGGCGCCACTCCCGGGGTCATGAGTGGATGGAGGGCCCGCCGCTCGCCGAGGGCGAGGCGGGATACGACCGGCTTCCGCTCACCTCGCTGGTGCAGATGGTGGAGGGGGTGCTGGCCACCGACCTGTCGGCCGTCGCGGTGCCGGTGTTGCTGGTCACGGGCGCGCTCGACGACATGGTCGAATCCCACTCGGCCGACGTGCTCGCCGACGCGATCGCCGGCCCGGTCACGCGACTCGTCCTCCCCCGCAGCGGCCACGTCGCCACCTTCGGCCCCGACCTCGCCCTCCTCGTCGACTCGATCACCCGACTCCTGTAGCCGAATGGAACCAACCCACCCGCTCACGACTCGTAGGAGATGGATGAGCGAAGCAGCGGTGCCACTCGTGCGCGATCAGGTCGCGGTGCAAGAGCCGTTCGACGCTGTGTACCTTCGCGAGTTCCGGCCGATGATGCGACTGGCCATGGCGCTGGTCGACTCGCCGGAGCAGGCCGAGGAGGTGGTGCAGGAGGCGTTCGCCGCCCTCTACCTCAGATATCGCGTGGTGAGCAATCCGGTCGCGTACGTGCGGGTGAGTGTGCTCAACGGTGGGCGCAAGGTGCTCCGTCGTCGGCGCGTCGTGCGTCGCCAGCCCAACGAGGTCGAGCAGGTGGGCGACCTGGGCTTCAACCACGTGCTCGACGCAGTGCGTCGCCTTCCCTCGCGGCAGCGCAACGTGGTCACCCTTCGTTACGAGCTGCAGCTCACCGAGCAGGAGATCGCCGACACGCTCGGCATCCCCATCGGCACGGTCAAGTCCACACTCCACCGGGCGCTCGCCCGCCTGCGAACCGAGGTCACCGAATGAACGACATCGAGCACACCCTTCACGACGCCTTCGGCCGCCGCAACGTGCCTGGCGACGCGCGCCCGTCGCTCATCGACGTCAAGGTGCGCGCCCGCCGCCGCCACCGCCGCCGCACCGCTGGTGGCATGACCGCGCTTGCGCTCACAGGCGTGGGTGGCATCGCCCTGGTGGCCCATCGCGCACCTGCGACGACGGCCCTCCAACCGGCCGACGATGGCGGTGGCGTCACTGCGAGCACGCTCTGCGTCGATCCCGTGCCCACCACGGTCCCCGCGACCACGGTCGCAGGCGAGCTGCTCGGCACCACGACCACGACGACGATGTCGACGCCGCCCCCCTGTTCGCCCGCCGGCGCCTGGCGCTGCACCGGTCCCGGAGTGGGCGGCGCCGACGGCTACACGTACTACGAGTGGTGCGAGCAGACCGGCATGGCTTCGACCACCACGACCACCGCCCCCGGGCAGGTGGCCCCGACGTGGTTCGGGACCACCACCACCGGCATGGTGCCCGAGACCTGGCCGGCCGTCTCCTCCAGCACCAGCACCACCACCACCACCAACACCACCAGCGTCGGCGGCTGAGTCATCCCGCGCCCACGGGCACGATTCGTTCCACATTTGGGAGGAATCGTTCCCGTGGGTGGGTTGAGACACAGAAATGGGGCGATTCGCGCCCGACCTGACTCGGTGGGGTCAGGCGGAGATGGTCTTCGACACGATCTTCTTCGTGGAGCCCTTCACGGCGACGACGTAGTAGGTCTGCGGCTGGCCGCAGGTGTAGTTGAGCGTGTCGGAGCCCTTGAGCGGCAGGTCCTGGTTGTAGGGGCCGTTGGGATCCGCAACCGCGTCGTACACGCTGTCGGCGCCGGCCGCGTCCCACGAGATGGTCAGCTCGAGCGTGGTGCCGGGTGTGCACGTGGCCGACAGCTTGAACGTGGGCGTCTTCACGAAGTGCGGGCCGCTCACAGTGGTGGTGGGCGCCACCGTGGGCTTCGTGGTGGGCGCGACCGTGGTGGCCGCCGCGGTGGTGGGGGCGGACGTCGCGCCTGTCTCCACGACGACCGCGGCCGTGGTGGTGCTGCCGGCGACGGTGGTCGTCGACGACGAGGTGCTGGAGCCGGCAGTGGCAGGACTGGTGCCGGCGTTGCTGTTGAGCGAGGTGCTGCACGCCGCGGCGGCCAGGAGGCAGACGAGCAGGGAAACGCGAAGAGCGGGGTGACGCATGTGCGCACACTACCGACAGTCGAGAGGTCAGTCGTAGAAGGGGTTCTCGCCGGTCGAGTGGTCGGTGAGGTCGCGCACTCGCTCGATGGCGGGCAGCTGTTCGACGATCATGGTCTGCACGCCGTCGAGCATGGTCATGCGGCTCATCGAACAGCCGTGGCACCCGCCGCCCATCGTGAGGTAGGCCGTTCCCTCGGTGTCGTGCCCCACGTAGGTGACGAACCCGCCGTGCGCGGCGAGCGCGGGGTTCACCTCGCCGGTGATGAGGGTCTCGATCTGCGCGCTCAGCTCGTCGTCGCTGACCAGGCCCTCGACGGTGGGAGCCTGCGGCTTGTTGGGGTTGCGGATGACGAGGCCGGCCGACGACGTGTGGTCGAGCGTGGCGCCTTCGAGCAGGTCGCGGCTCTCGGCCGGGATGATGACCTTCAGCGAGACGCCCTCGACCGTGTGCGTGCGCACCTCGTCGGTGAAGGCAGCCTTGGTGATCACGTCGAAGCTGAGGTCGTAGCGGAAGTCCTCGCCGGGCTTGCTGACGATCTCGAGGCGCAGGCCGAGGCGATCGGCGTCGGGCTCGGTGTCGCGCAGGGCCACCAGTTCGGTGAGCGCCTCCGGCGTGATCGAGATGATCATGGTGGTCGTGTCGGCAGCGAGGGGGCTCACGACTCGAAGGCTACCGTTCGTTTCGTCGCGCAACCATGCCTCCACAGGTGCCGCGCCAACACTCGGCACGCGTCGGGTGTCACAATCGACGTCATGCGTTCCTCCCGTACGTCCTCTCCGCGCGCCTCCTCTCGCGCCTCCTCCCGCCCCATCGCCGGCGTCGCCGCAGTTGCCGCCATCGGCCTGCTCGTCGCTGCGTGCAGCAGCAGCGGCAGTCCCGCGGGCACCAGTGCAGCCTCCAGCACGGTCGACGTCACCACCTTGCCGCTCACCACGTCGGCGGCCACGACCGCCGGCAACAGCACCACCAGCGCCGGCGAGGCGTCCACCAGCACGGTCGCCGCCGCTCCCACGTTCCCGCTCACCGGCATGCCGCTCACCGATCCCACGGCTGCCACCCGTCCGGCAGTGGTGGTGAAGGTGGGCAACTACGACGCCCACCCCCAGCGCGGCAGCAGCAAGGCCGACCTCATCTACGAGGAGATCATCAACGCGAACGTCTCGCGCTTCGCGTTCGTGTTCCAGAGCCAGGCCGCACCCGAGGTCGGGCCCATCCGCTCGGGTCGCCGGCAGGACGTCAACCTCTTCGGCTCGTTGAACCGCCCCGTGTTCGCGTGGGCCGGCGGCAACGCAACGGTGACCAAGGAGATCCAGTCGAGCGATCTCATCGACCTCAGCCAGTTCAAGTGCCAGGGCAGTTGCTACCGCACGCACGACGACTCGCCGGTCGAGTTCACCCTCATGTTCAACGTGCAGAAGGTGTTCGGCCTCAGCCTGCCGAATGCGGGCGCGGCCAGGCCGCAGTTCACCTACCTCGCGGCCGGCCAGGCGGCGGGGGGTGTGCCGTCGTCCGGCGTCACCCTGAAGATGGAGTCGTACAACGTCGACTGGACGTGGAACGCGGCGACCGGCCAGTACCTGCGTGTGCAGAACGGCAAGCCCGACCGCGACAAGGACGGCACGCAGATGACCACCAACAACGTGGTGGTGCTGGCGATGAACTACCTGCCCGGCATCTCGGGCAGCCCCGACGCGGTGAGCACCGGCACCGGTGAGGCCTTCGTCTACACGGGCGGGCACTACATCCACGGCACGTGGAGCCGCGCCGATCGGCTGCAGCCGTTCACGCTGAAGGACGACTCGGGCAAGGTGATCCCGCTCACCCCGGGCCGCACCTTCATCGAGCTGCCCCGCCCGGGCAACACCACGTCGAAGGGCTGACCCTCAGCGGCCCCCGCCGTCGACCTCGATGCGCTGACCGGTGACGTAGCCGGCGGCGTCGCTGCACACGAACGCCACGACCTTCGCGATGTCGGCCGGCTGGCAGACGCGACCGAACGGCGACATCGCGTCGAGCGAACGCAGGTCCTGCAGCTCGCGGTTGCCGGTCATCGCACGGCTCAGCCGCACGCCCATGTCGGTCTCGACGAGCCCCGGCGCGACCACGTTGACGTGGATGCCGTAGCGGCGCTCCTCCTTCGCCAACGTGAGCGCCAGCGCTTCCATCGCGGCCTTGCCCATGTTGTACGGAGCGCCGTTGGCGGAGATGTGACTGGTGGCGACCGACGAGATCATCACGATGTCGGCGCGGCCATTCGCAGCTGCCCGCTCGCGCATCGACGGGATCGCGAGCCGGCTGAGGTGATGCGGCCCGAACGCATGCGTGGTGACGACCCGGATCATCTCGGCGGGGTCGGTGTCGACGACGGAGTTGCCGCGCGACGCGATGCCTGCGTTGCACACGAGGATGTCGATGCCGCCGAGATCGGCGACGATCGCGTCGACCATCGCCGCACACGCGGCTGGGTCGTCGACCGACGCGGCGTAGGCGATGGCCGCGCCACCCGCCGCGGTGATGGCATCGACGGTGTCGTGCGCCGCCTGAGCATCGCTGCGGTAGTTCACGGCCACGGTGGCGCCCTGTGCAGCGAGGAGCTCGCTGATGCCCCGCCCGATGCCGCGACCGCCACCGGTCACCACTGCCACACGACCTTCGAATTCACCCATGACGCCATCATCGCAGAGGGGTCCAGCTCCACGACCCGTCGAGCGGCCCTGGGTAGGCTGGCCCGCGTGCAGGACGGAAGCCGCAAGGCCATCATCGCCGCGTTCGTCGCCAACCTGGGCATCGCCGTCGCGAAGTTCGTCGGCTTCCTCATCACCGGTTCGGCAGGCCTGCTGGCGGAGGCGGGTCACAGCATCGCCGACACNNCACCCGTTCGGCTACGGCCCCGAGCGCTACTTCTGGTCGTTCATCGTCGCGCTCGTGCTGTTCAGCATGGGCGGGCTCTTCGCGCTGTACGAGGGCTCGCAGAAGCTGCTGCACCCGCACGGCATCGACAGCGCCGGCGTGGCCTACACCATCCTCAGCCTCTCGATGCTGCTCGAGGGCTTCTCGCTGCGCACCGCCATGCGCGAGGCGAACCACGTGCGGGGTGACCGTACGTGGTGGCAGTTCATCCGCACCTCGAAGGCACCCGAACTGCCTGTGGTGCTGCTCGAAGACGTCGGTGCCGGCCTCGGGCTGCTGTTCGCGCTCTCCGGGCTCACGTTGGCCGAGGTGACCGGCAACGCCCGCTGGGATGCCGTCGGCTCGATGGCCATCGGCCTGCTGCTCGTGTGCATCGCCATCGTGCTCGCGGTGGAGATGAAGGGGCTCCTCATCGGCGAGGCCGCCTCCGACGACGACCTCGACGCCATCGAGCGCAGCATCAACGGGGCACCGCGGGTGAACGGCCTCATCCACATGCGCACCATGCACCTCGGACCCGAGCAACTGCTCGTCGCCGCGAAGATCGACTACGACAACGGCCTCACCATCGCCGAGCTCGCCGAGGCCATCGATCGCACCGAGGTCGACCTGCGCGCGGCGGTGCCCATCGCCACACTCGTCTACATCGAGCCCGACATCCGTCGGGAGCTCGCGGAGTGAGCCGGGTCGCCCTGCAGGCACCGGCAGCCCGCCTGCGAGCTGCCCAAGGACGCACCGTCGGCCTCATCGCCCTCGCCGCGGTCATCCTCTGCTTCAGCGTGGGGTCGACGCTGGTGAAGCTCGCGCACACGCCCGGCGTGACCATCGCGTTCTGGCGCATGGTGCTGTGCAGCGTGATCTGGATCGGCATCCTGCGCGTCTCCGAGCAGCGCTGGCTCTCGTGGGCCGACATCCGCCCGGCACTCGTCCCGGGCATCGCGTTCGGCCTCAACATCGCGTTCTTCTTCACCGGCGTCACGCACACGACGGTGGCCTCGGCCGAGTTCACGGGCGCGCTCACACCGCTGATCGTGGTGCCGCTCGGCGCGATGTTGTTCAAGGAACGGCTGCGACCGGGAGCGCTGTCGTTCGGCCTCGTCTCGCTCGGCGGCCTCGCACTGGTGCTGTTCAACGCACCCGCGGACGGCGGCTTCTCGTGGAACGGCGTCGCGTGGATCGCGGGCGCCAACGTGCTCTGGGCCACCTATCTGCTCACCAGCCGGTCGTTGCGCCAGGGTCGCTCGGTCGCCTCGGTGATGGCCGCCATCACGCCCATCGCTGCGGTGGTCACCTTGCCGTTGTGCCTCTTCGTCTTCCCGGGAACGCTCACCCAGGTGACGTGGCGCTCGGTCGCGTTCATCGTCGTCCTCGGCCTGCTCACCGGCACGATGGCGCACGGGCTGATGGTGTTCGCGCAGAAGTCGGTGCCCATCGGGGTCATCAGCATGCTGCAGGTGTCGCAACCGGCGCTGGCGGTGATGTGGTCGGTGCTCTTGCTCGGCGCCGCGGTGCGCGGCATCCAGATCGTCGGCATGGCGCTGGTGATCGCCGGCCTGGCCACGGTGACGGTGCTCACGCAACGGTCCCCCGACTGACCGGGATACACTGCCGTCAACCAAACGGGGAGCTCGCAGGTTCGGCGGGCTGAGAGGGTGGACGATCCCACCGACCCGAGAACCTGATCTGGGTAATGCCAGCGGAGGGAAATGCGAATGTCGCACGTCGTGGTGGTCATCGGAGGTGGTGAGCTCGCTGCGCGCGCCGTCGATGCGGTGCCGCGCGATGCGGTCATCATCGCCGCCGACAGCGGCCTCGACCATGCAGTCACGGCCGGCATGCGCCCCGACTCGCTGGTGGGCGACCTCGACAGCATCAGTGCGGGCGGCCGCATGTGGGCCTACGCGCACGGTCTCGACATCGACGAGCACCCCGTCGAGAAGGACGCCACCGACACCGAGCTCGCGCTGGAGGCTGCCGCTGCGGTGCCCGACGCCACGCACCTCCTGGTGCTCGGCGGCGCGGGCGATCGCGTCGACCACCTGTTGGGCACGCTGCTCGCGCTCGGCAACGCCCGGCTGGCCCACCTGCAACGCGTGCGCGCCATCATCGGCAGCACCCAGTTCGTGGTGGTGCACGCGGGCCACCGCGTCACGCTGCCGCTCGAACCCGACGACCTGTTCTCCGTGCTGGCGCTGCACGGCCCCGCCGATGGGGTCACCCTCACCGGCGCGAAGTGGGAGCTGAACGATGCCCACCTCGATGGCACCGAATCCCTCGGCGTCAGCAACATCGCGAAGGAGCGAACCGTGATCGACGTGACCACTGGCGTGGTGACAGTGGTGATCCCATGACCACCCGCGCCATCCGCCTCCTTGTCGCCGTCGGCGTCGTCGTCGGTCTCGCCGCATGCGACAGCCACGGCTCCGCCACCCCGACGACCACCACCCCGGCGAGCATCACGCTCGAGGCATACGACTCGTTCCCCACCAAGGACACCCCCCTCAACACGGCGCTGGCGGCGTTCACGGCGCAGACCGGCATCAAGGTCGCCATCGTCACCGCCGGTGACGCGGGCACGATGGTCACCAAGGCGACGCTGACCGCCGGCAAGCCGGAGGGCGANNGCGGCCACCGACGGCAAGGTGTTCGATGGCACCCCCGCTGAGGTCGACTTCGGCGACGTGTGCGTGAACTACGACCTGAAGTGGTTCGCCGACAAGGGCATCGCGCCTCCCGTCACGCTCGACGATCTCACCAAGCCCGAGTACAAGAACCTGCTCGTGGTGGAGGATCCCACGGCTTCGTCGCCCGGGCTCGCGTTCTTGCTGGCCACGGTCTCGAAGTACGGCGACACCGGCTGGCAGCAGTACTGGAAAGACCTGCGCGCCAACGGCGTGGAGGTCGCGCAGTCGTGGGACAGCGCGTACTACGAACGGTTCAGCGGCGCTGCGGGCTCCAAGGGCGACAAGCCGCTCGTGGTCAGCTACGGCAGCAGCCCGCCCGCCGAGGTGGTGTTCGCCAACCCGCCGCGCACCGATGCCCCCACCGGCGTCGCAGCCGGCACGTGCTTCCGCCAGATCGAGTACGCCGGGGTGCTGCGCGGCACCACGCATCCCGCGGCAGCGCAGCAACTGCTCACGTTCCTCACCAGTGCCACGTTCCAGAAGGAGCTGCCGCTGACGTTGTTCGTGTACCCGGTGGATCCGAAGGTGCCGCTGCCCGACGTGTTCACCAAGTTCGCCGTCGTGCCCAAGGCCCCCTACATCATGGATCCTGCGAAGATCGCCGCCAATCGGCATCAGTGGCAGGACACGTGGACGTCGATCGTGCTGCGCTGAACCGGCTGCCGCGTTGGCTGGTGCCGGCGTTGGCCGCGCTGCCCGTCACCGTGCTGCTGGTCTTCTACGCGTGGCCGCTCGGCACGTTGCTCGGCCGGGTGCTGCACCTGCACTCGGTGGCCGACACGCTGCACACCCCCGGCATCGCACGCGTGCTGTGGTTCACGCTGTGGCAGGCGGTGGTGAGCACCGCCCTCACGGTGGCGGTGGGCTTCGTACCTGCCTACGTGCTGGCCCGGTACAGGTTCACGGGCCGGCGCGCCGTGCTCGCGTTGGTGACGGTGCCGTTCATGTTGCCCACCGTGGTGGTGGGCGCGGCGTTCCTCGCCCTGCTGCCCGATGCGTGGCACGGCACGGCCGCGGCCGTCATCGTCGCCCACGTGTTCTTCAACGTCGCCGTGATGGTGCGGCTCGTCGGCGCGATGTGGGCTGTGCTGCCCACCGATCTCACCGCCGCGGCGCGCACGCTCGGCGCGTCGCCGCCTCAGGTGCTTCGTCACGTGGTGCTGCCGTTGCTGCGGCCGGCCATGTGGGCGGCGGCGACCGTCGTGTTCCTGTTCACGTTCACGTCGTTCGGGGTCGTGCGCGTGCTCGGCGGCGCCGGACACCCCACGCTCGAGGTGGAGATCGCACGCCGCGCGACGCAACTCGGCGATGTCGACGGCGCGGTCGTCCTGTCGGTGCTGCAGGTGGCGGTGCTCGCACTGGTCGTCTGGTGGTCGGCGCGGTGGCAGCGCCGCGCGTCGGTCGCGTTCGCCGGCAGCAGCGCGCCTCGTCGGGCACGCACGGCGCGTCAGCGCTGGTTCCTGCGCTCGACGGTCGGGGCCACCGTGGTGCTGATGGCTGCGCCCGTGGTGGTGCTGGTCGCCCGCTCGTTCCGCCTCGGCGGCGCGTGGACGCTCGACGCGTGGCGCACCCTCGGTGATCGCGAGGTGCGTCCGGGCGTGAGCCTCGGCGTCGACCCGCTCGCGTCGCTCGCCACGTCGCTTCGCTTCGCGGTCGTCGCCACGCTGATCAGCGTCGTGGTGGGCGGCACTGCCGCGCTCGCCATCGCCACCGCTCGCCGCCACGGACGACTGCTCGACGTGGGACTGATGCTGCCGCTGGGCACGTCGGCGGTCACCATCGGTCTCGGCATGCTCATCACGTTCGACCACGCGCCCGTCGACTGGCGCGCCCGGTGGTGGCTCATCCCGCTCGGCCATGCGCTGGTGGCCATCCCGTTCGTGGTGCGCACGGTGCTCCCCTCGCTGCGCTCCATCCCCGCCGACCAGAGGGCGGCCGCTCTCACGCTGGGCGCCTCGCCGTTGCGTGCGTGGTGGCATGTGGAGGTGCGCCGCGCGTGGCGACCCCTAATGGCGGGAGCCGGCTTCGCGGCTGCGATCTCGCTGGGCGAGTTCGGCGCCACCACCTTCCTCACCCGATCGGGCCGCGACACGATGCCGATCGCGATCGGCCGCCTGCTCGGCCGCGCGGGCGAGCTCCCCCGCGCGCAGGGCTTCGCCATGTCGACCATGCTGCTGATGGTCACCGCTGTGGTCATCGCGCTCGCCGACCGTCAGGAGGTGGAGGATGCTGGAGGTTCGTGATCTCGCCGTGCGCTTCGGCGACCGCGACGTGTTGCACCACCTGTCCTTCGTCGTCGCGACCGGGGAGGTGCTCGCCGTGCAGGGACCGTCGGGCGTGGGCAAGAGCACCTTGCTGCGCGTGATCGCCGGCCTGCTGCCACCCGACTCCGGCGCGGTGCTCGTCGACGGCACCGACATCACCACCCTGCCCGCGCACCGGCGCAACATCGGCATGGTGTTCCAGGACGAGCAGCTGTTCCCGCACCTCGATGTCGCCGGCAACGTGGGGTTCGGCCCGACGATGCGCGGCGGGAGCCGAGCGAGTGTGGCCGCCCGCGTGCGCGAAC
Organism: Acidimicrobiaceae bacterium; assembly: GCA_003154135.1. Lineage (GTDB taxonomy): Bacteria > Actinomycetota > Acidimicrobiia > Acidimicrobiales > Ilumatobacteraceae > UBA668. The sequence continues at coordinate 22,322 of PMCN01000135.1, forward strand.
TGCTCGCACTGGTAGGACTTGCGGGATACGAGCATCGTCGCGTCGGCACGTTGAGCGGCGGCGAGGCCAAGCGCGTTGCGCTCGCCCGGTCATTGGCGCCGGAACCTGCCGTGCTCTTGCTCGACGAACCTCTCACCGGACTCGATCGCGATCTGCACGACCGCCTCGCCGACGAGCTGTCCGACGTGCTCCGCCGCACCGCGACCACTGCAGTGTGGGTCACGCACGACCACGACGAGGCTGCCACGGTCGCGCACCGAACGCTCACGCTCTGAACCGGCCGTCTGGCAAGCTGACCGGCGTGACCGACTCTCCCGTTCGTGTGGGCTTCCTGGGCGCTGGGCTCATCGCCACCTACCACTCCAAGAGCCTGCGCCACAGCGGCGCGCCGGTGGTGCGCACCGGCGTGTACGACCCGGACACGCAGCGCGCCACAGCGTTCGCAGCCGCCAGTGGGCACAC
>PMCN01000186.1 GCA_003154135.1 Acidimicrobiaceae bacterium
GCGTTCGCAGCCGCCAGTGGGCACACGGTCTGCGGCAGCGTCGAAGAGGTGCTCGACGGGTGCGACGCGGTCTACATCTGCACGTGGACCAACGACCACGCCGCGCTGCTCGAGCAGGCCGTGGCGCGCGGTGTGCACGTGTTCTGCGAGAAGCCGCTCGCCTTCACCGCCGCCGAGGCGCAACGAATGGCCGAGCTGGCCGATGCAGCGGGTGTCGTCCACCAGGTGGGGTTGGTGCTGCGCCGTTCGCCCGCCTACCTGTGGGCGCACCACCTCGTCACCCACNNAGCACCTGGCGCGGCAACAAGGCACTGGTCGGCGCCGGCACGCTGCTCGAGCACAGCATCCACGACGTCGACATGCTGCGCTACCTCGTCGGCGAAGTGGTCCGCGTCAGCGCGTACACGGCCGGGTTCCACGGGCTCGACGGCATCGAGGACGTGGCCACCGCGTCGCTGCGGTTCGCCGGCGGCGCGACCGGTGTGCTCAACAGCGTGTGGCACGACAACCTCGCTCGCCCGAGCCTGCGGCGGGTGGAGATCTTCTGCGAACGTCGTCACGTCGTGATCGAAGGCGACGATTGGTTCGGGCCGGTGTCGTGGACCGACACCGACGGCACCACCGGATCGCTGGCCGGCGACGAGCTCAGCGCTGCGGTCGCCCCGATGCGCGACGGCACCGACAACCCCGACGGCGAGTTCGTGCGGGCCGTCCTCGAGGGCCGAGCCGCGACGCCCGACCTGCACACGGCCGTGAGTGCGCATCGCATCGTCGACGCGATGTACGCATCGGCCGCGGCCGACGGCGAAGCGGTCACGGTGTGAGCCCTCCCGAGGTGGTCGAGCTCACCGCCGAGCAGACCCATCCCCTGCGGCTCGCCGTTCTGCGCTTCGACACGCCCACCAAGGAAGTGGTGTTCGCCGAGGACACGTGGCCCGGCGCGTGGCACCTCGGCCTGCGCGTCGACAGCCAACTGGTGGCCACTTCCAGCTGGGTGCCGCGCGACCACTCGGGCGCACCAGCGGTGCAACTGCGCGGCATGGCCACGGCGCGGCACCTGCAGGGCAGCGGGCTCGGGGGCGTGCTGCTCGAGGCGGGCTGCGGTCGCGTGCGGGCGGCCGGAGGCGTGCTGGTGTGGGCGCGAGCACGCGACGCGGCAGTGCCGTTCTACGTCGGTCACGGTTTCGTGGTGCAAGGGGAGGGATTCGTCGACGAGGCAACCCAGCTCCCCCACCACGTGGTGGTGCGCGACCTGCGCTGAGTTTGCCGACGCGCCGCCCTCGCTGTGCCCAGTGAGGGCGAGATGTCGAACGTCACCGTCACCGATCCCACCGCCGTGGCCGCTGCGATGGCGCTGCGCCACCGGGCCGAGGTGCTCCGGCAACTGGCGCACCGGCTGAACACGCTGCGGGTGCTCACCCTCTACGTCGACGCGGGCGTCGACACCTGGATGGGCCCATCGCCGCAGGCGTGCGCCGATGCGTGCCGCGCTCACCGGAGCCGGTTGCTCGCCCAGGTCGACGAACTGTTCGTCACCGCCCGACGATTCGACACCAGGGCGGCGGAGATGGGCCGGTGAGCATGCTCGCCTTCGACCCCGGGCGGCTGCGGTCGCTGCGGCGCACCTTGACCGGCGCCATCGACGAGCTGTGGACCGTGCGTTGCGACGACCCCGCGGCGACCGCCGCCATGCGCGCCGTGCGCGCCGCGGCAGATGATCTCTCCGTCACCTGGGTGCCCGTGGTGGTGGGCGTGCTGTCGAGCAGGGCGATGCTCGCCGACGATCACGGTTGGGCGCTCACCGACGATCCGCTTCCCCCCGGCGCGCCGTCGGTCGACGACGTGTCGATGCTCGTCGCCCACCTCGACCACGTCGACCTGCACACGCTGGCCGACGATCCCGACGCGCTGCGCTGGGTGGCCGCGCAGATCGACCGCATTGCCGCATCGCCCGCATCGAGCGACGCGTTCTGTCGACAGTTCCAGCAGTGGGCGACGCTCTGCGACGAGTTGGGCGGCCGGCACTCGACGCTGGCGGCCGGCGAGTCGCCCGACACCGACGGCAGGCTCGCCGCGCTCGACAGCGTGTTCGCCGCGCTCGGCCGCGTGTGCCGCGACTCGGTGCCGCAGATCGACTCGATGAACCCGTACAGCGCGGCGCTCGTCGTGCGCAGCATGGGTCTCGCGGGCAACGCGCTCGCCGAGATGACCGACCACCTGATGCAGCGATGGCTGGCGATGCCCGCCACGCGCCCGCTCGGATCGCCGGCCACCGACACCGACTTCATCGGCTCGCCCAACGCCGCCGACGTGCTCTTCGAGCTGCTGCTGCGCGACCCCGTCGCCGGCGACCGGTTCGTGCAACTCGCCACGCACGACCCGGCCGAGCTGTTCCAGACCGCCGACGACCCCACGCTCGCGCATCGGCTGCTGCTCACCGCCACCGACCCGCATCGGGTCGACTCGGCGACGGCCGGCCGCGCGATCGAGCCCATCCTCACCTGGTTCGCCGACGGCAACCAGCCGGGCACCGGTCTCTACGACGGTGGCGTGGATCCGCACTGGCAGACCTTCCTGGTCGACCTCGTGGCGCCGTGGACGTTGCAGTTCTCCCCACAGAACAACGAGTGGCCGCTCGGTGGCGATCGTCACCGAGCGCTCATCGGCTTCGTGCTCGACGACCAGGCCGCGCTNNATCGATGAGGTGGCTGCCTACCTGGGCATGCTCGGACAACTGGTGGTGAACGAGAAGATGAACGATGCACGACGCCTCGCGGCGAGTTGGAAGCTGGTGGTCTCGGTGGTGTCGATCGCTGTGGGCGCGTTGCCGTTGGCGGGCGCGGCGAGCGTGGCGGTGAGCGCCGCCACCGGTGCCGGCGCGGCACTGGTGGGCTCGAAGCTCGCCCCCGACCCGGAGCGGGTGAGATCCGACTCCGTCTACGGCGAAGACCTCACGCTCACCACGTTGGCCGCGGCGATCACGGCCCACCTCGCGTCGCAGTGGATCGCGCAGGGCAAGCTGCCCGACTGGTACGAAGCGCCCCCAATGCCGAAACCCGACGCGAAGCACCCGTCGAACGACTGGTTCTACGCGTTCTCGTTCTGGCGCGAGCGTCTGCCGGGTGGCCGCAACGGTCCGCTGGGCAAGGACCTCACCATCGCGGTCTACTCCGTGCTGGGGCCCTACCAGGTGGGCGCGCTGTTCGGTGCGACAATCGGTCGGTGACCCCCGACGAGATCGCCCGGCTCCCCCGTCCACTCGCGTTCGTGCTGCCGGGTGGCGGCGCGCTCGGCGCGTATCAGGTGGGCGTGCTGCGCGCACTCGCCGAACGTTCGGTGAAGGCCGATCTGCTGGTGGGTGTGTCGGCCGGCGCAGTCAACGCATCGTTGTACGCGTGGAACGAGGGCGTCGACGGGGTGCAGCGCATGGAGACCGTCTGGCGCAACATCCGCCGCCGCGACCTGCTGCGCGTCGACGTCGGCCGACTCGCCCTGGCCTTCGCCGGTCGGCACCCGTCGTTCCTCGACAACCGGCACGGCCTCCAGTTCCTGCGCCACCACTTCGGGAGCCGTCAGCTCGAGCAGGCGCCGATCCCGCTGGTGCTCGTCGCCACCGACCTGAGCACGGGTGAGGCCGTGGGCATCACGAAGGGCGACATGGCCACCGCCATCCTCGCCAGCAGTGCGTTCCCCGGTGTGTACCCCCCAGTGCACATCGACGGCCGCACGTACGTCGACGGTGGCGTGGTGGCCGACATCCCGCTCGATCTCACGCTCGCCCACGGCGCGGCGAGCGCGTTGGTGCTCAACGTGCCGCCGCTCGCCCACGACGCCCCGCCCACACGCGCCATCGACATCCTGTTCCGCGCCAGTTCGCTCGGCGTGGAAGCCCACGGGCGCACCGCGTTGCGTCGGCCGCCGCCGGGCCTGCAGGTGGTGGAGATCGCCGCGCAGCCGTCCGCCATCACCACGTTCGACGTCGGCCGCTCGGCAGGTGTGATCGGCGAGGCGTACGCCCACACGGTGGACTGGCTGGCCGGCGACGCCCGCTAGGGGATCTGCACCGTGCCCTTCAGCAGCACGCTGTCGGAGATGGTGGTCGACACGATGAGCTCGAGCGTCCACTCGCCGGAACGAGGAATGGTGACGGTGCCGCTGTAGTGGTTGGGGCCGATCTGCTGCAGCGTGATCGGCGCCGCCGGCAGGTTGGCCGACGGCAGCAGCACTCGACCGCTCACGCCCGCCACCGGTGTGATGGAACCACCGGGCGGGGTGACGACGATGTGCACCTCGTTGCTGCCCACGTGCCCTGGCGAGATGGTGACCGCAGCGATCACGCCGTCGGCGGTGACCTGCTCGTTGTACGGGCGGCTGGGAACACCCGCACGGGGCGCCTGCGCCACCATGCCGGCCGCGAGGCCCACCACCAGCACGCCGATGACCGCCTCCGCCAGCACGGTGCGGCGGATGGACGCGACACCGTCGTGGTGCAGCAACCAGCGGGTGACGCCGGCCACCGCGATCATGGCGACCACCAGCATCACCTTGCCGAGCAGGAAGCGGCCCCACGTGGTGGCAGAGATGTCGTGCAGCCCGCCCGCAAGCTTCAGCGACTGCGCGACGCCCGTGGCGATGATGACGGGCACGCTGACGAGTGCCACCATCGAGAACGACTTCACGACCAGCAGTGCGCGCGGTTCGAGGAACCACGCCTTGGTGGCGAGCGCGAGCGCGATCAAGCCACCCACCCACACGGTGATGGCACCGAGGTGGATGGCGTCGAGCGTGATCCACAGCGTCTTCGGGCGCAGCGCATTGGGGTGACCCGACGCGGAGAACGAGAAGATGGCGACGATGGCGGCGGTGACGGCCGCCGCGCCCCACACGTCGAGGCGGTCGTGTCGACGCAACGACAGCAGCACAGCCAGCACGAGCGACATCGCGATGCGCATCAGCAGCATGCGGCCCGTGTGCGTGGAGGCGATGTCGCCCCACACCGAGGGCTTGAACGCGTCGCTGATGCCCCCTGCCTTCACGCTGGCGCCGAACAGTCCGAAGCACGCGAGCGAGCCGACCACGAACGCGATGCAGCCCACCAGCACGGCTCGGCGCACCCCGCGTTGTGCGTCGAGACGAGGGTCGCCCTGCATGCCCCACATGCCGGTGCCGATGAGCAGCGTCGCGCCCATCAACGACAGGAACCTGGCGACTCCGTACCACCAAGCGGTGGCCGTCGGCACTCGTGCGCCATTGAGCACCTGGTCGACGAGATCCTGCCCGCCGCCGGTGGACGCAGTGCCCACCTGGAAGCTGAATGCGCCGTCGACGACGTGCCCGTCCTCCGAGGTGACGCGCCACACGACTGCGTAGATGCCGTCCTTCAGCGTCGGCACCGTGGCCTGCACGACTGCCGCCGAGGCGCCCGACTTCGGTGCGCCGATCGAGATCTTCGCTCCCTTGGCGTCGAACAGCGAGATGCTGGCGGTGCTGGCCTCGATGTTCTCGTCGTACGTGAGCACGACGCTGGTGGGGCTGGTGGCCACCACGCTGTTGGCAGCCGGGTCGCTCTGCACCAACGACGCGTGTGCCGACACAGGAGACGAAGGAAGCGCGAAGAGCGCGACCAGAGCGAGCAGCAGCGCGGCGATCGCGCGACGGACGCGGCGGGTCATGCCGTCAAACCTGCAGGCGCGAGCCCGTCGATGTCGGCGCGTCCGAGCAGCCACGCCACGCGAAGAGGCTCGGGCGCCGCCACGGCTGCCGCAGGCAGTCCGGTGAGGCCCATCGGCTGACGGCTGTTCCACAGCATCGTCATGCGCTGCAGCTCGGCGCGCCGGTAGTCGGCGGGCCAGTCGTTCCAGGTGTAGCCGAGACCGGCGTCGGCCAGGTGCACGACCGTCTCGCGCCAGCGTCGGAACGGCAGGTCGGTGCACGGTGCCTCGCCCATCACGGTGAGTCCGTGCCCCGCCCAGGCAGCGGGCGTCATCGCCAGCCACACGGCTTCGAGCCGCTCGTTGCTGAGGGACACNNTCGGCGTTGCGCGCGATGTGGGTGAGCACGTGGCCAACGGTCCAGTCGGGCAGCAGTGACGGCACGCGCACCCGCTGGTCGGTCAGCGGGGCGATCGCCGATTCGAGCGCGCGATGTGCGGCCGTCGCCCCGGCCAGATCGCGTTCCAGTTCGTTCATCAGCCCGTCACCGTAACCTTTCGGAAACGTGGCAACCTGTCGGGATGCAGATCGCAATGGTCGGACTCGGGCGCATGGGCGCCAACATGGTGCGCCGATTGCAGCGCGCCGGGCACCAGTGCGTGGCCTACGACGTGAGCGCCGACGCCGTCACGGCGATGGAGGGCGAGGGTGCCATCGGTGCCCGCAC
>PMCN01000078.1 GCA_003154135.1 Acidimicrobiaceae bacterium
GGCGTCGTTGGCGAAGCGAGCCGCGCACTCCGTCAGCCCCACATCCGCACCGACGTCACCATCGGCGCAACCTAACAACGCGAGGTCCAGCAGGAGTGGTATGGGCCGTATGGGCCGAAATATGGGCCGTCGCCCCTTGCCTCACCGCCCGGCGTCAGCGAGATGGCCATCTAGCTGGTCTTTCTTGGCGCCCCCGGTAGGAATCGAACCTACGACCTGCGGTTTAGGAAACCGTTGCTCTATCCCCTGAGCTACGGGAGCGGGTGCCGCTTCGCACCAGCGTGCGGCGGTCGCCAGGCTAGCGACGTGAAGCGGGTGCGAACTCTTGACCGTCTATCGACCACGTGTAGGTAGTTCACCGGGCGGTCGACGGCGTGCAACTGGGGAGGAGACGCGCCGTGCGCGCGGCACCGGGCGCGAATGGGACGCTGCCGACATCACCAACAACCTGTTCGGTGGCTTCGGCTTTACGGTGGCGATCTGGGCCAACAACGGCTCGGCCCAGTGCAGCTACATCGACTTCCGAGAAGAACACACCTCCAGCACCCAGCTGCTCGCCGTGTTCGGGCCTACCTACGGCCAGCGCTTCTGCCTCACGCTACGGCAAGTAACCCCGAGCCCGAGTCGCCACACACCCCCGCCCAGTAAGCGGCCGCGTCAGTCGGGGAGGCCGTCGAGGAACGCAGCGAGCTCGTCGGGCTTCATCAGCACCTCGTGTGCCGGTGAGGGGAAGGTGGGCTCGACCACCTCGTCGTGGAACTCGCGGAAGGCGGCGACCCGTTCGCGTTGCAGACGGGCGTACTCGGCGGCGAAGTCTCGGTAGACCTTGCTGTGCCGAGGCACGTGCCCTTCGTTGTCGCCGAGCACGTCGGTGGAGAACAGGTACTGCACGTCGCAGCCGGAGCCCGAGCCGAGACCGATGACGAGCATGCTGGTTCGCGCGCTAATGACCGCTGCCACCTCTCGAGGCACCACCTCCATCTCGACGGCGATTGCGCCGGCCTCCTCGAAGCGGCGGGTGTTGTGCCACACCTGCAGCGCGTCGGCAGCGTTGGTGCCCACGGCGCGCATGCCACCCGTCCACGAGCTGCGGAACGGCACCAGCCCGACGTGACCCACCACGGGGATGAACTCGTCGGCGAGGGTGGCCACGGTGTCGAAGCCGTACGGGCAGTACACGGCGTCGGCGCCGAGGTCCATCAGGCGGTACGACTCGCGCAGCACCTCGATGCTGCCGGACAGCCCACGCAGCGGCAGGCCGAAGGTGATGAAGCAGTTCGGCGCCGCGCGGCGGATGGCCGTCAGATCACAGGTCTGACCCTCGAGCCGCTCGGCCGCGACGAGCAGCTCGATGCCGGCCTCCTCGGCGGCACGTGCCTCGTCAGGGGTGCGCACGAACAACTGGGTGAGGCGGCGGGCACCCTTCTGACGGCGGAGATCCTTGATCGTGAGACGCGACATGGCAGCGAACACTACGGGTCGTTCAGGTCCGAGTCGTTCAGGTCCGGGTCGTTCAGGTACGCGGGGTCCAGCCGCCCCAGCCGGTGGCCGAGGGGTCGTCCTCGACGCTGCCCTTCACATCGGTCACCCAGTCGAGGCGCTGGCGCAGGATGCGCGAGATGCCCCCCTCGAGCGTGAGGCCTGCCACTGCGCAGCTACCGCAGGCGCCGGCCAGCTCGACGAGCACCTGCCCGGTGTCGGTGTCGGCCGAGACGAGGCGCAGCGTGCCGCCATCGGCTTCGACCGCGGGACGCACGACATCGATGAGCTCGAGCAGATCGCGAACCCGACGATCGTGGTCGGGTCCGACCCCGGTGATGGTGGCGACGCTGGCGGTGGAGTCCATGGCACAGCCTGCAACACCCGCTCCGCTGTTCCTCTTCCCGACGCCCGATCTGCCCCGCAACACGCCGGACGACGGCTGTTAGATTCGGGCGAGATGACACGTCTGCGAGCAGCCGGCAACCGTTCGCTGCGCTCGCTACGGGTGCCCAACTTCCGCGACTACTTCATCGGCCAGATCCTCTCGACGGTGGGCACCGGCATGCAGATGCTGGCGCAGACCTGGCTGGTGCTCGACCTCACGGGCAGCGCGACGAAGTTGGGCTTCACCATCACCCTCCTCACCCTGCCGCTGCTGATCCTCGGTCCGTGGGCGGGCGCGATCGCCGACCGCGTCGACAACCGCAAGGTCCTCGTCGTCACCTCCACCGCTGCGGCACTGGTGGCCGGTTCGCTCGGCGTGCTAGTCGCAACGCACCACGTCACCATCATCTGGATCTGGGTGTTCGCCTTCCTCCTCGGCGTCACCCAGGCCTTCGATCGTCCGGCCGGGCAGGCCTTGCTCTACGAGCTGGTCGGCCCCGACGACCTGCCGAGCGCGGTCGGTCTGAACGGCACCTTGAACGCCACCACCCGTCTGCTCGGTCCCGCCGCGGCCGGCCTGGTCATCGCCACGCTCGGGATGGCGGCGTGCTTCTTCGCCAACGCGGTGTCGTTCGCGTTCGTCATCGTGGCGATCGCGCGCATCCGGCCCGCCGACATGTACCCGCGCCGGGCCACACGCGGCACCATCCGCATCCGCGATGGGCTCACCTACGCCTGGCACACCCCGGTGATCCGTCGCGGGCTGGTGGCGATGACCATCGCCGGCACGCTCGCCTACAACTTCGCTCAGCTCGTGCCGTCGATGGTGCGCTTCGAGTTCCATGCCGGCCCCGGCGCGCTGGGCCTGGTGCAGGCGGTCAGCGGGGTGGGCAGCGTCGTCGGCGGCCTGGCCGTGGCCTCGCTCGTGTGGCCCACGCACCGCACCGTCGGCATCGCCACGCTGGTGTTCGCCGGGATCGTGGCGGCGAGTGCGATGTCGCCGAACATCTTCGTCTTCGGCCTCCTGTTCCTGCCCTGCGGCGTGGCATCGGCCGTGTACACGTCGTCGACGCAGGCGCTGCTGCAACGCGGGGCCGACCCGGAGTACCAGGGTCGCATCATGGCCCTCTTCTCGATCGCCTGGATCGGCACCACACCGGTCGGCGCGACGCTGCAGGGCTTCATCATCGACAAGTGGTCGGCGCGTGCCGGGTTGTTCGTCGGAGCCGCGGCTGCCCTCGTGGCCGGCGTGTACCTGCTGGCCGGCACGACTCGCGACCGCCTGGAGACGCCCCACCCGGAGCTCGTTGTGCCCTGAGCTGACCCACACCCACTCGGTCAGGTCGAAGGTTTGGCCGGGGGCGGGCCGGGGTATCACGCACGTGCACTCCCTACGCACACACATGGCTCGTCCACAGGAAGGAGGAGCCATGACCAGCACCCTCGCTCCCCCCGTCGTCAGATCGCTCACCCAGGCGATGATGCCCACACCCGCCGAGATCGCCCGCGGCCGCCGTCGTCTCCACTGGAACTCGGCGTTCATCGCACTCCTCACGATCGGGAGCTACTACGGCCTGGTGTTCGCGCCGGTCGGCCTCCTCTGGCGGCTGGTCTTCGCCGCCGTGCTGGTCGTCGCCTCGGTGGCCATCGCCACCAGCGTGATGCACGACGGCAACCACGCGGCGTTCAGCACCCACGCCCGCACGAACCGCATCGCCGGCTGGAGCTCCGANNCACCACGGCAACACCAACGTCGTCGGCTTCGACACCGACATCGACCAGATGCCGTTCGCCCGGCTGGCCCCGCAGCAGCCATGGAAGCCGTGGCACCGCTATCAGCACGTGTACATGTGGGTGCTCTACGGGTTCCTGACGTTGCAGTGGTTCGTGATGTCCGACTACGCCACATTGGCGAAGCGCACCGTGGGCGCGCACTCGTTGCCGAAGACCCCCCGTCGCCGCGACGTGGCGCTCATCGTGTTCGGCAAGGCGCTCCACCTGTCGTGGGCGTTGGTGATCCCGATGCTGTTCCACCCGTGGTGGTCCGTGCTCGCGTTCTACGTGGCCATCTCCTGGTCGGTCGGGTTCCTGCTCGCCAACATGTTCCAGCTCGCGCACTGCGTGGAAGAAGCCGAGTTCTGCGACCCCGGCGTCGCCCGCCGCGGCTCCGACTTCGAGGCTCACCAGCTGCGCACCACGATCGACATCCGCTGCAACGTGCCCATCGTGCGCTCGTTCGTGCACTGGCTGATGGGCGGGCTCGACTTCCAGATCGAGCACCACCTCGCCCCCAAGCTGCCGCACACCACCCTGCACCTCGCTGCGCCGCGGCTGCGCGCCGCGTGCGAGGAGCGGGGTCTCCAGTACCAGCAGCACCCGGGCCTGCTGGCGGCCGTGCGCTCACACGGTCGCTGGTTGCGGGCGATGGGCCGCCGCCCCGTCGAAGCGACCCGCAGCGCCTGACGCCAGGTTCGTCGGCGCCGGCACGTGGGTGGGAAGCTCGCCGCATGCAGACAGCGGTCACCGACATGTTCGGCATCGACGTTCCCATCTTCGCCTTCACCCACTGCCGCGACGTGGTTGCCGCGGTCACGAAGGCAGGCGGCCTGGGCGTGCTCGGCGCCGTGGCGCACTCGCCCGAGCAGCTCGAGATCGACCTCGCCTGGATCGAGGCGGAAGTGGGTGGACGGCCGTACGGGGTCGACCTCATCGTGCCCGCGAAGTACGCCGGTGACGGCGACGGCGGCTACACGATGGACGACATCCGAGCGCTCATCCCGGCAGAGCACAAGGCGTTCGTCGACGACATCCTGCGTCGCTACGACGTGCCGCCGCTGCCCATCGACGACGACGCGGGCGGCCGCGGCGTGGCCAACTCGGGCAACGCCGCACCCTTCTCGGCCAACCAGGCCGACCCGCTGCTGGAGATCGCACTCGCCCACCGGCCGTCGCTCGTCGTCAACGCGCTCGGACCGCCCCCGGCGCACATGATCGAGCGCGTGAAGCAGGAGGGTCGCAAGCTCGGGGCGCTCGCCGGCAAGGCGCAGCACGCGCAGCGCCACGTGAACGCCGGCGTCGACGTCATCATCGCCCAGGGCTCCGAGGCCGGTGGCCACACCGGCGAGGTGGGCTCGATGGTGCTCATCCCCGAGATCGTCGACGCGGTCGCGCCCGTGCCCGTGCTGGGTGCCGGCGGCATCGGCCGTGGACGGCAGATGGCGGCGGCGATGGCGCTGGGCGCGCAGGGTGTGTGGTGCGGCTCGGTGTGGCTCACCACCAACGAGGCCGAGACTCACCCGGTGGTGAAGCAGAAGTTCCTCGCGGCAACCTCCAGCGACACCGTGCGGTCGCGCTCGCTCACCGGCAAGCCGGCGCGTCAGCTGCGCACTGCGTGGACCGACGAGTGGGACAACCCCGACAACCCCAAGCCGCTGGGCATGCCGCTGCAACCCATCCTGGTGGCCGAGGCACAGGCCCGCATCAGCCGTGCGGCGTACAAGCCGGGCAGCGGCGCCGAGCAGCTCACCAACTACTTCGTGGGCCAGATCGTGGGCAGCATGAACGTCAGCAAGTCGGCCGCACAGGTGGTGTTCGACATGGTCGACGAGTTCATCGAGGCCGTGCAGTCGCTCGGCCGGCTCCTCGACACCTGACCGGGCTCAGCCGTTGGTGATCACCTTCACGAGATCGCCGTACTGCAGGAAGTTCCACACGACGTATGAATCGTCGGTGCGGATGCGCATGCACCCGTGCGACTTGTCGCGGTACTGCGCGCTGCCCACTCCCGACTCGGGCATGGCGACGTACTGGTGGAACGCGATGCGCCCACCGTTTGGCCCGTAGGCGAAGGCCACGAACCGGCGCAGCTGGTAACCGCCGCCCCACCACGGGTCGCGCTTGAAGAACACGTGGTAGGTGCCCACCGGAGCGTTGTTCACCGGGCCGGAGGTGAGCGGACGGAAGCCGGTGACCGCCACCCCGTCGCGGCAGAGCCAGAACCGCTGCGCCGCCTTGTCGATGATGGCCGCCCGCCCCGTGGCGTAGTACGAGCAGTTCGGCGGCGGAGGCGGCGGCTCGTTGCGCACGACGTACGGCACCGGCGCGTCGGGCATGGGCGAGCCGGTGAACCAGCCCAGCACATCGGCCACGAGGTGGGTGGACATCGACGCCGCAAGGTTCACGCCATGGGCACCGCTCGCGGTGACCGCCGTGTTCGACACGTTCTGCAGAGGCTCGTCGGCGTTCACGCTCGACACGTTGGGCAACGCACCGCCGGCCGGGAACGCGGTGACGAACCCGAGCGCTGCGTTGCGCGTGATGGTGAGGCTCATCACGACCGCCGCCACGGAGCCCGTGACGGCGGTCGTGTCGACCACCTGCGCACCACTTGGGTAGAACACGCTCGACCCTGCGCGGCGCGTGTCGAGCACGCGTGTGGGCAGGGTGGCGACGAACATCCCGTCGGCCGACGCCGGTGCCGACGGTCCGGTGAAGTACCCGACGATGTCGACGAGCACCTGCCCGCCCGCAGTGGAGGTGACATCGATCCCCGCCGACGAGGCAGGAGCGAAGACCGCAGCAGCTCGTGTCTGGCCTGCGCCGTCGGTGTCGAGCACCGACGACGACGTGGGTGTCCCGCCGGCCGCGGCGACCGTGACGAATCCTGCGCCCAGGCTCTTCGTGGTGGTGACGTTCAACGACAACGCCACCGCATCGGCGGGCACGCCGGCCGGCAGGGGCACCCTGCGCGTCTCGCCGGCTGCGAACGGGCCGCCGTTGGTGCGCGAGTCGAGCAGACGCGCCGGCGTGACCGACGCGAAGCGTCCCGCGGTCGCGGTGGCCGCCGGGGTGAACGCGCCGCTGACGTCGACCGAGACGTCGGCGTCGACGTTGCTCTGGAGCGACAGCTTCCCATCGGCCGCCAACGCGACGATGGTGGAGGTGGTGCGCGTGGACCCGATGGTCGACCAGCTGAGCATCGACGCGTCGGGGACCGCCATGCCTGAGGGCCACACGGTGAGGAAGCCGGGGGCCGCGACCGTGTCGATGACGCGCAGCGTGACCACCACTGCGGTGGCATCGCCCGGGACACCGCAGGTGCCCGCGGCCGACACCTCGACCGGCTCGCCTGCGAGCAGACCATCGACGGGCGACGTGGGCGACGTGGTGTCGAGCAACGTGCACGGCGTGACCGACGAGAAGACGCCGTTCGCAACCTCGGCCTGTGCAGTGCCGACGGCGCCCGACCAGGCCGACGACGCGGCGAACGCAGCGAGTGCAAGCCCGACGGCGGTTCGGTGGCTGCGCACGATGCCCATGCCGCTCGTCAGCCGCGGGCGAAGTCGCGGATGACGCGACCGGGTCGGGCGCCGGTGTTGCTGCCCTGCTCGGTGACCACGGTGCCGTTGACGATGGTGGCCGCGTAGCCCCGCGAACGGATCTGCAGCCGGCCCGCGCCACCGGGGAAGTCGTTCACGTACGTGGGGTGCTCGCTGGCCAACGCGTCGAGGTCGAACACGTTGATGTCGGCGAAGTTGCCCACGCCCAGCGTGCCCCGGTCGACCAGACCCAGCACCGCGGCCGGCATGCCGGTGAGCTTGTGCACGGCCTGGGGCAGCGACGCGATGCGGCGCGTGCGATGCCAGTAGGTGAGGTAGTGGGTGCTCATGTCGGCGTCGCAGATCTGGCCGGCATGTGCACCGGTGTCGGCGAGGCCGGGGTACACGTGGTCGAAGGTGAGCAGCTGCGCGAGGCCGTCGACGTTGCGGTTGAAGAACCAAGTGTTGAACAACTCGTGGCCGTCGCTCGCGATCAACCGGTCGATGACGAACTCGACGGGGTGCACGCCGAGCCGCTCTGCGTGCTGCGCGATCGACACCCCGGCCGACTCGCTGTAGTCGGGTGACGGGCCGGTGCCCAAGGGGTAGATGTGGCGCGGGTCGTACCACATCCCCTTCTCCTTGCCCTCGGCCACCAGCAACGAGCGCGTCGCCGGGTCGGTCAGCGCTGCCACTCGGTCGGCCAGGGTGGGCAGCGCCATCAGGTCTTTCCAGCGCTTGCCCTTCACAGGTGAGATCTGGGCGAGGCCGCACAGCGAACCGCTGGGCCGCGACTGACTGGCCACGGTCATGCGACCGACGTTGCGGTTCACGTCGTCGAGCAGTGCCCCGAACATCTCGACACCGGCGTTGGAGGTGTTGCCGGCGCCGCCGGAGAACAGCACATCACCGCACGAGCGGGCCATCTCGCGCAGCAGCGTCACCTCGTGCTCGGGTTTGGTGGCGAAGTCGTTGACCGCCTGGAACAGCCCGCCGCCGGCAGCGTTCATGCCATCGGCGACCGCGAGGTACTCGTCGATCGGGGCGAGCGTGCCCGGCACGTAGCGGCCATCGGGCACCACGTGCAGCAGGATGCGCGACGTGGAGAAGCCGACGGCGCCGCCCGCGACCGACTCCTCGGCGATGGCGCGCATGCGGTTCAGCTCGTCGGCGGTTGCCGGCTCGTCGGTCATCGACCGCTCACCCATCACGTGGTAGCGCACCGCGCAGTGGCCCACCAGGCCCACGATGTTGAGCGCCGGGCGCATGCGCTCGACCGCGTCGAGGTACTCGGGATACGTCGACCAGTCCCAGGGCAACCCGTCGAGGATGGCGTCGCGGGGCACGTCCTCGACGCTCTCCATCATCTCGGCGAGGTACTGCCGGTTCTCGGGGGCCACGGGGGCGAACGTGACACCGCAGTTGCCGATCAGCACGGTGGTGACGCCGTGCCACGAGCTCGAGGTCATGAGCGGGTCCCAGCCCACCTGCGCGTCGAGGTGCGTGTGGAGGTCGATGAAGCCGGGCGACACCACGAGTCCGGTGGCGTCGAGCTCGCTGAGTGCCACCTCGCCCGAGAGGTCGCCGATCGCGGTGATGCGGTCGCCGTCGACGGCCACATCGGCGCGACGCTCGGCGGCGCCGGTGCCGTCGACGACGGTGCCGTTGCGAATGATCAAGTCATGAGCCATGGATCCATCAGACCTTCGTGTAGCGCAACAGGACGTTGCCGTTGGTGTCGGTGAGCAGCAGCGTCGAGCCGGAGATCTGGAACAGCCGCACCTTCGCCAGCTGCCCGAGGTACGCCTTCTCGACCACCATGAGCTGGGCCGCGCATGCCTTCTGCGTCGCCACCAGCGGGCCGATCTGCAGACCGGTGTGCGACACGGTGGTGTACGGCCCCGTGAACGTGTTGCAGCCGGAGAACCCGGTGGCGGTGTCGGCCGAGAACGAGAGGGTGACCGTCACCGACGACGGGATCGTGCCGGGCACGGTGACCGTGCTGCTGCCGGGCACGGCTGCGGGCAGCGCGCCGAGATCGATCGTCCAGTTCGTGCCCGCGACGGTGGCCGACGAGCTGCCCGGCGAGCTCGCTCCTGAGGAGCAGGCAGCGACGACGCCGAGGAGGGCGAACGAGGTGGCCAGGAGGCGGAACGCGCGTGTCATTCCGACCATCATCGCTCGCGCGCACGTCGACGGCCGCACCTGACGACGAGAACGCGCTGCCCGACTACTCTGACGCCGTGCCGTCGATCGCCTTCACCGCGAACCTTCGTCGCCATGTTGCCTGCCCCGCAGCCGTCGTGCAGGGTGCCACCGTGGCCGAGTGCCTGGCCAGCTACTTCCAGCAGCAGCCGCAGGTGCGCACCTACGTGCTCGACGAGCAGTCGCAGGTGCGGCGCCATGTCGTGGTGTTCGTGGGCGCCGACCAGCTGCGCGATCCCGCCACCCAATCCGATCCGGTGCTCCCCGACACGGAGATCACCGTGATGCAAGCTCTCTCCGGAGGATGACATGACTGTTCTGGTCGGTACCCGCAAGGGCCTGTTCACCATCGACGACGACCACGGCTGGGCCATCAGCGGCGTCGACTTCCTGGGCGAACCGGTCACCGCCGCAGCCGTGGGTCGCGATGGCGCCACCTACGCCGCGCTCGGCACCGGTCACTTCGGCTCGCACGTGTGGCGCCGCGAGGTGGGTGGCCAATGGGCGGAGGTCGGGGCGCCCGCGTACCCGCCCCGTCCCGCCGACGCCACCGATGTGTCGCCGATGACCCAGGAGCCGTGGCCCTGGACCGTGCAGCTCCTCTGGACCCTGGAGACCGGGCCTGCGGAGCGACCCGACGAGCTGTGGTGCGGCACCATCCCCGGTGGCCTCTTCCGGTCGCACGACCGAGGCGCGTCCTGGGAGCTCGTCCGTTCGTTGTGGGACATGCCCGAGCGCACGCAGTGGTTCGGGGGCGGCTACGACTGGCCCGGCATACACAGCATCAGCCTCGATCCGCGCGCTCCCGACACGGTGCTCATCGGCATCTCGTCCGGCGGCGCATGGATCAGCGACGACGCCGGTGCCACCTGGGCGGTCACGAACGGCATGCGCAACGAGTACATGCCGCCCGGCGAGGAGTACGGGCCCATCGTGCAAGACCCGCACCGACTGTCTCGTTGCGCCGGGGCGCCCGACGTGGTGTGGAACCAGCACCACAACGGCTGCTTCAAATCGGTCGACGGCGGCCGCAACTGGACCGAGATCGTCGAACGGCCTCCGGCAGTGTTCGGCTTCGCGGTTGCGGCACACCCCACCGATCCCGACACCGCATGGTTCGCTCCTGCAGTGAAGGACGAGATGCGGGTGCCGGTCGACGGGCGGCTGGTGGTGAGCCGCACCACCGACGGCGGCGCCTCGTTCGACGTGCTCGGCGACGGCCTGCCCGACCACCATGCGTACGACCTCGTCTACCGGCACGCGCTCGATGTGCACCGGGGCGGCGACCGGCTGGTGATGGGATCCACCACGGGCACACTGTGGGCGAGCGACGACAGCGGCGACCACTGGCACACCGTGTCGGCGCACCTGCCGCCCATCCACTTCGCGAGGTTCATCGCCTGACGGTCCGACGCCGGTCGATTGTCCGTCGTCACCCGTCCGCCGTAGATTGAAGCCGACGACGGAGGCGACGCACCATGTCGGGCATCAGTGAGGTCGGTTTCGACGGCCTCTCCACGGAGGAGGCGGCCCACCGCCGCTCGCTCGACGGACCCAACGAGCTCCCCCAGGCCGCGCCGCGCAACCTGCTGCGCGAGACGCTCGACGTCGTGCGCCAACCGATGCTGCTGCTGCTGCTCGCGGCCGGAACGGTGAACTTCCTGCTCGCCGAACCGCTCGACGGCGTGATCCTCATGCTCTTCGTGCTCGTGGTGGTGGGCATCTCGATCTATCAGGAGCACAAGACCGGGCACGCACTCACGGCTCTGCGCGACCTGTCGGCACCGCGTGCGATGGTGGTGCGCGACGGCCGTCAGCAACGCATCGCCGGGCGCGACGTGGTGCGTGGCGACGTGATCCTGCTCACCGAAGGCGACCGCGTGCCGGCCGACGCCGAGCTCTCCGACTCCGTGAACCTCGCCGTCGACGAATCGACCCTCACCGGCGAGTCGGTACCTGTGCGCAAGTCGAGCGTCGCGCCGCCCCACCCCGACGGGATGGGGCGGCCCGGCGGCGACGACACTCCGTGGCTGTTCGCCGGCACGTTGGTCGTGAAGGGGCACGGCGCCGCGGTCGTGCGCAGCACCGGCGTGCACACCGAGCTCGGCCGCATCGGCACCGCCCTGCAGACCATCGAGCCCGAGAGCACCGCCCTCGAACGCGAGGTGAGCCGTCTGGTGCGCACGGTTGCCGTCGTGGCGGTGCTCGCTGCCGCGGTCGTCGTCGTGGCCACCGGTCTCAGCCGTGGCGACTGGCCGCAGGGGTTCCTGAACGGCATCGCCACCGCGATGGCGATGCTCCCGGAGGAGTTCCCGGTGGTGCTCACCGTGTTCCTCGCGCTGGGTGCCTGGCGGATGTCTCAGCGCCACGTGCTCACCCGACGCGCGCACTCGATCGAGGCGCTCGGCGCGGTCACCGTGGTGTGCGTCGACAAGACGGGCACGCTCACCATGAACTCGATGACCGTGCGCGAGCTGATCGTCGGCGACGACGACGTGCTGGTCGTCGACGACGACGTGCTGCCCGAGGAGTTCCACGGCATCGTCGAGTACGCCGTGCTCGCGTCGCCGGTGGTCGCGTTCGACCCGATGGACCGCGCGTTCACCGCACTGGGCGAGCGCACGCTGCACGGCACCGAGCACCTCCACCGCAACTGGCAGCTGGTGCGCGAGTACCCCCTCTCGCCCACCCTGCTCGCGCTGTCACACGTGTGGCGCTCGCCCGACAGCAGTCGCTACGTCGTGGCCGCGAAGGGCGCGCCGGAAGCCATCGCCGANNAGACCGGCACGCTCACGCAGAACCGGATGACCGTGGCCAGGCTTTTTGCGGGCGGCCGATACTGCGACCTGCGGGAGCCGCAGGCAGGAGGGTTTCCGGAATCCTTTCACCCCCTGATCGAGTTCGGCGTCCTGGCGAGCCAGAGCAATCCATTCGATCCGATGGAGACCGCGATCCGGCAGGTGGCGGAGCAGTATCTCAAGCGTACCGAGCACATGCACGGCGACTGGACGCTGGTCCAGGAGTATCCGCTTTCCAAGAGACTGCTGGCGCTTTCGCACGTCTGGAAGTCGCCGTCCGGAACCGATTTTGTGATCGCCGCCAAGGGCGCGCCGGAAGCCATCGCCGACCTGTGCCACTTCACGCCGCCACAGCTGGCCGAGCTCATCGAACGGGTGGGCGTGGCCACGGCCGGAGGCAACCGCGTGATCGCCGTCGCGCGCGCCGCGTTCGAGCAGACGCGAAACCTGCCCACCGAACAACACGACTTCGAGTTCGAGTTCCTCGGTCTGGCGGGCCTGCACGATCCCGTGCGGCCCGGAGTTGCCGACGCCGTCGCCGAGTGCGGCCGGGCCGGCGTGCGCACCGTGATGATCACGGGCGACTATCCGGGCACGGCGCTGGCCATCGCTCGCGAGATCGGCCTCGACCATGGAGGCGGTTGCATCACCGGCGACGAGTTGGCGGCGATGACCGACGACGAACTCTCCCGTCGGGCGGGCACCGTGAACGTGTTCGCCCGGATGGTGCCCGAGCAGAAGCTGCAACTCGTGCGAGCCCTCAAGGCCAACGGTGAGGTGGTCGCAATGACCGGCGACGGCGTCAACGACGCGCCTGCGCTGCGCGCTGCCGACATCGGCATCGCGATGGGCGCGCGAGGCACCGACGTCGCACGCGAAGCGGCGGCCCTGGTGCTCACCGACGACGACTTCTCGTCCATCGTGGGCGGCATCCGTCGTGGCCGCGGCATCTTCGACAACCTGCGCAAGGCGATGGCGTACGTGATCGCCGTGCACGTGCCCATCATCGGCATGTCGCTCATCCCGCTCTTCGTCCGGTCGTGGCCACTGGTGCTGATGCCGGCCCAGATCGCCCTGCTCGAGCTGATCATCGACCCGGCGTGCTCGGTGGTGTTCGAGGCCGAGCAGATCGATCCGCGCATCATGGATCAGCCACCGCGCCGATCCGACGCACCGATGTTCCACCGCCGCGTGCTCACCATCGCGCTGCTGCAGGGCCTGATGGTGCTCGCCGCGGTGACCGCCGTGTACGCCTGGGCCGTGGGCGGCCACCTCTCCGATCAGTCGGTGCGCTCGGTCACGTTCGCCACCCTCGTCGTCGCCAACCTCGCGCTCATCATGGTGAACCGGTCGTGGCGCCTCCCGGTGTGGCGCACGATCGCCGAGCGGCGCAACCCGACCGTGAAGTGGATCCTCTCGCTCGCAATGGGGCTGCTGGTCCTGTTGCTCAGCGTGCCGTTCCTGCGACGCGCGTTCGGCTTCGGCGCCATCACCGTCGGCCACTTCGCGCTGGCCGTCGCAGCCGCGGTCGCAGGCGTGCTGTGGTTCGAGATCCTCAAGCTGACCACCCGCACGCCGCGCAACGACTGAGCGGGACCCCCGAGGCCGTCACTCGTAGGTGGTGCGATCGGGTAGCAGCGAGTCGTACGTGCGACCGGTGCGCACCAGCCACGCCCGCTGCACCTTCTTCAGCTTCAGCGCGACCGGCATCAGCTTCTTGTCGTCCTCGTACATCTTGATCGCCGTCGCCTTGTCGACCGACACGCCGGCCACGTTGCGGGCTGCGCGGATCGCGGGGTCGACCCACTGGTGCAGCCCCTCCTTGTGGAGGTTGCTGATCATGTCGCCGATCGCTCCTTCGGCCGTCGTCAGCCGACGGATCAGGGTGGTGAGCTCGCGCCGGAGCAGCGGCCGCAGGACGGCCGGGTACTCCTGCAGGAAGCCGCTCGTGTCGAACAGCAGGTCGTCGCGCGCCGGAGTCATGAGGAACGGTGAGGTGAAGTCGAGCTGCTGCGCAGTGGTGCCGTCCCACAGCCAGTTGGCGACCTGCACGTCGAAGCCGACCGTGGGCGTCACCACGCGCACCACCGACGCGACGATGACATCGAGCAACGGGTGAGAGTCGGCGGGTTCGGCGGCGCGCAGCACGTTGCTGCCGATCTGCACCGGATCGGCGACGGGCTGACGGTGGTACACGACGACGCGACCATCGTCGCGAACCACGGTGTGCAGCGACGTGGGCCACAGCTGCACCTCTGCCGCGCGCAGCACCGCGAAGTTCTGCTCGCACGCGTCGATGTACTGCTGCGCGAGGGCGGCGGTACGGAACGGCGGCACGCGCTTCAGTGCGTGGACGGGCTCGTCGGTGGGCCAGCCGAGCACGATGCTCACCTCACCGTGGCCCAGCAAGCGCAGGCCCGAGCTGTCTCGACGGTGGATTGCGGCCCGCACGCGGGCCTCGACGTCGGCAAGGTCGGGCAGGTCGGTGTCGCTCACGATGCGCATGGTACGCGCCGCGGGTCGCACGCTGTTCGGGCTCCCACCCCGTTCTCACCCGTCTCGGCGATGGCTCTCAACTTCGACGCGCATCATGAACACACCTCACCAACGAGGTGCGCCACCCCCCGATACAGAAGGAAGTACTCCGATGGAACCCATCAAACCTCCCCGCCGCAACCGAGCGATCGTGTGGCTCTCCGCCGCGGCGATCGCTGCCGGTCTCGGTGTGGGCGCGGCCAGCATCGCCAGTGCTGCCAGCGCAACCGACGCAACCAGCAACACGACCGCCGCCACCACGCCGGCGAGCTCCGACACGACCGGCAC
>PMCN01000102.1 GCA_003154135.1 Acidimicrobiaceae bacterium
CCGGCCAACAACCAGACACGCAACCCGCAGATCACCGACTTCCTGCCTGCGACGTTGCGGTACGAAGCCGGGTCAGCGACGACCACGCCGAACAACGACGTGGCCGTGACCTTCAACGAGGCTGCTGCGGCCGCCAACACTGCCGACCCCACGTGGCTTGCGGGCACGACGATCGGCAGCAACAAGTTCGTCGACTCCGGCACGGTCTTCGAGGTGACCTTCTCGGCGATCGTGCAGACGTCCGCCGTCTCGACGACGTTCGACGTGCTCGGCAACATCATGCGGATGCGGGCCGAGAACTCCGCCGGCATGGCCTACTCGTTACGGGACCAGGTCGACTTCAAGGTCCTGTCGGGTCCGCGGCTGTCGATCCTCAAGGGCGTGGCGGGCGTCGCGGCGCCCTACAACAACGGTCCGAACGTCGACAACGTGGCGGTGCATACGGGAACGGTCGTGCGCTACCGCCTCGACATCACCAACAACGGGCTCACCGACGCTCAGTCGGTCGAGGTCCGCGACAGGCTCGCCGCTGGCATCACGTGCGCCGACGTCTCGAACATCTCCGACGGTGGCACCTGCGCCGCGACCAGCGGTGGCATCAACAGCCCGACCGTCGTGTGGCACCTGTCGGCCGCAGACGTGATCCCGGTCGGCACGACTCGGGCCAAGATCACCTACGACGTCACTATGCCGCCGGGCATCTCGGTCACCCAGACGTTCACCAACACAGCCGGGATCCTGCAGTACGAGTCGCAGGACAACGTCGGCGGCACGGTGACCTACGTGCCCACGGCGAACATCGACCCCACCGCGACCCCGACGCCGAACACCCCGGCCGCCACCGACACGTCGGTCGTGTTCGTCCCCGCCCAGACCCTGGTCAAGACCCACACGACGTCCCTGGTCGAAGCGAGCAACAGCGCGAACCAGGCCACCATCGGCGAGACGGTGACGTGGACGGTGACGGCCACGATGCCCGCCCACACCACTGTCTACGACGGAGTGCTCAACGACCCGATCATCGCCGGTCAGACGTACGTCGCCGGGAGCGCGTCGGCGTTGCTCGACGGCGGACCGCTGCCTGGTGGGTTCACCGTGACGCCGCCTGGTGCGGCGGTCACGCTCACTGGCCCAGCGTCTTACTCGAACGTGACGGCGGTCGCCCAGGTGTTCACCGTGACGTTCCAGACCACGGTCGACGATCTCGCGGTGAACACCCGGCCGGCCAACCGCACCAACACGGCCACGCTCAACAGCAAGCTGACCTCGGGTGGGGTCGCCGTCCCGACGGTCACTGCGACCAACGTGCTGCCCATCGTCGAGCCGAACCTCGCTGTCACCAAGGCCAACGACGCTCCGGGCGGGATCGTCCAAGCTGGCCTCACCGTCACCTACACGATCAACGTCACCAACACCGCCGCGGCCAACGTCTCGACGGCCCATGACACGACCGCGTCCGACATTCTGCCGAGCGGCGTGACCTACGTCCCCGGCAGCGCGAGCAATGGTGGCGTCTACACGGCAGGTACCAGGACGATCGACTGGACCGTCGGGGATCTTGCCGCCGGCGCGACCGCTACCCGCACCTACCAGGTGACGATCGACCCGGGAGCCGTCAGCGGCTCGACGTACGTCAACGCGGTCACGGCGATCACGACCAGCCTCCCCGGCGTCGTGGCAGGCGAGCGCACCTATACGAAGACGACCTCGAACACGATCACCGTCGTGAGCCCGGCGACGACCAAGACGGTCACGCCCGGCAGCGCCACCATCGGCGATGTCGTCACGTTCACCGTCACGTCGACCGTGCCCGCCAACGTCACGGTGTTCGACCCGACCATCGTCGACACCCTCCCGGCCGGGCTGACGTACCTCACGACGACGAGCGTCACGTGCAGCCTCGGCGCCGGCTGCCCGGCGACGATCCCCCCCGACTTCCGGCAGAACGGCCAGCGCCTGGGCTGGTACTTCGGCGACCCGGCCGAGTCGCTCTCGCCCTACACCCTCACCGTTGTGTTCACGGCTCGGGTCGACAACATCGGTGGCAACATCGCCGGGGTCAACCTCACGAACACAGCCGCCCTGCGGTGGGGTTCGACGGATCAGGCGTTCCCGGGGGTCGGCCTGCCTGCCAACGCGTTCTGGGACCGGGTCACGAACACGGCCTCCGCGACCGTCACGGTGATCGAGCCGCTCCTCACCGTGGCCAAGGCCGTCGACAACACCAAGATCGAGCCGGGCCAGACCCGGACGTACACGCTCACTGTCACCAACACCGGGACCGCTCCGGGCTACGCGGCGACTGTGACCGACGTCGTCCCCAATGGCCTCATCGCGACGGTGGGAGCAGTGACGGGCGGCGGCTCGGCGTCGATCGCCGGGGCCACTCCTACCGGCGGCGGCACCATCACCTGGACGTTGCCCGGCCCGGTGGCGGTAGGGACCCCCCAGACCCTCACGTACACGGTCGTCCTGGCGGCATCGTCGACCATCACGAACGCTCAGGCCTTCACCAACACGGCCAACCTCGGGAGCTACGCCGGACTTGCCGGCGGTCCCGGCGTGAACGGCCGGTCGTACAGCGGGAACACGACGACCAAGACCATCAACGCGAACTTCCCCCACGTCACCCTTGCGAAGACCACTGCGGCGGGAGTCGAGACGGGGACTG
The DNA here is from genome assembly GCA_003154135.1 of Acidimicrobiaceae bacterium. Lineage (GTDB taxonomy): Bacteria > Actinomycetota > Acidimicrobiia > Acidimicrobiales > Ilumatobacteraceae > UBA668. Next base: position 2,672 of record PMCN01000102.1, read on the forward strand.
CGTTCATCGGCACCAGCTTCGGCTGGAAGCTGGTGCTCACCAAC
>PMCN01000075.1 GCA_003154135.1 Acidimicrobiaceae bacterium
ACACGGCCGGCGGTGAGCACCACGCGGCCGGCCGGGCCGAACGCAACCGCCTCGCGCACCGTGGCGGCCGGGAGCAGCACCAGATCGGCCGCGTCGCCCACCTCCGTGCCGGCGCGGGGGAGGCCCAACGCGATGCGTGTGGCGCCGCTCACCGAGTGGTAGGCGGCCTCGGGCAGCAGGTGGCCGGCCATCACCATGAGCGCCGCGGTCTCCAGGCAGTCACCGCGGCCGACCAGGTTGAACGGGTCCTGCAGGTTGTCGGCGCCGGCCGCCACGTTCACGCCTGCCTCGCGCAGGGCGCGCACCGCCGTGAGTGCACGCGGCATGGCGTGCTGACGGTCGCGCCCCTGCAGGAAGAGGTTGCTGCTGGGCAGTGCGACGACGCTGATGCCGGCGTGCGCGACGAGCGCCGCCACCTGGTGCTGCAGCGGTTCGGGCTGCATGCCCAGGCTGACGCAGTGGCTGGCGGTCACGCCGTGCGGGAAGCCGGTGGCCAGCACGCGTCGGGCCAGGTGGGGGAGGGCGAAGCGCTGCGGGTCGAGCGTCTCGTCGGTGTGCAGATCGACGGGCAGCCCGGCGTCGGCGGCCAGTTCGAGGAACAGGTCGTTGGCCGCATCGGGGTCGTCCTCCAGGTGCGGGCAGCCGCCCACCCCGTCGATGCCCTGCGCGACGGCATCGCGCAGCAGCGCACGCTGATCGGCTCCCTCCGGTCCGAGGCTCGGCCACCCGTTGAGCGCGATGACCTGCACGTCGACCAGTCCGCGCAGGCGCTCGCGCACGCGCACCAGCGCCTCCACCGACATCAGGCCGTTCGAGGTGGTGAGGTCGGCGTGGGTGCGGATGACCGTGGCGCCGTTGGCCAGCATCAGCCGGGCGGCGCGCTCGGCGCGGGCCTCGGTGTCGGCCAGGGTGATGGAGCCGCGGTGGGCCTCCATCGCGATGATCGCGCCCATCAGGTCGCCCGTCGGGTTGGGCACGGTCTCGGCGAGGAACGCCTTGTCGAGGTGCGCGTGCGCCTCGGCCATTGCTGGCAGCACGAGCCGCCCCGCCGCGTCGAGCACGTCGTCGCCGTCGAGTGCAGGCCCACCGGTCGATGCGATCAGCCCGTCGACGATGCGCAGCGACGTGGTGGTGCCATCGGCGAGCAGCGCGTGGAGGATCGTCAGCGGGGCGTGCATGCCCGGCGAGGGTAGATCAGCCACCGGCGACCGAACCCACTCGCGCCCGTGGGTCGGCAGCGCCGCTCCAGAACCCCTCGACGTCGCGAACGATTGCGTGCGCATGGCCGAAGCCGCTGTCGAACGCCGGTGCCGTCGCCGTGCGGTGGCCCCTGGCTGCGAGGGCGGTGGCCCACTCGGCCGGTGCGTTGCCCTCCACCGCCACCGTCGGCCCCTCGGCAGCGGTCCACGTGTCGAAGCCGGTGGCCGGGCCGCGCAGCACCCAACGGCCGGCCTGGATGGCCGCGGCGGGTGACTGGCCGTGGTGGAACAATCTGGCCGCGAGTTGCAGCAGGATCTGCGGCTGGCCGTCGCCGCCCATGGTGCCGAACACGGCTGCGAGATCGGTGCCCCGCGTGGCCAACGCGGGCGACAGCGTGTGCGGGGGCCGGGCGCCGGGACGCAGTTCGGCGGGATGGCCCTCCTCGAGGCTGAACCCGAGGCCGCGGTTGTGCAGGTTGATGCCCGTCGACGGCTCGACGACCCACGATCCGAAGCCCGAGGCGTTCGATTGGATCAGCGACACGCCCATGCGCGGGCCGCCACCGCCGGTGTCGTCGCCGCTGGTTGCGCAGAGGTAGGTGGTGTCGCCGTCACCGCTGCGACCGGCGAGCGCCGACGACCGGTCGCGGTCGACCAGATGGGCGCGCGCGGCCACGGCCTGCAGCAGCGCGTCGCCGTCGGCATGGTCGTGCAGCACCCGGGGCCGGTCGCTGCCCGCGACCTTTGCCGCCTCGATGAGCAGGTGCGCCCAGCGCTCGTCGTCGGGATCGGGTGGCAGGTCGAGCCCGTCGGCCACCGCGGCCGACGCCAGCGTGAGGTAGCCCTGCGAGTTGGGTGGCACGGTCCACAGGTCGACGTCCCACGCGTGCGCGCGCAGCGGGGTCACCCACTCGGCCTGCCGGGTGGCCAGGTCGGCTTCGGTGAACCAACCGCCACCGAGCCCGAGGAGGCCGCGGCCGAACGCCCCTTCGTAGTGGCCGCTGCGGCCGCCGTCGGCCACGGCGCGCAGCGCACGCCCCACGCCGGGGCGGCGCACGCGTGCGCCGGGGCGGAGTGCCTGAGTGGCCAACTCGCGCAGCGCGGAGCGGCCTGGCGCGTCGAGCATCGCCAGCGACCCGACCAGCAGCGGACTGGCGGGGAAGCCGGTCTCGGCGAGGTGGATAGCGGGGGCGAGGAGGGCCGAAAGTGGCAGCGTGGCGAACCGCTCGTGCAGCGCCACCCAGCCGTCCACGCATCCGGGCATGGTGACGGTGCGCACGTCGTGACGGAAGGGCATGACGCGATGCCCCTCGGCGCGCAGCACGGCCGGGTCGGCTCCCGATCCGGCGCGGCCGCTGGCGTTGAGGCAGTGCACCTCGCCGTGGTGGTGGACGAGCGCGAACAGGTCGCCGCCCATGCCGCACAGGTGGGGTGCTGTGACCGCGATGGCGGCGTTGGTGGCAATTGCGGCGTCGACCGCGTTGCCACCCATCGCCAGCATCGTCATCCCGGCCTGGGTGGCCAGCTGGTCGGCGCTGGCCACCATGTGGTGAGGTGCCCGCGTGCTGCTGAAGGGTGGGTTCAGTGCCACAGGCCACGCTCCTCGAACACCTCGCGCAGCACGGGCGGTCGGTCGGTCATGATGCCGTCGACCTCGAGGTCGAGCAGGCGCCGCATCTCGTCGGGCTCGTCGACGGTCCAGACGTGCACAGCGATGCCGAGCGCGTGTGCGCGGGCCACGAACTTCGGCGTGACCACCGTGAGGGGCCCTTGCCGCACGGGCACCTGCGCCGCCTGACCGGCCGCGCGCCGGGGCCGGCCGAGCCGCAGTGCAGCGACCTCGCGTGGTGCGAGCGCCGTGCACAACGCCGACCCGAGCTCGCGACGCAGGCGTGCGATGCGTGCGTCGCTGAACGCGCCCACGCACACTCGAGGCAACGAGTCGGTGCGGCGCAACGCGGCGACCAGCGCATCGACCGCGGCGTTCGACTTGCAGTCGATGTTCACGCGCAGCTCGGGCCACGTGCCCAGCAGGTCTTCGAGCAGCGGGATGGGCGCTCGACCGTCGACCATCGCCGTGCGCACATCGCTCCACGGCAGATCGCTGATGCGTCCCGCCCGGCCGCACGTGCGGCGCAGGTCGTTGTCGTGGAAGGCCACCAGCACACCATCGGCGGTGACCTGCACATCGGTCTCGACGTAGCGATAGCCCTGCGTGACGGCATATTCGAAGGCGGGCATCGTGTTCTCGGGCACGTCGCTGGCACCGCCGCGATGGGCGAACGGAACGGGCCCGTCCCAGTCGAGGTACGGATGGGATCGAGGCTGCATCGCCACCAGTATCGTCGGTGCCATGAGTGACACGATCACTGTCCGCTCGCCCTACGACGATTCCGTCATCGGCGAGATCCCCGCGATGACCACCGCCGACGTCGACCGGGCCGTCGCCGCCGCGAAGGTGGCCCTGCACGAGCACCCGCTGCCGCTCTGGAAGCGCGCCGACATCCTCGACAAGGCCGCGGCCCGCCTCACCGCCCGGCGCGACGAGTTCGCACAGATCATCGCCCGCGAGGCGGCCAAACCGATCAAGACCGCGCGTGGCGAGGCCGAGCGCGCTGTCGGCACCTTCCAGTTCGCTGCCGCCGAGGCACGCAAGCTCGGTGGCGAGATGATCCCGCTCGACGCCATTCCCGCCGGCGAGGGAAAGCTCGGCTTCACGCTGCGCGTGCCCATCGGCGTGGTGGGCGCCATCGCTCCGTTCAACTTCCCGCTCAACCTGGTGGCGCACAAGCTCGGTCCGGCCATCGCGGCCGGCTGCCCCGTGGTGCTCAAGCCGGCGAGCCAGACCCCGTTCAGCAGCCTTGCGCTCGCCGGGATGCTCATCGACGAGTGCGGGCTGCCGGCCGACTACCTGCACGTCGTGACGGGCAGCGGCAGCACGGTCGGCAACGCCATCGTCGACCACCCCGACATCGCCCTCATCACGTTCACCGGCTCGCCCGAGGTGGGCTGGAGCATCCGGGCCCGAGCGCCGCGCAAGCGCGTGGGCCTCGAGCTGGGCAACAACGCGCCGTGCATCATCGAGCCCGACGGCGACTGGGCGTCCGCGGCGGCGAAGATCAAGGTGGCCGGCTTCAGCCACGCCGGGCAGAGCTGCATCAGCACGCAGCGCGTGTTCGTGCACTCGTCGATCGCCCGACAGTTCACCGATGCACTGGTCGCGCACGTCGCCTCGCTGGTGGTCGGCGATCCGATGGACGAGGCCACCGACGTGTCGGCCCTCATCTCGCGCAGCGAACGAGACCGAGTGGCGGCGTGGGTCGCGGAGGCCCAGGCACAGGGTGCAACGGTGGCCATCGGGGGCACGCTCGACGACGCCGGCGTGCTGCGTCCGACCGTCATCACCAACGCCCGCCACGACATGAAGGTGTGTGCGCAGGAGGTGTTCGGCCCCGTGGTCACGGTGGCTGCCTACGATGATCTCGACGAGGCGCTGCGCATGGCCAACGACAGCAAGTACGGCCTCCAGGCAGCCATCTTCACCAAGGACATCAGCACGGCGCTGAAGGCGGTGCGCACGCTCGACTACGGCGGCGTGCTGGTCAACGAGGTGCCCACCTGGCGTGCCGACCAGCAGCCGTACGGCGGCCTGCGCGACAGCGGCAACACACGCGAGGGCCCCGCCTTCAGCGTGAAGGAGATGACCGAGATTCGCATGGTGGTCATCTCATGAGCGCCGGTGACAGCCCTCTCCGTTGGGGTGTGTTCGGTGGCAGCAGCGGCATCTACCGCAAGAGCCTCCGCCCGGCCTTCCTCGAGGCCGGCCACACGGTGGTCGCCGAGCCCAGCCGCGACGGCGAGTCGCTGGCGCCGTACCAGGCGATGCTGGAACGCGACGACGTCGACGCCGTCTACAACCCGTTGCCCAACCACCTGCACGCCGAGTGGACGCACAAGGCGCTCGACGCGGGCAAGCACGTGCTGTGCGAGAAGCCGCTCACGCTGACGGTGGCCGACAGCACCGCGCTGTTCGACCATGCCGAAGCCGCGGGGCGCACGCTGCTCGAGGCCTACATGTGGCCGCACCACCCCCGAGCACAGCGGCTGCTGCAGATGGTGCGCGACCGAACGGTGGGTTGGCCGCAGTGGGGGCGCGCTCAGTTCAGCTGGCCGATGGACATGGCGGGCGGCGATCACCGCCTCGACGCACGCGGTGCCGGCGCCTTGTTCGACGTTGGCATCTACTGCCTCGCGCCGTTCATGCTCATGGCCCGCCGCGATGCCGTCGCCGTGTCGGCCAACGCAGTGCGCAACCAGGCCGGCGTCGACACCACGATGACGGGCTGGGTCGACTGGGGTGCCGGGTTCGGCTCGTCGTTCCACGTGTCGTTCGACGCGCCGGCCGCCCGGCAGCTCGCGCTCGCCGCCAGCGAGGCACAGGTGTCGCTGCCGGGGTGGCATGCGCCGGGACCGCTCGAGACCAGCGAGCTGGTGATCGAGCGTCGCGACGGCAGCATCGAGCACATCGAGTGCGACGGCGCCGACGCCTACGCCAACCTCGCCCGTCACTTCGACGACGTGGTGCGAGGCCGCGCCGAGCCTCTGTTCGGTCGCACCGAGAGCCTGCGCCTCGCCGACGTGATCCAGCGACTGCACGCGGCCAGCGTGCACTGAGCCGTCAGATCGAGCGGCCCGCAGCCTTCCAGTACTCGTCCTTCAACAACCGCTTGTAGAGCTTGCCGGTGGGGTGGCGGGGGAGCTCGTCGCGGAAGTCGATGGTGCGCGGGCACTTCACGTCGGCGAGGTGCTCTCTGCAGAACGCGATGAGCTCCTTCGAGAGGGCGGCGGCGTCGGCGGCGGTGGCCGGCATCTCGGCCGGCTGCACGACGGCCTTCACCTCCTCGCCGAAGTCGTCGTTGGGCACACCGAACACGGCGACGTCGACCACCTTGGGGTGGCCGACCAACACGTTCTCGGCCTCCTGCGGGTAGATGTTCACACCACCCGAGATGATCATGTAGGCCTTGCGATCGGTGAGGAACAAGAAGTTGTCGTCGGTGAGGTAGCCCACGTCGCCGAGCGTGCTCCACGGTTGCGTGGGGTGCCGCGAGCTCCTCGTCTTCTCGCTGTCGTTGTGGTACTCGAACGTGGCGCCACCCTCGAAGTAGATGGTGCCGCTCTCGCCGCGTGGCAGCTCCTCGCCCTCGTCGCCGCAGATGTGGAGCGTGCAGCCGATGGGCGTGCCCACGGTGCCGGGGTGGGCCAGCCACATGTCGCTGTTGCAGTAGACGAAGCCGTTGCCCTCGGTGCCNNCCGAACCACTCGATCATCTGCTGCTTCACCTGCACCGGGCACGGGGCGGCGGCGTGGATGACGCACTCGAGGCTCGACACGTCGTAGGCGGCGCGAACCTCGGCGGGCAGCTTCAGCATGCGCACGAACATCGTGGGCACCACCTGGCTCACGGTCGCGCGGTGCTCCTGCACCAGCGCGAGGTACTGCTGGGCATCGAAGTGCTCCATCGCCACGACGGTGCAGCCGATCTGCTGCGCGGCCATGCAGAAGCGGAGCGGAGCTGCATGGTAGAAGGGCGCCGGCGACAGGTAGACGCTCTCGTTCTTCACGCCGAACAGCAGCGAGAGCAGCGGCGACACACCGTTGGCCGTTGTCTGCAGCGGCAGGCCCACGAACGGGCGGGAGACGCCCTTGGGCTGGCCGGTGGTGCCCGACGAGTACAGCATGTCGGTGCCGGCCACCCGCGGCTCGGGCAACGGCGTGGTGGGCTGCGCCAGCACCGCCGCCTCGTAGCTCTCGTAACCCGGCACGGTGCCGTCGAGCATCAGCCGCAGCGACACGCCCGGCGTGTCGGCGACGATCTCGCCGGCCTGGTCGGCCTTGTACTTCGACGTCACGTAGACCTTTGCCGAGCAGTCGTTGATGATGTACGCGAGCTCGCCGCTCGTGAGGCGGCTCGAGCACGCGGTGTACACCGCGCCGGCGTAGTGGCAGCCCCAGATGACCTCCATGTAGCGGTCGTGGTTCTCCATGCAGACCGCCACGTGGTCGCCCGGCTGCACGCCCGCGGCGCGCAGCAGGTGGCTCACGCGGTTGGCGGCGGCATCGAGCTCGGCGAAGGTCTGGGTGAAGCCGCTGCCGCCCATGATGATGGCGGGCTTGTCGGCCTGGGTGTCGAGGAACGCACCGGGATACATGGGAGGCGAAGGTAGTCGACGGTACCGTCACCTCATGGATCCGACGGACCGCTTCGTGTCGCTGGTCAACCGACCGGCCTCGGAGGCGCACCTCGACCTCATGGCGGGCCTCATCGGTGCCGCGTTCGAACCCGGCACCGAGGTGGGCGACGTGGTCGTCGGCATCGATCGGCTGGCCGAGACGTGCCGGGCCGACTTCGAGAGCATCCTCGAGCAGCTCTTCGCGCACGGCCGCCTGCGCGGCAACAGCGCCGACTACGGCGATCCGCGCAACTCGTACCTGCACCAGGTGCTGCGGCGCGGACTCGGCATCCCGCTCACGCTCAGCGTCTGCGCCATCGAGGTGGGTCGTCGGCTGGGCGTCTCGGTGCAGGGTGTGGGCCTTCCCGGCCACTTCCTCGTCGAGTGCGACGGCCGTTACGCCGACCCGTTCCACGGTGGGCGGGTCTACACCGCCGAGGAGATCGAGCCGGCGTGGCGGCGCATCACCGGCATGCAGGGAGCGCTCGAGCGGCGCATGCTGCAGCCCGTGTACACCCGCACCATCCTGCTGCGCATGCTCAACAACCTCAAGAACACATTCGTCGCGATGGACGACCCCGTGCCGTTGCGGGTGCTCGCCCGGCTGCGCGGCGCCTTCCCCGAGCTCGAGCACGAGCGAGGCGAGTACGCCCGCTGGCTGCGACACTGGAACTGATGACCCCATGACCCGCCGGCCCAGCCCCCTCACCGCCGGACCACCGCTCGAGACGCCGATGCGGCCGGTCGGCCGGCGTACCATCGCGCTCGTCGACCCCCGACGCGACGGTCGTTCGCTCGCGGTCGACGTGTGGTACCCGGCGATGCCGTCCGACGCCCCCCGGTCGCGCTACGAGGTGTTCCCGGGTGTGGCGTTCGACGCGGCGTGGGCGCAGCACGAACCCGTCGCCCATCCGGGGGAGTACCCGTTGGTGCTGTTCTCGCACGGCCGCACTGGCCTGCGCATGTCGTACAGCATGTGCTGCGAAGCGCTCGCCGCCCGCGGTGCGGTGGTGGTGTCGGCGGATCACCCCGGCGATGCGCTGTTCGACTGGCTCACCGGTCGCCAGAGCGACGACCGCACCAACGAGGTCGACCGCGTGGCCGATGCGCACCTGGTTTTGCACGCACTGCTGCACGCCGACCCGGCCGTGCCCGTCGACATCGCCAATGCGATCCGGCACGACCAGGTCGTGCTCGCCGGCCACTCCTACGGCGCATACACCGCGTTCGCGACCGCGGCCGGAGCGCGTGGCGTCGAGGCACATCCCGCCGTGCGGGCGATCGTCGGCTTCCAGGCCTACACGCGCACGATGAGCGACTCGCTGCTCGGCCGCGTCGTCGCGCCCACGCTGCTGGTGGTCTCCGAGCTCGACACGGTCACCCCGGCCGCAGTCGACGCCGACCGTCCCTGGGCTCTGCTGCGCGGCCACCCGGTGTGGCGCCTCGACCTCGCCGGTGCCGGTCATCAGGCGATCAGCGACATCGCGTTGTACGCCGAGCTCGCCGAGCACGTTCCCGACCTGCCCCAGCTGGTGCGCGACTACCTCATCAGCACGGCTGCCGGGTCGGTGGGTCCGCACGCCCGCCCGTGGCGCACCGTGGCCGCTGCCCAGGTGGAGGCCACGTGGGCGTTCCTGTCGATCGTGCTCGGCATCGATCCCGACGACGGAGCGGCTGCTGCCGACCGCCTCGAGGGCACGCCGGGGCTCACGCTGCGGCGTCGCTGACCCGCTCGGGTTCGGCACCGTCGACGGCCGGCCGGTAACGTCGAACCGGCCACGTCAGCGAGTGCCGGACTGCCCGGCCACGTGCTCACAGGAGATCCACGATGACCCTCACCGAGTCCACCCTCACCGCCGACGAGCAGCGCGTCAGCGACCTGGTCGACCAGTTGCTCACCGAGTTCCCCCCTCAGCAGGTCGACGCGGTCACGTTCCTCGGCGCGCAGTTCGACAAGGGACTGGCATGGGTGAACTTCCCCGAGGGGCACGGCGGTCTGGGCCTCAACCCGAAGCTGCAGAAGCTCGTCAACGAGCGCGTGTACGCCGAGGGAGCGCCCAACCCCGTCTATCGCAACCCCATCGGTCACGGCATGTGCGGCCCCACGGTCGCCATGTGGGGCAGCGACGAGCAGAAGAGCCGCTACCTGCGGCCGCTGTTCACCGGCGAGGAGATCTGGTGCCAGCTGTTCAGCGAGCCCGGCAGCGGCTCCGACTTCGCCGGCCTCTCGTCGAAGGGCGTCCGCGACGGTGACGAGTGGATCGTCAACGGCCAGAAGGTGTGGACCACCCTCGCCCACCTGTCGCGCTGGGGCCTGCTCGTGGTGCGCACCGATCCGGAGGCCGTCAAGCACGCGGGCCTCACCGCGTTCGTCGTCGACATGCACGACGCGACGGTGCAGACCCTGCCGCTGCGTCAGATGACCGGTGAGGCCGAGTTCAACGAGGTCTTCTTCACCGACACCCGCATCCCCGAGAAGGAGATGCTGGGCAAGCCGGGCGATGGATGGCGGGTGTCGCTCACCACCCTCATGAACGAGCGCCAGTCCATCGGCGGCACCATTCCCCAGCGCGGGTCGGGCACCATCGCCCACCTCGTCAAGGCGTGGGTGGAGGCGCCCGAGTGGCGCAAGGACCCCGCCACCCGCGACGAGGTGATGCAGCTCTGGATCCGTGCCGAGCTGCTGCGCCTCACCAACATCCGTGCGAACAACAACCGCAAGATGGGCGACCCGGGTCCGGAGGGCAGCATCAGCAAGATGGCCGGCGCCAACCTCAACAAGGACATCTACGAGAGCCTCATGAACCTCATGGGCGCCGACGCACTGCTCTACGGCAGCTACGCCATGGTGCGCCCCGAGCATGCGATGGAGTACGCCACCCCGCAGAAGGCGTTCCTGCGCAGCCGCGCCAACAGCATCGAGGGCGGCACCACCGAGGTCATGCTCAACATCCTCGGCGAGCGCGTGTTGGGCCTCCCCGGCGACGTGCGCGTCGACCGCGACGTCCCCTGGAGCAAGGTGCCCCGAAATTAAGTAGGCCCCTCGGCTTCTGGGTAGGAATCCCGCCAAAAGCACTTCTGGGCAGGATCTCCGCCGGAATCCGTCGGGAATCCTGCCCAGAACGCGGCCAGAACGCGGCCCGGAGCGCGGCCGGCGTCGTCAGGTGGTGGGGACGGCGTCGAGCACGGAGCGCAGTGCCTGCGCGGCACCGAGCAGGGCGGCGCTCTCGAACGGCACCACGATCTTGGTGTTGCTGCTGTCGGCGAACTTGGCAAGCGTGTCGAGTTGCAGGATGGCGATCAGCGACGGGTCGGGGTTTGCGTCGCGGATCGACTGGTACACGCTGGTGATGGCCTGAGCGCGGCCCTCGGCCTCGAGGATGAAGGCCTGCCGGTTGCCTTCGGCGCGCAGGATGGCAGCCTCCCGTTCGCCCTCGGCGGCACGGATGGCGGCCTTGGCGGCGCCGTCGGCGATGTTGATGGCCGACTGCTGCGAGCCTTCGGACTGCAGGATCTTGGCGCGCTTCTCCTGATCGGCCTGCTTCTGCAGGGCCAGCGCCTCGAGGATCTTCGGCGGCGGGGTGATCTCGACGATCTCGATGCGGGCGATGCGGATTCCCCACTTGTCGGTCACTGCTTCCATCTGCGACTGCACGTCGGTGTTGATGCGCTCGCGCTCNNTTGACGGTGACCACCACGTTGTCGCGAGTGATCACTTCCTGGCGATCGCCGGGCACCGGGATCTCGCGCATGTCGACGCGTTGCAGGCCGTCGATGAAGGGGGCGATGATGACCAGGCCCGGCTCGTGGGTCTTGCGGTACTCGCCGAGGCGCTTCACCACGCCCACCTCGCCCTGCTGCACGATGTTGACCATGTTCTTCAACATGATGAGCAGGATGAACAGGATGATGATGGCGATGACGATGCCGCCGACTGACAGGGAACTGAGCGCGATCATGAGGACTCCGTTGCTTGGTCTGCAGCTCGCACTGTCAGAGTTGTTCGACTCACCGCGGTCACGATGACCGGGGTGGCGGGCTGGATGGTCTCGTCGTTCCAGGGAACGGCAAGCCACTTCTCGCCCAGGATGCGGACGTGGCCGAGGTGGTCGGTGCGCACTTCGTCGAGGGTGACGCCTCGGGTGTCGACGAGGCCGCCGTGCACGCCGTCGACCCTCAAGCCAGGCCCACGGCGGGCGTACACCCTCCTGAGGTAGGGACGCACGAGGGCGATGCCCAACACGGACACGGCGCACGCGACACCGACTTGGATCGCGAAGTGGTGGGGGGCGATGAGCGCCACGACAGCGGCACCGGCGGCCCCGCCGGCCGCGAACACGAAGAAGAACTGCAGATGGTGCAGCTCGAGCGCGATCAGCAGCACAGCGATCCCGGTCCAGACGATGGCCACGGTGATACCTCCACCACCGACCCTATGCCCTTTCGGGGGGAAGCGGCATCAACCAGCGGTGCGAGCCGCTGGGTCCGGAATCAACTGGCAGAGGTGAGCACCACACCGAGGAACATCGCACCGATCGCGCAGAGCGCACCGAGTGCGCCTCCCACGGCCAGCGCCGCCTTGCTCTTGCCGACGGCGTGAACGGCGGCGAAGGCACCCGAGGCGATGGCCACTGCGATCTTGAGCAGCAGCGTGGCCTGGTAGGCCGAGCTGGTGTTGGTGATGTCGACGGCCATCAGGTTCCACATGCCCGTCAGCAGCGTGAGGCCGAAGGCGGGCCACGCCACACGTGCGAACGCCTGCGCCAGCACCTTGGTCACCTGTGGGTGTGACCGACGCACGGCAGGCACCATGCCGGCGAGCGCGATCTGGCCACCCACCCACACCGATGCAGCCAGCACGTGGAGGAACAGTCGGATGGATTCGCCGGTGGGGGAGAGCATGCGCCAGAGGTTAGGAAGCGCGCAGCGTCGCGAGCACATCGCTGGCGGCGAGGCCGCGGTCGTCGAACGCCGCCGAGACGTCGATGGGTCCGCCGAGCATCGCCGCAGCTGCCACGCCGATGGCCGCCTGGAGCTCGCGGATGTTGCGTGGCGGCGGGAAGTACTCGTCCTCCTCGGTGACGCGCACCACCTCGACACCCAGCGCCGGATGGAGGAAGGCGATGATGGCCTCGACCAGCTCCTCGGGTGCCGATGCTCCTGCCGTGACCCCCACGGTGCCGGCGAGTCCCCGCGGAAGCTCGTCGACGCTGTTCACCCGGAACACCTGGGGACAGCCGGCCTCGAGGGCCAGCTTCTCGAGCGCCCGAGTGTTGGACGAGTTGGAGGAGCCGATCACCACGATGGCGTCGCATCGCGGTGCCATCGCCATGAGCGCGGACTGGCGGTTGGTNNACGTCGCTCCAGTCGCGGTGCGACAGCGTGGTCTGCGCGAGCAGCGCGACGGGCTCGCCGAACTGGGGGAGTGCGAGCACCTCGGCCACGCTCTCGACGCGGCTGATCGAGTCGGGCGCGACGGCCATGGTGCCGACGGCCTCCTCGTGTCCCTCGTGGCCGACGTACACGATGCGGTAGCCCTTGCCCGCACGCACCTTCACCTCGTGGTGCACCTTGGTGACCAGCGGGCACACCGAGTCGACCACGTAGCTGCCACGGGCGCGGGCCGCAGCGACGACCTCGGGGGCCGAACCGTGGGCGGAGAGCATGATGGGACGGCCTTCCGGCACATCGGCGATGTGGTCGACGAACACCACACCCTGCGCCTCGAACCGCTGCACGACGATCTTGTTGTGCACGATCTCGTGGTAGCAGTAGACGGGCGGGTCGAAGCTGCGCACCATCCACGCGAGCGCCTTGATGGCCATCTCGACGCCTGCGCAGAAGCCTCGCGGCTCTGCCAGCAGCACCCGGTCGACGGTCATGAAGGGCAGGCTAGCGGCGGTCGTCGACGCCCCGCCGGTAGCCTGGGGGGCCATGTCATCGCCCACCGTCGTCGCTGTTGCGCCCGGCTCCGCTGCCCAGCGGGCCGGCGTTGCCGTCGGCGACATCGTGGTCGCGATCAACGGTCTCGTGCCCCGCGACGTCATCGAGTGGCGCTTCGCCGCCGACGACGCCGAGGTCGTGCTCGAGGTGCAGCGCGGCGGCCTCGAGCTCACCCTCGAGGTGGCGAAGCAGGCCGGCGAGCCGCTGGGCGCCGAGGTGTCGAGCGCCGTGTTCGACCGCGTGCGCACCTGCGACAACCACTGCGAGTTCTGCTTNNACGACGACTACCGCCTGTCGTTCCTGTACGGCAACTTCACCACACTCACCCGTTTCACCGAGGCCGATCTCGAACGTGTCGTCACCGAGCGCCTGTCGCCGCTCAACGTCAGCATCCACGCCACGGATCCCGACGTGCGCAGCCGCATGCTGAAGAACCCACGGGGAGGCATGAGCCTGCGCTGGCTGCGGGCGCTGCTCGACCACGGCATCACCGTGCGCGGACAGGTGGTGCTCTGCCCCGGTGTCAACGACGGCGAGGTGTTCGAACGCACGATGGCGGGCGTGCTCGACGAGTACCCCGAGCTCGAGTCGGTGGCCGTCGTGCCGCTCGGCCTCAGCCGCTACAACGCCGAGTCGGCGATGCGGCTGCACACGGTCGACGAGGCCAGGGCGATGGTGGCCACGATCCACGACTGGCAGGAGATCTTCCTGCGCGTGCTCGGCCGGCGCATGGTGTTCGCGGCCGACGAGTACTACCTCATGGCCGATCTGCCGTTCCCCGAGCCCGATGCCTACGAGGGCTTCCACATGCACGAGGACGGCATCGGCATGGCGCGCACGTTCGAGGCCGAGTTCACCGGCCACGCCGCGCAGCCGGTCGGCGTGCAGAGCGGCTTCTTCGCCTGGGTCGACGGCGCACCGGCGGAGGGCTATCGGGCCCCCCGCAACCCGGCCGGGGACACCGGTTTGCGAGGCTGCCACGGCAACGAGCCCGGCGATAGCAACGGCGGCGCGACCGGCGTGCAGCTCACGCCCCGTCGCGATGCTCCGGTCGGCATCCTCACCGGCGAATACGGGGCGCGCATCATCGCACCGTTGGTCGCCACCCTCGGCCGGCACGACGTGCGTGTCGTGCCCGTGCGCAACGAGTTCTTCGGCGGGAACACCTCGGTCACCGGCCTGATGGTGGGCGCCGACCTGGCCCGCACCCTCGCCGACGAGCCCTCCGGTCATCGCTACCTCCTGCCCGACGTGTGCCTCAGCGAAGGCCGCTTCCTCGACGGGCTCACCATCGGCGATCTGCCGCGACCAGTGGAAGTGGTGCCCACCGACGGCATCTCGCTGCGCCGCGCGCTGGGCGCCCCGATCCTGGAGCCCGCATGAGCCTCCCCACCGTCGTCATCGTCGGCCGACCCAACGTCGGCAAGAGCACGCTGTTCAACCGCATCATCGGCGAACAGGCCGCCATCGTCGAGAACCACCCCGGCGTCACGCGCGACCGCAAGGAGCTGGAGGCCGACTGGCTCGGCAACCACTTCCTGCTGGTCGACACCGGTGGGTGGCTGCCGGGTGGCAGCGATCTCGACGAGAAGGTGAGCCGTCAGGTGGAGGCGGCGGTGGAACAGGCCGACGTCGTGCTGTTCGTGGTCGACGCCTCGGTGGGCCTCACCGACGACGACCATCAGGTTGCGCACTGGTTGCGCCGCATCAAGTCGCCGGTGCTCATCGTGGCCAACAAGGCCGACAACGATCGTCGCGAGAACGATCGCTGGGAGTTCATGGCGCTCGGCCTCGGCGAGCCCGTGCCCGTCAGCGCGCTGCACGGCCGGCGTGCCGGCGACCTGCTCGACGAAGTGGTCGCCCTGCTGCCCGATCAGGGAGGCGCCGACGCCGAGCCCGACATCCCGGTCGACGAAGCCGGGGCTGGCCTGTGGAACGTGGGCGACACCCCGCCGCCGCGCGTGGCCATCGTCGGCCGTCCCAACGTGGGCAAGAGCACGCTCTTCAACCGCCTCGTGGGCGAGGACCGTTCGGTGGTGCACGACATGGCGGGCACCACGCGCGACGCCATCGACACCCTGGTCGAGACGCCGGACGGCCCCATCGTGTACGTCGACACCGCCGGCATGCGCCGCCGCAGCCGCATCGACGACAGCGCCGAGTACTACTCGATGGTGCGTGCCCTGCGCGCAATCGACGATGCCGACATCGCCCTGCTCGTCATCGACGCGACCGAAGGTGTCACCAGCCAGGACCAACGCCTCGCCGAGCGTGTCGACGCATCGGGCTGTCCCATCGTGGTGATGCTCAACAAGTGGGAGCTCGTCGAGGATCCCGAGCAGCGCGCCGAGATCGAGATCGAGGTGCGCCGCAAGCTCTACTTCGTGGGCGATGCGCCGGTGCTGAAGATCTCCGCGCTCACCGGCAAGGGAGTGCACAAGCTGCGTCCCGTGCTGCAGGAGGCCATCGAGCAGTACCACCGCCGTGTGCCCACCCGCGACGTCAACCGAGTGATCGCCGACGCCCAGCAGAAGCAACCCGCCGGTCACGGCCTCAAGGTGCTCTACGCCCTCCAGGGGGCCACCGATCCGCCCACGTTCACGCTGTTCGTCAACCGTGAACTGCCCCAGACCTACATGCGCTACCTCGAACGCATGATCCGTGAGGCCTTCAACTTCGGCTCCACCCCGATCAAGTTGCGCGTGCGCAAGCGCAGCGAGTAGGACCGCTTCATGCCCTGGTGCGAGGACTGCGCGAAGTACTACACGCCCTCCGCGATGCACGAGGACGGCACCTGCCCGTCGTGTGGCCGTGAACTGGCCGCCCAGCAGCCCATCACGGCGAAGAACCTCAACGTGCGCCAGCTCGCGGCGGGCGGCCGGGGCGACGAGGAGGACGCGAAGACTCCGTGGCACTTCAAGGTGCTGATGGTGCTGCTCGCGCTGTATCTCGGCTACCGGGTGGTGCAGCTGTTCATCTAGTCGGTAGAGTCGGGCGTCGACATACGGGCTGTGGCGCAGCTTGGTTAGCGCGCTTGTCTGGGGGACAAGAGGTCGTGGGTTCAAATCCCGCCAGCCCGACGTAGAAAGACGCAGGTCAGGGGCCATCCGAGAGGGGTGGCCCCTTCCCATTTCCGGGCTGTTGGTGCTACCGGGGTGCTACGGGAGCACGGCATCACCCTTGGCGTCGAAGCCCGCGCCATCGGTCTTGCTTTCCGCGCACAGAACGAGCACTTCGTGCGGGTGCTTCGCAACATCGGGCGCGGTCACGAATTGTCGCCGCTACGGGGACATCCCGTGACCGCAGCAGCTCACGGACGGCCAGAGCTGCCGATAGGGCGCTGGACACCGGCAGCCACTTCGGGCATTCGGCGCCACCTTGGAACCCCGTCACACCCTCCCGTCACGCTGACCGAATGAGCGATCGCAATCCCTTCGACGACCCGGTTCCACGCGGTGTTGCGTTGTCGCTGGACGAGGCCTTTCGGGTGTTGGAGGCGATCGAGGACGCTCGCCTGGCGCTACGAGAACGTGGAGCTGCGCCAGGGCTGCAGGACGAGCTGGCGACGGTCATCCGCATGCTCCACGATAAGTTGGGCTTCGACGAAGGGGGCGTGCAATGACCGAACAAGAGGTACTTCTCCCTGCCGAAGCCGCACAACGGCTGGGTGTCGCTACCCGTGTCGTCGTACAGGCCATGTACGAGAGGCGGCTGCCGCGAGTGAAGCTCGAGGACGGAACGCTCGGCATCCCCGCCGATGCCCTCGACTCCTTCCACGTCCAGACGGCGTAGCGCAGAGCTGCCGATCTGGTCGGCATCCGTCGCTTGTGTGAAATGCTGCTGAGGTGACGTCGCCGGACGAAGAGTCGCAGTGGCAGCGTGCGTACGACGCCTCCATAGCGGAGCAAGAAGTGCGTTCTGCAGCCGCCGTGCGGGACCTCGATCCGTTGTGGCGTTGGTCCATCGAGTTCCGAGTGGGATTCGCCATCGTCGTGACTTTGCTTGGCCTTGTTGGAGTGGGAATCGGCTTGATCGTGCTTGGACCTTGGTATGTCTCGGTTGTCGGCGTGATGTTGCTGCTCGGCGGCGTGGTTGCGACGGCGGGCGCGGTCAAGAGTCGTCCATGGAGGATGCACTGACCACGCACACCTGCCGCTCTGCTCGCTGTTCTCGCTGTTCGCTCGGGGCGTTCGGCGCTACTCGGACACGATCCTCATGAATTGCGACAGGTGGCAAGCTGAGACTGTGGCTGAGGTAGTGATCCGTCCGTTTCGTGAAGGCGAGGCCTATGCCGTGGCGTCGTGGGCCTACGAGCCGCCGTACGACTGGTACGACGGCGACCCGACGCACTTCGAGGACTACCTCGCTGTCGACGACAACGGATACGGCTACTACGCGATCGTCGCCGGAGAGCAGGACGAGGTGATTGGGTTCTGCTGCTTCGGCCCGGAAGCTCGGGTCGCAGGGCAGGAGGCAGTCGACGGCGTCCTGGATATCGGTGGCGGTGTCCGACCAGACCGGCTGAGCGTTGGCATCGCCACGGGGCTCTTCCCAGACATCATCAACTTCGCGCGAGCGACTTTCAGCCCGACGCACTTCCGTACCGCTATCGCATCGTTCAACGAACGGTCGACGCGACTCTGCCTCTCAGCCGGCTTCACCGTCGTCCGGCGTTTCGATGGACCCGGCAAAGACTTCTACGAGTTGCTTCTGCCCATGTAGACCTCGGCCCGAAAGCATGGCCCGGTGGTTGCCGCCCGGACCGCTACCCGCCCAGAGCTGCCG
>PMCN01000166.1 GCA_003154135.1 Acidimicrobiaceae bacterium
ACCGCGGGTTCGAGACCGTCACCTACCTGTTGGAGGGCGACGCCGAGCACCGCGATTCGATGGGCAACCACGGGTACATGAGCGCCGGCGACACCCAGTGGATGACCGCCGGCTCCGGTGTGCTGCACAAGGAAGGCCCGAGCGCTGCCGCCCAGGCCGCCGGGGGCACCACGCACGGCCTGCAGCTGTGGGTGAACCTGCCTGCCGCCGAGAAGATGACCGCGCCGAAGTACCAGGACCTGCGTGCTGACGCCAACGCCCGCCGCGACGAACCCGGCGCCACCGTGCGGGTCATCGCCGGCCACCTGTTCGGCCTGCAGGGACCGGGCAGCACTCACACGCCCATCTCGTACGCCCACGTCACGCTGGCGGCCGACGCCACGGTCAGCACCACGCTCCCGGCGGGTCACGTGGTGCTCGCCTACCCGATGACCGGCTCCTTCTCCATCGACGGCACCACCGTCGACGAGGGCATTCTCGCCGTGGTGGGCCGCGAGGGCGACGCCGACACCCTGACACTCACCGGCGGCGCTCCGAGCAGCGAGATCATCGTGCTCACCGGCCTGCCCATCGGTGAGCCCGTGGCCCGCTACGGCCCGTTCGTGATGAACGACGAGGCGGAGCTGCGCCAGGCGTTCCGCGACTTCCACAACGGACTGTTCGGCACCCCCGGCGACTGACCGGTCAGCCGGGCTCGGTGACGGTCCAGCCGCGGCGCAGCAGTTCGTCGGCCAGCAGCTGCGCGGGCATGCCGCGCAGCAGCACCGACTGGGCGTGGGCCGACTTCTCGTCGGCCGCCGCGGCTTCGGCATCGGGCGGGGGCGCGATCTCGCCGTTGACCAGGCGGTCGATGAGCTCGGAGGCCTCCTGCTTGGTGAACTTCCCGCCGGCCTGGCGCTGGGTGAGCCCCATCGGGCGCCGCGCGTCGCGGAACGATGCGAAGCCCGCCTTCTCCACCAGCGCCTCGAGGTAGGCGATCTGCTTGGGCGAGGCGGGCGGCCCCGACTGGCCGAACGCCATGGTCAGTTCCCCAGTTCGCCGGCTCGGTAGTGCGCACGGCACAGCAACTCGTAGCGCACGGTGTCGCCGAACAGCGGCTGTTCGCTGTGCTCGCCGGTGTCGCCCACCACCACGGTCTCGCCGACGTAGGTGATGACACCATTGACGACGCGGGCGTTGTGAGTGGCACGTGCACCGCACCAGCAACGCGCCTCGACCTGCATGGGCACGCGCTCGTCGGCGATCTCGAGCAGGCGCTTGGTGCCCTCGAACAGCTCGCCNNAACACGTCGACGCCCAGATCGTCGACCACGCGGCCCAGCTGGTCGCACTGCTCGGCCGTGTAGAACTGCGCTTCGTCGCACACCATGTAGTGCAGGGGCCACGAGCTCACGGCGAGCTTGTAGATGTCGAGATCGGGCACCACCTCGATGGCTTCGGCGGCCACTCCGAGGCGGCTGGTGACCTGCGCACCCTCACGATCGAGGGTGGTGAGCAGCAGTCCGTAGAGGTCGCGGCTGGCGAGGTTGTGGTGGATCTGGAGCGCCATCGTGCTCTTGCCGGAGCCCATCGTGCCGAAGCTGAACCGCAACGTTGCCATGCAGCGCGCGACCCTACCCGCGGGCGACGTCTCCCCTAGAGCATCGCGCGCACGTGGTCGATCGTGTCGGCCTCGGCGGCCACCTTGTCGGGCCGGTAGCGACGCACGCGGGCGAACCGCAGCGCCACGCCACCCGGGTAGCGCGTGCTGCGTTGCACCCCGTCGACCGCGATCTCGACCACGAGCTCGGGCCGCACGTGTTGCACGTGCCCGTCGGTGGCGATGGCGATGGCCTGCAGTGCAGAGGTCTGCCAGCGCAGCAGTTCGTCGGTGAGGCCCTTGAAGGTCTTGCCCACTATGACGAACGTGCCGTCGTCGCCTCGCGCGCCCAGGTGCAGGTTGCTCAGCCAGCCCTGACGGCGACCGTGGCCCCACTCGGCTGCGAGCACGACGAGGTCGAGCGTGTGCACCGGCTTCACCTTGCGCCACGTGGCGCCGCGTCGACCGGCCTGGTACGGCGAGTCGAGCGCCTTCACCATCACGCCCTCGTGGCCGGCCGCCAGCGCCTGGCGGGCGAAGCGCTCGGCCTCGTCGGCATCGACCGTGTCGAGCGTGGGCAACCGCAGCGACGCCGGGACGGCGTGCTCCAACGCGGTCTTGCGCGCCGAGAGCGGCTCGTCGATGAGCGAGACGCCGTCGAGGTGGAGCACGTCGAAGAAGAACGGGCGCAGCGCCGTCCGAGCGTTCATCGAGTCCTGGAACTTCAACGGGTTGCCGTCGGCATCGAGGCCGAGTGCCTCACCGTCGAGCACGAGCTGTGGTGCCGACAGCGCCAGCACGGCCTGCACCACCTCGGGCACACGCGCAGCGATCTCGTGGAGGCTGCGCGTGAACACGCGCACGTCGTCGCCATCGCGGTGCACTTGCACGCGAGCCCCGTCGAGCTTCCACTCCACACTGGCGGGGCCGGTGAGGGTGAGCGCGTCGGCCACCGATGAGGCGGTGCCCGCGAGCATCGGCTGCACGCCCACGCCCGGGGTGAGTCCGATGTCGAGCGGTTCGCCCGCCAGTGCGCGCTGGGCCGCAGCTCCGAGGTCGCCCAGCAGCATGGCCGCGCGGCGCAGCTCGCTGGCGGGGACGCCCGCCGCCTTCGCGACGGCGTCGCTCACCACGCCGTCGTTGGCACCCTGGCGCAGCTCGCCGCCGAGCAGCCGCACCACATGATGCTGTTCGGCCTCGGTGAGGTGCGACAGCAGATCGACCAGCATCGCCTCGCGGGCTCGTTGTGATCCTTCGCCCGCCGTGCGCGCCAACCGGTCGATCACCTCGTCGAGCTCGCGCACGGTGACGCTCGGTTCGGCCGAGGCCGCCACCCTGGCGTCGCGCAACGTGGCCCAGCCCACTCCGATGCGCCCCTGACGGGGCTCGCCCACGAGCAGACCCACCACGGTGGGCACGTCGGCCGGCGTCACGTCGCGGACCAGCGCGGCGAGGCGGGCGATCTTCTCGGACCGCTTGGGGGTGCCGGCCACCCCGATGGAGCATTCGACGATGGTCGAGTAGCGCACGCGCGCCAGTCAACCGGATCGGCCGACCAGATCGGTCAACCTCGACCGTCGCAAGTGGTCAGCCGTCGCCGCGGAGCGCGTCGATGCGCTTGAAGTACTTGCGGGCGTATGCCAGCAGCTGGTCGACGGTCGGGTGGTCCATCGGCTCGACGGCCACGACCAGAGCAGCCACATTCGGGTGACGGCGATCGAGGTCTGTCTTGAACGCCGTCCTGGCCTGGCCGGGTCCGACGACGAGCACTTCTCGTGCGTCACCGATGGCGGCGACGACCTCGTCGAAGAACGCAGGGTCCTCGGGCTTCTTGGCGCCCCGGGACGCCTTGCCACTGTCCATCGGACCTGCCTTGCGGTGCACCTGGCGCTGCGCGGTGTTGCTCGCAACGAAGTGCCGGTGATCCTCGTCGACGGAGAAGTCGATGACGACGGCACGAAGATG
Organism: Acidimicrobiaceae bacterium; assembly: GCA_003154135.1. Classification (GTDB taxonomy): domain Bacteria; phylum Actinomycetota; class Acidimicrobiia; order Acidimicrobiales; family Ilumatobacteraceae; genus UBA668. Next base: position 3,544 of record PMCN01000166.1, read on the forward strand.
ATCCAGCCAAACAACGGCGTGCTTGTGCGACACGTTCCGCCTCCTTCCGGAGACTGGCCCTGTTGCCACTCTCTCTGCACGCTTGACGGTAGGCGCCTCATGGCCCGTCCGACCCGGGACGTTGGTCACATGGTGAGTGACCTCAGTCGGTGGCGAACGAGAACAGGCCGCGTGCTTTCAGGTGCGTGCGGAAGACGGCGTCGTACGCGTCGACGGGGTGCTCGCGCACCAACTCGTCGAGACCGACCGCGTCGTCGCCCACCAGGATGCGCCAACGCTCGGCGCGCACGCCGTCGAGGATGATCGTCGCTGCCTGGGCGGCTGTGGTGGGCGCAGCATCGCGGAACATCTCGGCCTGCATCTGCATGCCCACGCGCAGGTCGTCGTCACTGGCACCGCTGACGTCCATCCCCCGCTTGGCGAGGCGCTCGCGCACATCGGCCAGCTGCTCGCTGGTGAGCTCCTTGGGCTCGCGGTGGAAGAACTTGCCGGAGTTGATGACGATCGACGTGCCGATGTGACCGGGCATGACCACCGAGGCCTTCACGTGCGGCGCATTGATGCGCAGGTCGGTGATCAGTGCCTCGGTGAAGCCCTTCACCGCGAACTTCGCCGCGCTGTACGCGGTGTGCGGGATGTCGGGGCCGAGCGACGCCCAGAAGCCGTTGACGCTGCTGGTGTTGACGATGTGGCCTGCGTCGGATGCAACGAGCAACGGCATGAACGCGCGGGCATTCAGGTACACCCCGCCCCAGCACACGTTGAACGTGGTCTCCCACTCGCTGCGCGGGTCGCTGACGAAGCTGCCGCCGCCGCCGATGCCGGCGTTGTTGAACAACAGGTTGATGTGGTCGGTGGCGTGCTCGGCGACGACCGAGTCGCGGAAGGCGAGCACCTGCTGCTCGTTCGACACGTCGGCAACGAAGGTGGTGACCCGCGTACCGGCCGGTGCACCTGCGAGGCACAGCTGTCGCGTCTCGTCCATGTTCTCCGCCGACACGTCGCACATGGCGACGTGGCAGCCCTCGGCAGTCAGTTGACGGGCGAGCTCGCGGCCCATGCCCGTGCCGCCACCGGTGATGACGGCGATGCGTCCAGCGAAGTTGTCCATCCGCCAAGGTTGTCAGGTCGAGCGCGGGCCCGACGCAGCGTGGGGTCTGCGAGGATTGGTCGGTGGCTCGGTTCGTGGCGCTCCTCGGAGGCATCAACCTCGGCAATCGGCGCATCACGATGGACCGGCTGCGCAGTGCGGTGTCGGACCTCGGCTACGACGAGGTGAGCACCTTCATCGCCAGCGGCAACGTGCTGTTCTCGGCACCCACGGTGCGCGACGGAGGCGACGGGTACGCACGGCACCTGGCCGACGGCCTCGGGGCCGCACTCGGTTGGCCGGTGCCCACGTTCGTGCGGCCGGCCGGCGAGTTGCTCGCCTCGGTCGACCTGCGACCGTTCGGACCGATCGCCGACGGCGCGACTCATTACGTGGTGTTCTGCGCGGCGATGCCCTCCGTCGACCTGCCGGCGCTCGCGACCGACGTCGACCGGTTCGTTCTCCGTGGACGCGATGTGCACTGGCTCATCGACGGCCGAACGATGGACTCGAAGGTCACGCTCCCGAAGCTGCCCAAGCTGCTCGGACAACCCTGCACCACGCGCAACATCACGTCGGCAGCGCGGCTGGCCGATCTGTTGCGCTGACGGCTCAGGCGAGCGGCGACGACCCCAGCTCGCGGTCGGCGGTGAGCTGCGCGGCCATGCGCTCGAGCACGCCGCCGCGTAGGGCGAGCACCGTGCCGGCATAGGCGCGTCCCGACAGTGCGGCGAGGGTGTGGGCATGGGCGATGGCGGCGTCGAGCACCTCGGCCTCGGGCACCACCTCGTCGAGGAACCCGGACTGCACGGCGCCGTACGAATCGGTCACCATCGCGGTGGCCACCACGCGCTGCAGACGGGGCTTGCTCAGCCGATCCTGCGAGATGGTGAGCGCCCAGCCCGGCAGCACCATGCCGATGGCCACCTCGTTGAGGCCGATCTTGCAGTCGGTGTCGGCCCCGATGCGCACGTCGCAAGCGAGCAGGAGCAACGCACCCGCGGCAAGCGCGTGACCGGTGCACGCGGCCACCACCGGCACCGGCGAGCCGTACAACCGGCGCACCAGCTCGCCCCCGTCGCTGACCAGCGAGATGACGGCGCCGACATCGCCGCCGCGCATCACGCCGAGGTCGAAGCCGGCGCAGAACCGGCCGGGCCGGCCGTGCAGCACCACCGCGCCGATCGTGTCGTCGGCCTCCGCCTGGTCGATCGCTGCGTGGACGGCGGCGAT
>PMCN01000097.1 GCA_003154135.1 Acidimicrobiaceae bacterium
GCCGGTGGTGCCGCCCGTGTAGAGCATGTACAGGTCGTCGGGGCTGCGGCCCCACGACGGGATGGTGCGCCCCGTGGCCGATGCCGCCGCCGTCTCGTACGGCACTGCCCAGTCGGGGCACTGCCCATGGCCGTCGTCGACCCACAACCAGGTCCGGATGCGGCTGAGCCGTGGGCGCACGTGCTCGCAGTGCTCGGTGAACGTGCCGTGGAACACCACCGCCACCGCGTCGGCGTTGTCCCACAGGTACGCCAGCTCGTCGTCGGCATACCGGTAGTTGGTGTTCACCGGGGCGAGACCTGCCTTGTAGATGGCGAACATGCTCTCCATGTACTCGGGGCAGTTGTACAGGTAGTGGGCCACCTTGTCCTGGTGCTGCGCGCCGGCCGCCAGCAGCGTGGCGGCCACGCCGTCGGCCCGCTGGTCGAACTCGGCCCACGTGTACGTGCGGTCGCCCTGCACCTGGGCGATGGCGTCGGGGAAGCGATCGGCGTTGTGCTCCCAGATCTCGGCGAAGTTCCAACCTGCAGTCATCACCCTGGAACCGTACTCACCGTGATCGAGGGGCGCCCCCTCGGTCAGGCGCTGAGTGCGGGGATCGCGATGCCTGCGCCGAGCATCTGGCGGCGGTCGATGATGTGGTCGACGAGGCCGTACTGCAGGGCCTGGTCGCCGCGCACGATGTAGTCGCGGTCGATGTCGGCGGTGATGCGCTCGGCCGGCTGACCGGTGGCCAGCACGAGGATCTCGACCATGCGCCGGCGCATCTCGACCATCTCGGCCACGGCGAGCTCCATGTCGGTCGACTGGCCCTGCGCGCCGCCGTGTGGCTGGTGGATGAGCACGCGGGCGTTCGGCAGCGCGAAGCGCTTACCGGGAGCACCCGCGGCCAGCAGCACCGCTGCTGCCGACGCGGCCTGGCCGACGCAGATGGTGGCGACGTCGGGGGCGATGTAGCGCATGGTGTCGTGGATGGCGAACAACCCGTTCATGTCGCCGCCGGGGCTGTTGATGTAGAGCGCGATGTCGCGATCGGCGTTCTCGCTCTCGAGGTGCAGCAGTTGGGCGATGATCAGGTTGGTCACCTGGTCGTCGATGGCGCAGCCGAGGAAGACGATGCGGTTGACGAGCAGCCGCGAGTAGATGTCGTAGGCGCGCTCGCCCCGATTCGTGGTCTCGATGACGGTGGGGATCAGCACGGGGCCTCCTGGAGCATGACTCGGTGGTGCAACTCATTGGTTGCACCTCGCACCATAGCGAGCCCGTCAACGAGGTGCAACCATTGCGTTGCATCTCGCGTGTGCATCGCGTAGCGTGCCCCCATGGACGCGCCGATGGAAGTGACCCGCGAGGTCGAGCTCGATATGACAGCCGACGAGGCATGGGCGCTCGTCGGCACCGCCGAGGGATGGCGACAGTGGCTCGTCGACAGCGGCGACATGCCCGTGGAAACCGGCGCCGAGGGTGAGCTCGTCGACGATGGCGTCGCCCGGCTGGTGCGCGTGCACTCGGTCGAGCCCGGCCGCGCCATCGTGCTCCACTGGCACGAGCGCGACCGGCTCGACGAGCTGTCGTCGGTCACCATCGAGGTGGTCGGCCTGCCCGATGGTCGACAGCGTCTCCGCATCACCGAGCAGTGGCCCACTGCCGTGTGCGCCGACTGCCCGCTGCGCGCGGGTGCGCGATGGGATCTGCGCGCGTGCCTGCTGTGCCTGGCCGCGCGCCCGACGTGCCGCGTGTGAGCGCGGCGGCGGTGGCCGCCGACCACGCGCTCGACGCGATGTTCGGCGCGCTCGCCGACCCCACTCGTCGTCGGTTGCTGTTCCGCCTCGTCACCGATGGACCGGCGTCTGCCACGGTGCTCGCGTCGACGTCACCGCTCACGCGGCAAGCCGTCGTCAAGCACCTGCAGGCGCTCGAGGCAGCAGGCCTCGTGGTCCCGGAACGGGTCGGTCGCGAGGTGCGCTTCCGCGCCGACCCCGCGCCGCTCGCATCGGCGGTGGGCTGGCTGCTCGATGCCGGCGCATCGTGGGACCGGCGCATCGACCGCCTGCGATCGAACGCCTCGTCGCGTGCCCGGGGCGCGACAGCCCCGAGGTAGCTTCGCCGCATGGACTTCCAGCTGCCGGCCGACGACGATCCGCGTCGCCTGACGGTGCGCAGCTGGTTGGCCGAGCACCCCCTTCCCACCGGCAGGCAACTGGCAGAAGCCGGGTACGTGGCACCGCACTGGCCACCACCGTGGGGCCTCGGCGCCGATGCCATCCACCAGCTCATCATCGACGACGAGCTCACGACTGCCGGCGTGCGGCTGCCGATGAATCCGATGGGCACCGGTTGGGGCGGTCCCACCATCCTGGTCGGCGGTACGCAGGCGCAGAAGGACCGGTACCTGTGGCCGATGCTGGCGGGAGACGAGTTCTGGTGCCAGTTGTTCAGCGAGCCCGAGAGCGGCAGCGACCTGGCCAACCTCGGCACCCGTGCCGTGCGCGACGGCGACGAGTTCGTGGTCAACGGGCAGAAGATCTGGACCACCGCCGCTGAGCACTCCGATTTCGGCATCCTCATCGCCCGCACCGACCCGTCGGTTCCCAAGCACAAGGGCATCAGCTACTTCATCTGTCCCATGCACCTGCCCGGCATCGAGGTGCGAACCATCACCGAGATGACCGGCGGTCATCACTTCTGCGAGGTGTTCTTCACCGACGTGCGCATCCCCGCCGCGAACCTGGTCGGGCAGCTGCACGACGGATGGCGTCTCGCCAAGGTCACCCTGGGCAACGAGCGAGTGTCGCTCAGCACCGGTGGGGTGCTGTGGGGCAACGGGCCCACCGGGCTGGAGCTGATCGACACGTTGCGCGCCGCGGGCCCGCTCGAGCACCCGGTGCTCCGTCAACAGGCGGCGAAGGTGTACACCGAACACGTGCTGCTCGACCTCATCCGCATCCGCACCCTCTCCGCATCGCTGAAGGGGCAGGAGCCCGGGCCCGAGGCCAGCATCCGCAAGTTGCTCGCCGACGAGCACGGCCAGCACGTGATGACCCTCGCCCGCGCGGCCATCGGGTGCGATGCGATGCTGTCCGCCGGCGACGGGCGCGACTACCAGCCCGAGCGAGACGGCCGTGTGCTCACCGAGCAGGGCGCGGTCGACGACCTGGACCATCCGAGCTGGTATCACGGCTTCATGTTCAGCCAGGCCCTCACCATCGGCGGCGGTACGTGGGCAGTGCAACGCAACATCATCGCCGAGCGAGTGCTGGGCCTGCCGCACGACGTCGATGTCACCAAGGGCCTCAGCTGGGCCGAGGCGCAGCGGGTACCGAATGGAGCGCGGTCATGAACGAGCAACTGCTGGCCGCGGCGCGCGGCGTCGACGAAGTCGTGCGGGCGCACGCCGACGACGGCGAGAAGATCCGGCGGCTGCCCGAGCCGGTGGTGGTCGCGCTGCGCGATGCAGGGTTGATGCGCATGGCTGTGCCGGCCGTCTACGGCGGTCCCGAGGCCGACCCGCTCACCATGATGCAGTGCATGGAGACGGTTGCCGTGGCCGACGGCGCTGCCGGCTGGTGCTGCATGATCGCCAGCACCACCTCGTCGCTCAGCACGTTCCTCGAGCCCGAGTTCGCCGGTGCCATCTTCAGCGACCGTTCGGTGATCACCGGGGGAGTGTTCGCCCCCAACGGCACGGCAACGGGTCAGGGCCGGCACTGGTCGGTCGACGGGCGGTGGATGTGGGGCAGCGGCACCCAGCACTGCCAGTGGATCGTGGGCGGTGCCCGCGCCGACGACGGCTCGCAGCACGTGATGTTCTTCCCCGTCGCCGACGTCGAGTTCCACGACACGTGGCACACCAGCGGGCTGCGCGGCACCGGGTCGGGCGACTTCAGCGTCAGCGGCGCGCTCGTGCCCATGGGGCGCAGCGTGGTGCCGGCGTCGGGCCGCCGCTTCGTCGAGACGCCGCTCGCCGCCTTCCCCAACTTCACGCTGCTGGCCATCGGCGTGGCCTCGGTCGCGCTGGGCATCGCGCGGCGGGCGATCGACGAGATCATCGCGCTCGGCGTCGACAAGCGCCCCCAGTTCAGCCAGCGCACCATAGCCCAGGTGGGCACCAACCAGACCGACCTGGCGAAGGCGGAGGCAACGCTGGGCGCCGCTCGTGCGTACCTGTACGGCGAGGTGCAGCAGGCGTGGCAGACCGTGCTCGCCGGTGGACACGTGGAGGTCGCCGACCGGGTGCGCATCCGCCTCGCCGGCACCCATGCGGCCGAGAGCGCGGCACGGGCCGTCGACATCGCCTACACCATGGGCGGTGGCACGTCGGTGTTCGAGACCAGCCCGCTGCAGCGTTGCCTGCGCGACGTGCACGTGGCCACGCAGCACATCATGGTTGCGCCCCGGCTGTACGAGACGATGGGCAAGCACCTGTTCGGCCTCGACATCGAATCCTCGATGATCTGACGCCGGCCGACGGCCGCCGGTGCTGCTGGGGCTACGGTGAACGCGATGAAGGCGTTCACGCTCACCCACGACGACGACGTGCTGGTGGCCACCCTGCGCCATCCCACCTCGCCGATCAACGCAGTCGACGAGCTGCTGCACGACGAGTTCGCCGAGCTGTTCTCCATGCTGCGCCGCGACCCCGGGGCGCGCGCGATCGTGCTCACCGCCGAAGGCCGTGCGTTCAGTGCAGGCGGCGACTTCGCCTGGTTCCCGGCGCTGCGCGACACGGCGAAGCTCGACGGCTTGCGACGCACGGCGAAGCAGATGATCTGGGACCTGCTCGACATCGAGGTGCCCATCGTCTGCGGGCTCAACGGGTCGGCGGCGGGTCTCGGTGCGTCGATCGCCCTGCTGTGCGACCTCGTGGTGATGAGCGAGCGCGCCGTGATCGTGGATCCCCACGTCAACGTGGGGCTCGTCGCCGGCGATGGCGGCGCCGTGGTGTGGCCGCTGCTGCTCGGACCGCTGGCGGCGAAGCGCCACCTGCTGCTGGGTGAGCCGCTCACGGCGGCCGAGGCGTTGCGGTGGGGTGTGGCCGCGGAGGTGTGCGAGCCCGCCGCGGTGCACGAACGCGCGATGGCGTGGGCGCGGCGGCTTGCCGCACAGCCGCCCCTCGCGGTGAAGGGCACGAAGCTGGCGGTCAACGCGCAGCTCAAGCAGGTGCTGTTGACCAGCTTCGACCTGTCGACCGCGCTCGAGATCCCGTGCTTCCTGTCGCGCGACCACGCCGAGGCCATCGACGCGATGCGCGAGCGACGCCCGGCCCACTTCGAGGGGAGATGACGATGGACACCATCGATGTGATCGATGCGCTGATGACGACGAGGGCGATCCGGCGGTTCAGCGACCGGCCGGTCGACCCGGCCGACATCGAGACCTGCCTCCGAGCCGCGCAGCAGGCGCCGAGTGGCGGCAACGTGCAGCCGCAGCAGTACGTGGTGATCACCGACCCTGACGTGAAGCGCTCGCTCGGTGCGCTGTACCAGCGTGCGTACCACCGTTACGAGGCGGCACTGCCCGGCGAGGCCGCGTTCGACGACGAGGCGAAGGCTGCCGCGTGGCGGCGCACGCGCGACGCCAGCCGCCATCTCGCCGACCACCTCGGGGAGGTGCCGGCCATCGTGCTGTTCCTGCAGCCGATCATCCCGTGGGGCGCCGATGACGCCGAGGGCCACATGGACATCGGTCGCCTCGACGCCAGCGTGTACCCGGCCGTGCAGAACTTCTGCGTCGCTGCCCGGGCGCTGGGCCTGGGTACGGCGCTCACCACGGTGGTGCGCATCCACGCGGCCGAGGCGTTCGCGCTGTTGGGCGTGCCTTCGCGTGCCGACGGCAGCCCGCGCTTCGAGATCGCCGCGCTGGTGCCGGTCGGGTATCCGGCGGGCAACTTCGGCGTGGCACCGCGCAAGCCTGCTGCGGCGGTCACGCACTGGGACCACTGGGGCAACAAGCACACCTGACCCGAGTGGGTACTCGCGCCTCGGGGTGCGAGTGCCCACTCGGGTGGGGTTCCGGCACTCGGGTGGCGCTCACCCACTCGGGTCGATGGGTGGTGGGGGTGTGTGGTTCGATGACGTGATGAGCGCACCCGTCACCGACCGCCTCACCACCGACCGCCTCACCGTCGACCTGCTCGATCCGTTCTTCTACCAGGACCGCGAACGCATGCATGCCGCGTTCACCTGGATGCGCGCCAACGAGCCCGTCTACCGCGACCATCGCAACGGCCTGTGGGGCATCACCCGCCATGCCGATCTGAAGGACGTCGAGCGTCGCAGCCAGGTGTTCGCGAGCAGCCAGGGCTACCGCGCGATCTGGGCGCCCGACGAGATCAACATGATCGCCCAGGACGATCCGCGCCACCACCAGCAGCGCCTGCTCGTGCAGGGCGACCTCACCGGCGCTGCGATCGCGACGCGCAAGCCCGAGATCGAGGCGCTCACCGCCGAGCTGCTCGATGCTGCGCTCGTGGCCGGCGAGATGGAAGTGGTCGAGCAACTGTCGGGGCAGCTCCCGGCGCGCCTCACGTGCCGCCTCCTCGGCTACCCGGAGACGATGTGGCGCGACGTGAAGGGTTGGAGCGAGCGACTGATGCGCATCGACATGCGCGAACGCGACGGCCAGACCTTCACCGACTTCATCGACGCCAACATGGAGTTCGTCAACGCGCTCATCCCGCTCATGCAGGAGCGCGCGGTGTGCCCCGCTCACGATTTCATCAGCACCTGGGTGCACGCCGAGATTGACGGTCAGCCGCTGCCGCCGGCGGCCGTCGTGCACGAGGTGGGCCTGTTCATCAGCGGTGGCGCAGAGACCACGCGCACGGCCATCAGCCACGGGCTGCGCGCGTTCGCGGACCACCCCGAGCAGTGGGAGGCGATGAGCGCGGATCCGACGCTGGTGCCCGGTGCAGTCGAGGAGGTCTTGCGCTGGGTGACGCCGCTCAACAACATGTTCCGCCGGGCCGTGGCCGACGACGAAGTGGGAGGTCAGGGCATCCGTCGTGGCGACCGCATCATCATGCTCTACCCCAGCGCCAACCGCGACGAGACGGTGTTCGACGACCCCTTCCGCTTCGACATCCGGCGCAACCCCAACCCGCAGATCGCGTTCGGCTTCGGCACGCACATGTGCGTGGGCACGCACGTCGCCCGCACCACGCTGGCCAACGTGTTCGGACAGTTGTCGCAGCGGGTCACCGACTTGCGCGTGGTGAGCGAGCCCGACGTCGAGCCCAACATCTTCGCCGGGGCGGTGCGCAGCTTCCGCCTCGCCTACACGCTGCGCTGAGCCCGTTCAGGGGCGCACTACTCTGCGCCGCCATGGGGACCATTCAGACCGTTGCCGACATCGTTCGCGTGCACGGCGCCGAACGCGCCGACCACATCGCGCTCTACCAGGACGACCGACGTGTCACGTGGGCCGAGCTGTACGAGCGGGCCTGCCGCATGGCCAACCTGCTTTCCGCGGCAGGCGTGGGGCCGGAGGACCGTGTGGCGATGCTCGACAAGAACGGCATCGAGCACTTCGAGGTCTTCTACGGCGCCGCGCTGCTCAATGCGGTGTGCGTCGACGTGAACTGGCGACTGGCCGCGCCGGAGGTGGCGTTCATCGTCAACGACGCCGAGGCCAAGGTGTTCGTGGTGGGGCCCGACTTCGTGCCGGTGCTCGACGCGATCGAGGGCGAGCTGACGACGGTCACCAGCGTGCTGGTCATCGGGCAGGACGCCGGGCAGGACGCCGGGCAGGTCGACGGCGGCGACGGGCGCCGCGCCGACTACGAGACTGCGGTCGCGGCTCAGCCTGCCGTCGACCCGGGCGTGCGCCAGACGGCCGACGACATCGCGTTCCAGCTGTACTCGAGCGGCACCACGGGCCGCCCCAAGGGTGTGATGCTCACCAACGCGAACTTCTTCGGCCTCCTCCCGGTGGCGAAGGAGATGTGGGAGCTCACGCCCGAGAGCGTGAACCTGGCGGCGATGCCCCTGTTCCACATTGGTGGTGGCGGCTGGGCGGTGGCCGGGCAGTACGTGGGGGCGTCGACGGTGGTGCTGCGCGATCTCGATCCTGCGGCGCTCGTTCGCCTGATCGGTGAGCTGGGCATCACGCATGGCTTCGTGGTGCCGGCGGTGCTGCAGTTCATGCTCATGGTGCCCGGAGTGCACGACGCCGACTTCTCGAGCCTGCAGGTGCTGGTCTACGGCGCGTCGCCGATCAGCGAGGAGGTGCTGGCGCAGAGCGTCTCGACGTTCGGCTGCAAGTTCTGGCAGGCGTACGGGCTCACCGAGACGACAGGGGCAGTGGTGAACCTGGCGCCCGCCGATCACGATCCGACCGGCCCGCACCGCCACCGCCTGCGCAGCTGCGGCCTCCCCGGGCCCGGGGTGGAGGTGCGCATCGTCGATCCCGATCTCGGCACCGACTGCCATCAGGGTGAGGTGGGCGAGATCTGGATCCGTTCGCCCCAGGTGATGAAGGGCTACTGGCACATGCCCGAGGAGACGGCGAAGTCGATCAACGGCGAGGGCTGGTTCCGCAGCGGCGACGCCGGCTACCTCGACGCCGACGGCTACGTCTACATCCACGACCGCGTGAAGGACATGATCGTGTCGGGTGGCGAGAACGTGTACCCGGCCGAGGTGGAGAACGTGCTGATGAGCCATCCCGGCATCGCCGACGTGGCCGTGATCGGCGTGCCCCACGAGCGGTGGGGAGAGACCGCGAAGGCGATGGTGGTGCGCCGCGCCGGCGTGGAGGTGACCGAGCAGGACATCATCGACTTCGCCCGGGAACGGCTGGCGAAGTTCAAGTGCCCCACCAGCGTCGACTGGCTCGACGCCCTGCCCCGCAACCCGACGGGCAAGATCCTGAAGAAGGATCTGCGTGCTCCCTACTGGGAGGGTCGTAGCCGCAACGTAAATTAGCGCGTCAAGGGCCGCATCGCTCGTCTGAGCTGGAGCAACGCTGCGACGAGGTCCATTGGGCAAGTGTCCGCGGGTGACCGTGACGAACCGCCGTTGCCGCCCATTGCCGCTGAACCGTGGCAACGGAGTGGTGGGCCAGGAGCGCTCAACATGAACGGCAGGTGTAGAAACCTCGTCGAGAATCTGGGCCAGCGGTCGATCCACTACCGTGGCGGCGTATGCGACGCACGTTGACGCTCGGACTGGCGGGCCTGCTGCTGCTGCTGGTGATCGGCGTCGTGGTGGTGTCGAACCGTAGCTCGGGTGGCGGCAAGGTCGTCGTGGTGCGTGGTGTCATCGGTTCCGAGAAGAAGCCGTTCTTCGACGACCCGCGCGTGAAGGCGGCGTTTCGCAAGGCGGGATTCGACGTGCAGGTCGACACCGCAGGTAGCCGCCAGATCGCGACATCGGTCGATCTGTCGAAGTACGACTTCGCGTTTCCTGCCGGTACACCGCAGGCCCAGAAGATCAAGAGCGATCACAAGGCCAAGACCGTGTACGTGCCATTCAGCACACCGATGGCTATCGCGTCGTTCGAACCGATCGTGAAGATCCTGGCCACCGCGGGCGTGGCCAAGGACGAAGGCGGGTGGTACAGCTTCGACATGGCGAAGTTCCTCGCGTTGGTCGCGGCCGACACCAGGTGGTCTGATCTTGCTGGCAGCGCCGACTACCCGTCGAACAAGCAGGTGCTCATCACATCGACAGATGTCACCACGTCGAACTCGGCCGGCATGTACGCATCGATTGCCAGCTACGTGCTCAACGGCAACAACGTGGTGGCGAGTAGCGCCCAGGCGCAGGCGGTCGCGCCGGTCGTCGCTCCGCTGTTCGGCCGCCAGGGCTACACCGAGCAGTCGTCCGAGGCGCCCTTCGACGACTACCTGTCCATCGGCGCCGGAAAGACACCGATCGTGATGATCTACGAGTCGCAGTTCGTGGCCCGTGCCGTGGCCAAGGACGGGAGCATCGTGCCAGGCATGGTGTTGATGTACCCGACGCCCACCATCGTGTCGAAGCACAGCCTGGTGCCGCTCACCGACAACGGCGACAAGGTCGGGCAGTTGCTGATGACCGACCCGACGCTGCAGAACCTCGCCGTGCAGTTCGGCTTCCGTACCGCCGACCCCGCCGCGTTCGCGAAGGTCGTCAAGGACGCCGGTATCGCCACGGCTCCCAGCCTCATCGATGTCGTCGAACCGCCCACCAACGACAACCTCGAGGCCCTCATCGACGCCATCTCGGAGTCGATGAAGTCCACCTCGGTCAATACGTCGACCTCCGTCAACAGCACCACCGTCAACACATAGGAGAACCCTCATGAGCGACGCCTCTCTCACGCCGCCGGTCGAGACAGAAAGCCTCGTGCTCGCTCCACCCGCGCCTGTCGCCGCCGTGGCACCGGCGAAGGCTGGGGGGATGGTGCCGCTCGACCAGGCGGCACTGCCCGGGCTCGACCAGAAGGTGCAGGACTACGTGACCTCGATCGTTGCGCTCGATCCGCACTCTCCGGCCTTCGGAGCGAAGGCCGACGACATCCGCACCATGGGTGACGCCGACATCCGCGCGTCAGCCGACACCAGCAATCGGCTTCTGCAGGCGCCCACCCGCGCCATGTCGAAGGGCGACTTCGCCGAAGGTTCGAAGGTGTCGAAGTCGCTGCTCGACCTGCGGCGCACCATCGAGGATCTCGACCCCGCGCAGGCGACGGGGGTGAAGAAGCTGCTCGGGCTCATCCCGTTCGGTGACAAGTTCGAGGACTACTTCCGCAAGTACGAGAGCTCCCAGAGCCAACTCGACGGCATCCTGCGCTCGCTCTACAGCGGTCAGGACGAGCTGCGCAAGGACAACGCCTCGCTCGACCAGGAGAAGTCGCACCTGTGGGAGACGATGCAGCGGCTCGCGCAGTACATCTACATCGCCGAGCACCTCGATGCCGCGCTCGTGGCCAAGATCGCCGAGGTGCAGCCGACCGATGCCGACAAGGCCAAGGCCTTGCAGGAGGACGTGCTGTTCTACGTGCGCCAGAAGCATCAGGACCTGCTGACGCAGCTGGCGGTGAGCATCCAGGGCTACCTCGCCATCGATCTCGTCCGCAGGAACAACGTCGAACTGGTGAAAGGTGTCGATCGCGCTACCACCACCACGGTGTCGGCGCTGCGGACGGCCGTCATCGTCGCGCAGGCGCTCGCCAATCAGCGGTTGGTGCTCGACCAGATCAACGCGTTGAACACCACGACCTCCAACATGATCCAGAGCACGTCGGAGCTGCTCGCAACACAGAGCGTGGCGATCAACAAGCAGGCCGCCGATTCCACGATCGGCATCGACAAGCTCCAGGCGGCGTTTGCCAACGTGTACCAGGCGATGGACGCCATCGACGCGTTCAAGCTGCAGGCGCTCGACTCGATGTCGCAGACCATCACCACCCTCCAGACCGAGATCGACAAGTCGCAGCAGTACGTCACCCGAGTGCGCCAGTCCGATGAACGGGCTTCGGGAGGTACCGGCCCGCTCGACATCGGCAGCGGGGGCGCTCCGTGACGCGCGGTGGCCGCCGGTTGTGTGTGCTGTTCGTTGCGGCATTGGTGGCGGCGGGATGCACCACCGGCTCTGACAGCGGTGGGTCGGGCGGCACCTACGCAGATGGTGCGAGCACCCTGAACATCCTTGCGGGCAGCGAGTTGAAGGACATGGTGCCGATCCTCGACGACGCCCGCGCGGCCACCGGTGTGAAGGTGAACCTCACCTATGTTGGCAGCCTCGACGGGGCCGAGCGGATCGCGGAGGGAACGACCGCCGACGCGGGTTGGTTCGGGAGCGACAGGTACATCGGCCTCGCTGGCGCCAGCACGAAGGTGCTTGCGCGCGAGAAGATCGCGCTGAGTCCCGTCGTGCTCGGCGTGCGTGCCGACGTGGCAAAGCAGCTCGGCTGGTCGTCGGGCAAGGCCTCGTGGAAGGACATCGTCGCCGCCGCAGGCAGCGGCAAGCTGCCGTTCGCGATGACCAATCCGACCGTCTCCAACTCGGGCTTCAGCGCACTCGTGAGCGTGGCGAGCGCGCTCGCCGGGGGCGATGCGTTGTCTGCCTCCACCATCGATGCAGACGGTTTGAAGCAGTTCCTCAGCGGCCAGCAGCTGACGGCCGGCTCGAGCGGGTTCCTCGTCGATGCGTTCGTTGCTGCACAGGACCGGCTGGCCGCGATGGTGAACTACGAGAGCGTCCTGGTCAGCCTGAACGATTCCGGCCGGTTGAAGCAGCCGCTGGTGCTCGTCTACCCGACCGAGGGCATCGTGACAGCCGACTACCCGCTGATGCTCTTGAACGCCGACAAGCGCGACGCCTACACGAAGCTCACGCAGTACCTCGCCCGCGCCGACGTGCAGGCCAAGCTGCAACAGCTCACCGCGAGGCGTGCCGTCACGGCCGGGGTGAAGCCCGATCCTCGGCTGTCGTCGTCGTTGCTCGTGGAGGCGAGCTTCCCGGCCAACATCGAGGTCACGCGGCTGTTGCTCGACCAGTACCAGACCAACCTGCGTCGGCCGGCGAACACGGTGTACGTGCTCGACACATCGGGCTCGATGGGCGCGCCTGGTCGGCTCGACGCGTTGCAGACCGCGATGAAGGGGCTTGCCGGTGCTGACAACTCGCTGTCGGGGGTGTTCACCCGCTTCTCGCCGCGCGAGAACGTGACTGTGGTGTCGTTCTCGTCTGACGTCAACGACGTGAAGCATTGGAAGATCACGTCGACCGATCCGAATTCACCCGAACTGCTCGATCTGCGCGGCTACATCGACGGCCTCACTGCGGCGGGCAACACAGCCATGTACTCGGCGCTCGACCGCGGCTACGACGAGGCTCTCGCTGCAGCGGGGGCCGATCCGACCGCGGTGACCAGCATCGTGCTGATGACTGATGGTGAGAACAACTCGGGCCTGTCGTCGAGCGACTTCGTCGATCGCATGAAGAACCGCCCTACCACCGAGCAGGACATCCGGATCTTCACCATCCGGTTCGGGGAGGCCGATCCAGGGGCCTTGCAGCAGATCGCCGACATCACCGGCGGGAAGGTCTTCGACGGTCGGTCCGGTTCGCTCGGCGCGGTCTTCAAGGAGATCCGTGGCTATCAGTAGAGACGCTGCCGGGTATCTGTCGTCGAACAAGAACCTGGTCGGGATGCTGCTCGCTGCAGTCGGTCCCGTTCTGGCACTGGTCGGGGTCGTCGCCGCGCCGGTCGGCATCGCGATCGGCCTGCCGATGTACGCGATCGGCGCGCTGGTGACGCCGAATCGTGCCTCCCCGGACAGTATCTCCACCGGCAAGGTCGA
>PMCN01000295.1:0-1363 GCA_003154135.1 Acidimicrobiaceae bacterium
GCCGGTGCCCTTCTCGGGGTCGGCCAGGTGGTGGGCCACCACCGGCACCTCCACGTCGAACAGGGGGGTGCGCACGGTGGTGCCGAAGAGCGGCTGGAACCGCGCGTCGTCGGGGTGGGCGACCAGTGCGACGCAGCTGGCGAGCAGCTCCGGCCGGGTGGTGTCGATGATCAGGTCACCCTCGCCGACGGCGGCCGACGACGACGTGCGGTGGAACGCGAGTCGGTGGTACGCACCGGGCACGTCACGGTCCTCCATCTCGGCCTGCGCGACCGCGGTGCGCTCGTCGATGTCGTACAGCGTGGGAGCGTCCTGCTGGTAGGCCTCGCCGCGTGCAAGGTTGCGCAGGAAGGCGCGCTGGCTGACACGGCGGGCCCGTTCGCCGATGGTGGTGTAGAGCAGCGACCAGTCGACGCTGAGGCCGAGCCGGCGGATGATGCCCTCGAAGACCTGCTCGTCGAGGTGCGTGATCTCGCGGCAGAGCTCGACGAAGTTGGGGCGGCTGGCCGGCACCGCGCGGTGATCCTTGGGCACGTCGCCATGGAACGGCGCGACGAAGTCGGGGTCGTACGGCAGCGACGGGTCGCAGCGCACACCGGTGACGTTCTGCACGCGGCGCTCCGTGGCCAGGCCGTTGTCGTCCCACCCGATGGGGTAGAAGACGGCCTTGCCCCGCATGCGCTGGAAACGGGCCACCGCATCGGTGTGCGTGTAGCTGAACACGTGACCGATGTGCAGCGAGCCGCTGACCGTCGGTGGCGGCGTGTCGATGGCGAATACACCCTCGCGGCCCACGGAACGGTCGAAGCGGTAGGTGGCATCAGCCTCCCACCGCTGCATCCAGCGGGTCTCGATGCCGTCGAGCGACGGCTTGTCAGGGATGTTCGCCATAGTGCGGCAAGGCTACCGAACGGTCGACGCCCCAGCCCCGCCGTTATGCACGCGACGTCGTGGCCCGCACGCGCCGACGCGTGCGCCACGTCCGGTTGGCACCGGGTGGCGCACGCGTCGTGCGGGGGAATCGGACCGATCAGGCCATCGGGGGCAGGAGCACCCGGTTGATCACATGGGCGATGCCGTTCGACGCCATGATGTTGGCGCCGATGATGAGCGGGTCCCGCAACTGGGGAGCGCCGTCCTCCAGCGTGATGCGCTTGAAGACGCGGCCGCTCACGTGCACGGTGAAGCTGTCGCCCTCGAGCGTGGTGATCGTGGCACCGTCGGCCTTGAGGGCGGTGGTGTAGTCGATGCGACCGGGGACGATGTGGTACATCAGCACCGCCTTCACCGTGGGCAGGCCGAGCGAGACGACGGCGTTGAAGACGTCGCTCTCCTTGTAGTACGTGTGGCCGGTCAGCGACTT
>PMCN01000295.1:1409-3223 GCA_003154135.1 Acidimicrobiaceae bacterium
GACGGCCGGTGCGGCGAGTGCTGCGGCGAGGCTGATTCCGACGGCTGCGAGGAACTTGCGTTGCATGATGGGTCTCCCTTGTGGTGATGGATTTAGCACTAAATAGACGTGCCGCACTGCTTCGGAGCCGCACGGCGGGCGGATGGGTGGAAACTCGGGGCTGTTCGCGGATGAGTAGTCGCCGGACGCGGTTGAGTAGTGCGCCCCCGTGTATCTGCATGGCCCCGCGGCGCATCGTTCAGTCGACACACAGCGCCGCACCCGTCGTGCGGCGATCGAACGAGGAGACGAATCATGGGACTGTTCAAGCAGATGAAGGACATGAAGGCCACGGTCGCAGCCGCCCCCGGCCTCATCCAGCAGAGCCACGAGATGGCCGCCAACGCGCAGGCCATGCAGCAGGTGTACGCCACGCAGGCGCAGCAGGCCCAGGCGGCCGCATACGGTGCCTACACGTCGTCGCCGACGATCACGCAGGCGCCGGCCGCCGGTCCGGTGAGCGGTGTCGACCTCGCCACCTACGCCTGGATCTGCAAGCAGGTCGCCAACGCCGGCTACGACCAGTCGCTGGCCACCGGCTTCGCCGCCCAGAAGGGCCTCACCTCGACCGACTGGGATGCAGCGGCCGCCGGTTGGGCAGCCCGCATGACCGCCGACCCCGCCGTGGGCCGTGAGTTCCGCCACTACTTCGACGCGGCCTGAGGATCACTGTCATGGGGTTCTTCAAGGATGTCCACCAGCTCAACAAGATGGGCAAGGAGGCCAGCAAGAACTGGGACGTCAACGCTCAGCTCTCGCGGGCACAGGGATCGATGGCGCAGGCCAACGCCAACATGGCAGCCGTCGCTGCCCGGGCAACGTCGCCCGTGGCCGCCACCGGCACCCCCGGTTCGGCCACGGTGACCAGCGCTCGCACCACGGGTCAGTACATCAACATGCAGCCGATGGTGGCTCTCGACCTGCTGGTACAGGTGCCGGGCCGCATGCCGATGCCGGTGACGGTGACCGAGCTCGTCGACCAGGTGCACCTCGGCCGGCTGCTGCCGGGCGCGGTGCTCGCCGTCAAGGTCGGCGACCGCCCCGACGACCTGTACATCGACTGGTTCGGCACGGTCTGAGCGCGAAAAGCGGCAGTGCCCGGGGCGGACGCGCCTCGTAGGCTGTCGCCCCATGCTGCGCTTGTACGACACCGCTACCCGGGAGGTTCGTGAGCTCGCCCTGCGCGAGCCCGGCAC
Source organism: Acidimicrobiaceae bacterium (assembly GCA_003154135.1). GTDB lineage: Bacteria > Actinomycetota > Acidimicrobiia > Acidimicrobiales > Ilumatobacteraceae > UBA668. The sequence continues at coordinate 2,645 of PMCN01000295.1, forward strand.
GGTGAGCATCTACCTGTGCGGCCCCACGGTCTACGGGCCGCCCCACCTCGGGCACGGCCGCGCCACCCTCGTGTACGACGTGTTGCGTCGATACCTCGAGTGGCGCGGCCTCGCCGTGCGCCTCGTCAGCAACATCACCGACATCGACGACAGCATCATCAACCGCGCCAACAGCGAGCACCGGCCCTGGCAGGACATCACGCACGCGTGCGAGGCGGTGTGGTTCGAGGCCATGGGCAAGCTCGGCGTGGCACGTCCCACCGACGTGCCCCACGCCACCGACTACGTCGAGGAGATGGTGGCCATGATCCAGCAGCTCGTCGAGATCGGCCGCGCGTACACCACCGACGACGGCGTGTACCTCAGCGTGCAGACCGTCGAGGACTACGGCCTGCTCGTCAATCAGCACTTGAGCGACATGCTCGAGGGTGGCGGCGACCGCGAGGTGTTCGGTGCCGAGAACAAGCGGCATCCGGCCGACTTCGTGCTCTGGAAGCTGGCCAAGCCGGGCGAGCCGTCGTGGCCGTCACCATGGGGCGACGGACGTCCGGGGTGGCACAGCGAGTGCGTGGTGATGAG
>PMCN01000103.1:0-1859 GCA_003154135.1 Acidimicrobiaceae bacterium
GCGAGCATCTTCCCCTTCTCGTGCTGGCGCTCGACCGACCGCGGCGAACCGGCGTTGTACGCCTGTTCGCGGCGTTCGCGGAGATCGCTGAGCTTGTCGGCCATGGGATCGGAGGTCACGTCTCGCCACGCTAGTGGTCCGGCGGCCCGGGCTTCACACGCGGCCCGGTGGTGGTCGGTCAGGTCAGTTCGTACACCACCGTCACCGACACCGACAGGTCCTGCGTGCCGGTCTGCACGGGCGTGCCACCGCTCGACGGGGCGGCGGCCTTGTCCATGCTGAACACGGGAACCGGGCTCACCGACACCTCGCTGATCTGCAGCACTGCGCCCACCTGCACGTGGGCCGCGGCGGCGAACTGACCGGCGCGTGCGCTCGCATTGGCGATTGCAGCGGCGCGAGCGGTGCCGATGACCTTCTCGGGGTCGCCCACCGAGAACGACACGCCGCCGATGGTGACTCGGTCGCCCGCTGCGGCAGCGGCGGCATCGATCACGGGTCCGGTGCGATCGATCGAGCGCACCGTGGCCGACACGCTGTTCGACGCCTGGTAGCCGTTGATGACGTTGGCGCTGGAGTACGTGGGGTAGACCTGGATGCCGGTGGTGACGATGTCGTCGTTGGCCACCCCGGCCGCCTTCAGTGCGGCGATGAGCTGGATCGCAGAGTCGTTGGCCTGGGCCAGCGCGGCGGTGGCGGTGCTCGCCGTCGCCTGCACTCCCATGCTCACCGTGGCGGTGTCGGGCTTGACGGTCACCGTGCCCTCTCCGCTCACCGTGATGGTGCGGTTCACCGTGGTGGTGACCTGCGGCGCGGCGGAGGTGGTGGTGGGCGAGGTGTGGTTGCCGACGACGAGTGCTGTGCCGACGGCCAGCAGGCCGATCGCGGCGCCGCCGATCGCGGCACCGATCCAACGAGTGTTCATGGCCGTGCTCCTTCAGTGGGCACGCGACGGGCGCGTGGGTCTGCTGGGTTCGACGGCGGCGCGGCGCGTGCGGTTCCGGCTGGGGCAAGATGGCACGGTGACCTTGCCGCTCTCGCCACCCCTCGCACCGATGCTCGCCAAGCTCAGCGACGACATCCCGGTGGGCGACGGCTGGCTCTACGAACCGAAGTGGGACGGCTTCCGGTGCATCGTGTTCCGCGACGGCGACAGCATCGAGCTGGCCAGCCGCAACGAGCGACCGTTCACGCGCTACTTCCCCGAGCTGCTCGGTCCGTTGCTGCAGTCTCTCCCCGAACGCTGCGTGGTCGACGGCGAGATCGTGGTGCCGGCCGCCGACGACCGCGGGCTCGACTTCGACGCGCTCCTGCAGCGCATCCATCCCGCCGAATCGCGCGTGCGCCGCCTCGCCGCCGAGACGCCGGCGTCGTTCGTCGCCTTCGACCTCCTCGCGCTCGACCAGCGCGACCTGATGCACGAGCCGCTGCACGTGCGCCGCGGCCTGCTCGCCGACGCGCTGTCGGCGGTGGCCGCGCCGGTGTACCTGTGCCCCAGCACCACCGATCCCGAGGTGGCGGCACAGTGGTTCACCGAGTTCGAAGGCGCNNCGCACGCTGGTGAAGGTGAAGCACCGGCGCACGGCCGACTGCGTGATCGCCGGCTACCGGGTGCACAAGGACGGCAAGGGCGTCGGCTCGTTGCTGCTCGGGCTCTACGACGCCGACGGTCGGCTGCATCACGTCGGCGTCGCCGCGTCGTTCACCGCCACGCGGCGCACCGAGCTGCTCGCCGAGCTGGAACCACTCACCCACGACGCGCTGGAGGGCCACCCGTGGCGCGACTGGGCCGAGTGGATGGCTGCAGCTGCGGCGGGAGCCGGAGGGGCCGAACAGCGCATGCCCGGCGGCGGGAGCCG
>PMCN01000103.1:1976-4149 GCA_003154135.1 Acidimicrobiaceae bacterium
CTGCCCACCGGCGTGCCGCCGGTGCCGACGAACACGTCCTGACGGGCCACCTCGTTCTGGCCGACGCGCACCACCACGGTCCACGTGCCGGTGGCGTTGAGGCTGAAGCCCGTGTCCTTCTTCAGCACGGCGACACCCGCACCCGTGAGCGGGATGGGCTCGATGGTCATGCCGGCGACGGTGCTGCCCACCGGCGGGAAGAAGTCGATGGCGAGGCCCGAGAGGCCGCCGGCCGGCAACGCCACCTGGATGCGCACGTCGTTGAGACCTTGCCGCTCGCTGAACTGCAGGGTGACGTCGGTGTTCAGTGCGGTGTTCTGGAAGCGGTGGGCCGGGCCGAGCTGCAACGAGGGGCCGGCACCGGCGGCGAGGCCGGGCGGGCTGAGTGCGAGCAGCCACGAGGTGAGCAGCAGCACCACGACGCCGAGGCTGGCCTCGATGCCGAGCGCACGGCGCAGGCGTTGCGCGAGCGGCGCGGTCATCGTGGTGGCGCGCGTGACCCGCTGGTTGATGAACTGGCGAGCCGCCACCCCGACGAACACCATCGCGACGACGACGAGCGCCTTCATCACCAGCACGAGGCCGTGGCTCGTGCCCAACTGACCGCGGTCGAGGCGGAACATCTCGATGAGACCGGTGAGCACGGTGGCCGCGAGCGCGGGTGTGCTGATGCGTGAGAACCCGCGAACGGCGTGCACGAGGTCTTCGTCGCCCGGGCCGGCCAGCACCACGCGCGTGAGCAGCACGAGCCCGCCCACCCACACGGCCATGGCCAGGGCGTGCACGGTGCCGACCGCGAAGTCGGCGAGCCCGAACTGATCGCGGCTGAACGCGATGGTGACCACGGCGAGCGCGGGCGGCGCGAGCGCGGCGAGCTGCGTGCTCGGGTCGATGGCGCGCTCGGGGCGCATGATGACGTAGGCGGACGCGACGACGAACACCAGTCGCAGGATGGCTGCCTTGCCCGACGTGGTGTGCACCAGGTGCGACCACGCGGTGGGCATCATCGACGCGCCGAGGCCGTCGCCGGTCTGGCTCGCGGTGAGGGCACCGGCGAACAACGCGGAGCCGATGAGGGCCAGGCCCCAGGCGTAGCGCAGGAACCGAACGGTGAGGATGTACTCGACGCCCTCTGGCCAGGCGATGGCGATGACCACCAGCGAGCCGAGCACGATGGCCAGGCCGAGGTTGCTGAGCAGACGGAACAGCGCCACCGGGCCGTTGCCGCTGTGGTGCGTGGTGGTGCTGGTGCTGCTGCCCGAGCCGCCCGTGCGGCCGGGCGACGTGGTGGGTGCCACCGTGCTGCTGGTGACCACGCCCGTACCGGTGGCGACCCCGCCGGCCAGCGTGGTGGGCGGCACCGTCGACGTGGTGACCACNNCCCCAGCTGACGGTGCACTTGCCCTTCGGCGCAGCGGCCGACAGCTGCACGGAGACGGTCACGCCGTCGGCGAGCAGCGCGGGCTTGGCCAGTGAGATCACCTGGCCGGGGTCGCCGCAGGTCATGTCGACCTGCGGGCTCACGCCGACGGGGGCGGCGAAGACGAGGGTGAGCGANNGCCGGAGCGGCGAACAGCGCGCTCACGATGCCGACGGCGACGAGGACGGCGACGACGACGGTGGCGAGGAGGCCGGAGAGGCCGACCGTGCGGGCGGTGGGGAGCCAGCGCTGTGCTGGACGGGCGGGCAACCGGTCGGTGTTCATCACGGTGCACCAACGCTAGCCACCAGGGCCTCGTCGCGGGGTCCACCCCCTCGTCGTGCGTTCCATGTCGCACCCCCTGGGTAGAGTCGCAGCGATGGCCACGCAGTCGCTCTACCGCCGGTACCGCCCCCGCCGATTCAGCGAGGTCAAAGGTCAAGAGCACGTGGTGCGGGCGCTGCGCAACGCTGTCATCAACCATCGCGAGGGCCAGGCCTATCTGTTCTCCGGCCCGCGTGGCACGGGCAAGACCACCTCGGCGCGCATCTTGGCCAAGGTGCTCAACTGCGAGAACCCGCACGACGGCGAGCCGTGCTGCGAGTGCGAGTCGTGCATCGCGGTCGAGCGCGGCACCAGTTACGACGTGCACGAGCTCGATGCGGCCAGCAACAACGGTGTCGATGCGATGCGCGACCTCATCGAGAAGGCGTCGCTGGGCACGCCCGGCCGGCACAAGGTGTACATCCTCGA
>PMCN01000020.1 GCA_003154135.1 Acidimicrobiaceae bacterium
TACAAGCGTCCGCGCCAGTTCAACTGGGTGCTGGGCATGATGCTCTTCGTCATCACCCTCGGCTTCTCGTTCACCGGCTACCTGCTGCCGTGGGACCAGCTGAGCTACTGGGCCGTCACCGTGGGCACCAACCTCGTGAACTACATCCCGCTGCTGGGCGGCACGGTGCGCGACGTCCTCATCGGCGGTGAAGTGATCGGCCAGGCCACGCTCCAGCGCTTCTATGCACTGCACGTCGCCGTGCTGCCGCTGGCGCTGGCCCTCGTGCTGATGGTGCACATCTGGCGGGTCCGCAAGGACGGCTTCGCCGTCGCCCGCACCAGCACCGGCACCGGCGCCTTTGCGGAAGCGGCCACCGAGACTGTCGTACCCGAGACTGCCGTTCCCGCGATTGCCGTCCCGGAGACAGCCGTCACCGGGACAGCCGTCACGGCGACAGCCGTCGATGTGCCGGACACGTCGCGGGTGCGCCTGTTGGGGGTGGTCGACCGCGAGAGCGTCACCGCCGAGGAACGTCTCACCGACGACACCGTGTTCACCTGGCCGCACATGCTGGTGCGCCACGTGGTGGTGGGCCTGGGCACCGTTGCCGTCGTGCTGGCCCTGGGCATCGCCTTCGCCGCTCCACTGCGCGGCATCGCCAACCCCAACCAGACGCCAGAACCGGCCAAGGCCCCGTGGTACTTCGTCGGTCTGCAGGAGCTGCTGTCGCACTTCGACCCACTCGTGGCCGGCATCCTCGTGCCGGCCGGCGTCATCCTCACGCTCATCTTCCTGCCCTACATCGACCGCAACCCGGCCACCGAGGCCCGCAACCGCAAGGTGGCCATCGTCATCTTCGGGGTCATCCTCGCCGTCGCCGTCACGCTCACGGTGATCGGCGCCCTGTTCCGCGGCCCCGGCTGGGAGTTCATCGCACCGTGGCACCACTCGTACCTGGAACTGTGAGGACACGACCATGAAGCTCACTCGTCGCTCCCTGCTCGACACCGGCTGGAAGGTGGGCGCTGCACTGCTCACCGCCGCGGCCGGCTGGACCTCGTGGGAACTGCTCCGACCGCTGCGCACCAGCGCGGCGAGCGGCAAGGTGAACCTGGGCAACCCCAGCCAGTACGCGAAGGACACAGCCACCTACAACACGGCCGGCCGCCTGTGGGTGGCCAACGCCGGGGGCCACCTGTTCGCGCTGTCGCAGAAGTGCCCGCACCTCGGTTGTCGGGTGCCGTTCTGCGAGAGCTCCGGACGATTCGAATGCCCGTGCCACGGCTCGATCTTCGACATCGGCGGCGAGCACGTCGCCGGGCCGGCTCCCCGCGGCATGGATCAGTACACGCTGTCGATCGAGAACGACGAGCTGATCGCCGACACCAGCAAACGCACCGACGGCCCGCCACACGGCGCGGCCACCTACCTGACGCCTCCCAAGGGCCCGTCGTGCAAGGGACAGGGGTGAACCGTGCCGAAGCGACCTGAGTTCAAGGAGTTCGAACCGGCGTGGCTGCAACGCAGCCTCGACCGCTACCTCTCGTGGGGCCTCGGCTTCATGTTCATCCTCGTGATCGCGTTCCCGCTGTACAACCTGCGAGAGCCGTCGCTGCGCGCCGATGCCAAGGCCGCCCAGCAATCGGAGTACCTCGTGTCCGGCTCCACGTTGTTCGAGGCCAACTGCTCGAGCTGTCACGGCAAGCAGGCCACCGGCGGCTCGGCACCCACCCTCAACTCGAAGGAGTTCCTGAGCGGCACCATCGACGAGCAGATCATCTTGCTCATCTCCGGCGGCGTGTCGGGCAGCTCGATGCCGGCATGGAGCCAGGACTACGGCGGAGTGCTCACCAGCGAGCAGATCCACCAGCTCGTCACCTACTTGCGCAGCCTCCAGGCCAACGCCCCCAGCGTGCCCGACTGGCGCACGGGCGCCAAGGCCGGCGGCTGAACGGTCGCCGCACCCTCCCAGTCGTGCGTCTCGACGTACAGGTGACCGATAGCACTCGTTGTCGTGCGCGCACAGCAGTGCCCCGATCTGCCGCCATCCTGTGGGCATGCTCCTCGACATCCAGCTCAGCTCGGCGCACAACGACTGGCCCGAGCTCCTCCACGCGGTGCTGCAGGCCGAGGCCGACGGCTACGACACCACCTGGGTCCTCGACCACTTCGACGGCAGCGTGTTCCCGAACGGCGACCGCGCCGTGCTCGAGTGCTGCACGCTGCTGGGCGCGCTCGCCGCCGCAACCACCACCATCGGGCTCGGGCCGCTCGTCGCCAACGTCGCCAACCGCCATCCTGCCGTGTTGGCCGCCGCCGCGTCGAGCGCGTACCGCATCAGTGGCGGTCGGCTGCGCATGGGCATCGGCGCCGGCGCCGCGCCCGACATGCCGTGGGCGCGCGAGCACCACGAGCGCGGCATCCCGCTGCTGCCCGAGCTCGCGCAGCGCCACGCGGCCGTGGTGCGCCAGATCGAGGTGCTGCGCACCATCGAGCCGATGCCCATCATCGTCGGCGTCAACAGCACCGAGCTCGCGACCATTGCAGGCACCTACGCCGACGGTGTCAACGTGAGGCTCAGCAGCCCGCACGCTGCCACCTACCTGGCAGCAGCGCGTGAGGCGGCGGGCAACCGTCCGTTCGAGGCCAGCGGGTGGGCCGCGACGCACGACGCGGCGGGCAGGGAGAAGGCCGAGGAGCTGCGCCTCGACCGACTCATCCTCTCTCGGCTCGAGCGGCTCGACGCCTGACGGGCCATCGCAGCATGGCTCGAGTTCGTGGCACGATGGGCCCGGTGACCACCACCCACGTGCTCGACTTGCCCACTCCGGCGCTCGTCATCGACAGCGACCGGATGCAGCACAACCTCGCCACGATGGCGGCGGCTCACCCCGGCGCGGCGCTGCGTCCGCACGTGAAGGCCCACAAGTGCACCGCCCTGGCAGCCCAGCAGGCCGCCCACGGCCACCACTCGTTCACGTGTGCAACCCCGCTCGAGGTGCTCGGCATGGCTCGGGCCGGTCTCGGCACCGATCTCCTGCTCGCCAACGAGGTGCTGCACCCGGCGCGGCTGGAAGCGATGGCCGAGGCGCAGTCGCGTGCGCGCATCACCGTGGCGGTCGACTCACCGGACACCGTGGCCGCGGCCGCGGCGGCCGGGCTGCGCGAGGTGATCGTCGACGTGAACGTCGGGCTTCCCCGCTGCGGCTGCCTGCCGGGCGACGCCGGCCACATCGCCGCTCTCGCGCGCGCCGCCGGCATGGCCGTACGTGGCGTCATGGGCTACGAGGGTCACCTGATGGTGGTCGACGACGCCGACGACCAACGGCGGCGGGTGGAGGAGGCGATGGACCGCCTGTTCGCCGCGCACGACGAGGTGGGGGGCGACGTGGTCAGCGCGGGCGGCACCGGCACCTACCACCTGCACCACCGGGTCACCGAGGTGCAGGCGGGCTCGTACGCGCTGATGGACTCGTACTACGCACGCCTCGGCCATCCGTTCGTGCAGGCATGCCACGTGTACGGCACCGTCGTGTCCGCCAATGCGAAGTTCGCCGTCGCCGACGTGGGGTTGAAGGCGATGGGCATGGACCACGGCAACCCGACGGTGGAGCTGCTCGACGGTGGTGGTGCCGACGTGTGGTTCCTGTCGGACGAGCACGTCACGTTCGTGCCCCACACCGGCGTGCTGTCGGTGGGCGACCGCGTGCGGGTGGTGCCCGCGCACATCGACCCGACGATGGCGATGCATGCGACGGCGTGGGTGGCAACGGGCCACGAGGTGATCGATCGCTGGGAGATCGACCTGCGCAACTGGTGACGCCACTTGTTCGGCGGGGTGTGCTCGACTGGTCCGAATGCCCCGTTGGCTCCCCCGAACCCTCGAGATCGCCGGCTGGGCGGTGCTTGCGCCACTGCTCGGCCTGTGCATCACGCAGTGGTTCGGCATCGAGGGGCGGCGTACCATCACTGCGTTCCAGGCGCTCACGCCGTACGCACTGCTGTGCGCAGTGCCCGTCTCGTTGGCCGCTTCGGTCACGAGGCGTCACGCGCTCGCACTCGTTGCGTTGGTCCCTGTGGTCACCCTGTTGGTGCTCGCCTTCCCCGTGGTGTTCCACACCACGGCGGCCGAGGCACAGGCCGGGGCGCCGCGCCTCACCGTCGCGTTCGCGAACTGCTACTTCGAGAACCCGACGCCGGCGACCACTGCGGCGGCGATGGCGGCCACCGATGCCGATGTGCTCGTCATGGTCGAGTACACGCCACAACTGCACGACGCGCTCGTCGCGGTGCTGCACGACGACTACCCGTATCGCCTCGAACGGGCGCGCCTCGACGGCGGCGGCGTCGCCGTGTGGAGCAGGTTCCCGGTGCTCACCGGCGGAATCACCCGCGTGAGCGATCGCCCGACGGTCGACGTCACCATCGACGTGCACGGCCGCACCGTGCGCGTGCTGGGGGTGCACACGTTCCCACCCACGCACAACGCGAAGGACTGGCAGCAGCAACTGCGCGACATCGGCACCACGGCGGGCGATTCCTCGCTCCCGACGGTGATCGTCGGCGACTTCAACGCGTCGTGGTGGCATCCATCGTTCCGAGCGCTGCTCCACCAGGGATGGCGCGACACGCACCAGACGCTCGGCCAGGGGTGGGGCGCCAGTTGGCCCGCGAACCGTGGGTGGCTCCCGCCTCCGTTCGTGCGCATCGATCACGCGCTCTTCCGGTCACCCGTGACGCCCATCGCCATCCGCGACCTGCACGTGCCGGGGAGCGATCACGTGGGCCTGGTGGCGACGTTCGCCGTCAACTCGACGGGGTGAGCACCGCTCCACCGGAGCCCGGGTCGTAGCTGCCGAGGAGCAACACCACCGAACCGGTCCACAGCGGCGACGTGTCGTCGTGGGGCACGGTGGTGGAGAACGGGACGCCCCACGAATCGGCGGCCGGGTAGTACGCAAAGCCACCGCCCTTGGCGAACAGGAGCATCGTGGTGCCCGTCCACACCGGCGTGAACCCCGGATGCGCCGGGCCGACGGCGATGCTGCGCCACGAATCGGTGGCCGGGTCGTACGCCGCCCCGTCGGACAGCGCCGTCTCGAGGTTGCCGGTGGTGCGGTCGCCACCAGCCGAGCCGGCGTCGATGATCATCTCCGTGCCCGTCCACACTGCACCCACCGAGTGGAAGCGGCGGCCCGAGAGCGGCGACGCGGCCAACGCAGTCCACGCGTTCGACGCTGCGTCGTAGCGGGCGCCGATCGCGAAGTCGGCCGCACCGTTGGTGCCGCCCCACACCAGCCATTGAGTGCCGGTCCACACCGATGCCATGCCGCGGTCGGCGTACATGGGCGGCGACGGCATCGTGCTCCACGCGTCGGCGGCCGGGTCGTAGCGCAGGGCCGTGGCGGTGCCGACGACGACGAGCACGTCGTGACCCGTCCACACGGCCGTCGTGTCGGCGCCGACGGTGAACGGCAGGGGCGAGGCAGAGCCGATGGTCCACGAACCGGTGGGCTCGTCGAGCTCGGCGGCCAGCGGCACGCTGCTTCCACCCGGGTTGCCGATGACCAGCACGTGCTTGCCCGTCCAGAACACGAGCGGGTCGTTGACCGGCATCGACCCGCCCGACACGACGCGCCACGAACGGTTGGCCGGGTTGTAGGCAACGACGCCGTCGCGTGACGTGCCGTCGTTGGCGTGCCCGCCCACCATGAGTGCCTCGCTGCCGTTCCACACCACACGGCCGCCGGTGGTCACACCGCGTGGGTCGGGTGGAACCGCGGTCCACGTCATCCGCTCGGCGACCGTGGTGGTGGTGGCCAGTGCCGTGGTCGACGAGCCGGAGGTGCCCGCAGTGCTCCCATCGGTGCCCGTCTGACCGGACTGGCCGGTGTGGCTGCCCGACGCCTCGGTGCCAGGCGTCGAGTGGGAGGTGAAGCTGTCGCGATTGCGCCACACGCCGACGCCGGCGACGACGAGCAGCGCGGTCACCATCACCAGGCTCACGGAGCGCCGCTGACGGGCGCCGTGACGGCGCGTGCGCTCTGCCATCGCCACGATGGCCCCGGCCGCAGGGAGCGGCGCCCGCTCGACAATGGCGAGGTCGCGTGCAAGACGCGATTCGATGGTCTCGGTGAGGTCGCCGGTGCCGAGCTCGCTGCGCAACGAAGCCAGCGAGCGTGCGAGCCGTGCCGACACCCACCGTTCGCGGTGTCCCAGCACCTCACCGATGCGCACCGGTGTGAGCCTGTCGTAGTGCCGCAGCACCACCACTGCCCGGCGCGACATGGGCAGGGCGCGTACTGCGCGCACGGTGCGTTCGGCGGCCTGCAGGCTTTCGTCGTCGCCCGCGTCGGGCAACCAGTCGATCGACGCACCGTCGCGCCGGGCAGGGCTGAGCACCACGATGGAGCGCCGCAGCGCGGCCGATGGGTCGAAGATCGAGCCGTTGCGGTACTTGGGTTGCATGCGCAGCAGCGTCTGTGCGACCACTTCGTCGGCGGCTGACGCGTTGCCCACCAGCAGACGAGCGATGCGCTGCAGACGCGGCAGTTCGTCGCCCACCAGCTTCGAGTACGACGTGTCGGCAGGGGCGGGCATGGTGCTGGTGCCTCAGTGCTCGGCCAGCGCGCGGTCGCGCAGCGCCATCACGAGGGCAGCGAACGCACGGCCGCGGTGCGACAACGCGTTCTTCTCGACCTCGCTCATCTCACTGAACGTACGCCCGTTGCCGTCGTCGGGGATGAACAACGGGTCGAAGCCGAAGCCGCGTTCGCCTCGTTCCTCCGTCGCGATGGCGCCGTTGCACGTGCCGTCGACCACCAGCTCGCTGCCGTCGGGGTAGGCAACCATCACCACGGTGCGGAAGTACGCGGAGCGGTCGTCGACCCCGCGCAGTGCGTCGAGCAGCTTGGCCCGGTTCTGCGCATAGGTGGCCGAGGGGCCCGCGTAGTACGCCGTGTCGACGCCGGGTTCGCCGTCGAGCGCGGTCACGAACAACCCGGTGTCGTCGCTCACCGCCGCAAGTCCTGTGGCGCTGCAGATCGCAGCCGCCTTCAGCCGTGCGTTGCCCTCCAACGTGCCCGCGTCCTCGACGACGTCGGGCAGGCCGTCGGGACGCGGCAGCAGGTCGACCAGCGCGTCGAGGAGCAGCGCGATCTCGGCCACCTTGTGGGGGTTGGCCGACGCGCACACAAGGCGCGGCAGCGCGGTCATCGACCGAGGGTGCGCGGCGATGGCGGCGACGCGACGAGCTCGGACTGCAGCGAGATGATCTCGCCCAACCCCTTGGTGGCGAGACCCAGCAACGAGTCGAGCTCGATGCGGCTGAACGCTTGTCCCTCGGCAGTGCCCTGCACCTCGACGAAGCGCGGTTCGGTACCGGGCTGGCCGAGCACCACCACGTTCATGTCCACACCAGCGGTGGAGTCTTCGACGTAGGGCAGGTCGAGCACCGGGATGCCGTCGACGATGCCCACGCTGATGGCCGCGCAGTAGCTGTGCAACGGGTGCTGCTTGATGGCCTTGTTCTGCACCAGCCGGGTGAGCGCGTCGTGCAGCGCGAGGTAGCCGCCGCAGATGCTGGCCGTACGCGTGCCACCGTCGGCCTGCAGCACGTCGCAGTCGACGATCACCTGACGCTCACCGAGCAGTCGCATGTCGCACGCAGCGCGCAGCGACCGGCCGATGAGGCGCTGGATCTCGACGGTGCGACCGCTCTGCTTGCCCTTGGCCGCCTCGCGGTCGATGCGCTCGGGGGAGGCACCGGGCAGCATCGAGTACTCGGCGGTCACCCAGCCCTTGCCGCTGTTGCGCATCCACCGCGGCACGTCCTCGTCGATGCTCGCGGTGCACAGCACGCGGGTCTTGCCGAACGTGACCAGCACGCTGCCGGCCGCCATCTCGGTGTAGTCGCGCTCGAAGCTGATGGGGCGCAGTTCGTCGTCGGCGCGGCCGTCGGGGCGGGGCATGTGGTGTCTCCTGTGTCAGTCGTGTGGCCAGTAGGTGGCGCCGCGCAGCTCGGGGCCGAGCAGCCGGCGGCCGAGATCGGCGAACCATGAGATGTCGCCGCTGGAGAGGAAGCGGTGCTCGGCGGCCTCGCCACCCGACGCTCGCAGCAGACCCGCTGCGCCCAGCTCGTCGCGCGCGACGAAGGCCGTCTCGTCGGCACTGCTCACGAGCGTGACATCGGGACCCATCACGTCGGCGATCACGCGGGCGAGGTACGGGTAGTGGGTGCAGCCGAGCAGCAGGCTGTCGACGGCCGCGGCCTTCACCGGGGCGAGCAGACGCTCGGCCAGGATGTGCACCTCCTCGCCGCTGGTCTGGCCCCGCTCGACGAACTCGACGAACCCGGGGCACGCCGCCGACGTGAGGTGCACCGGCGCTCCGGTGGCCTCGACCGCGCGGTCGTACGCACCGGAACCGATGGTGCCCACCGTGCCGATGACGCCCACCTCGCCGCTGCGTGTGGCACGCACGAGCGCCTTGGCGCCGGGCTCCACCACGTCGATCACCGGCACCGGCATCTCGGCCTCGAGGTCGTCGAGCGCGGCCGCCGAGGCCGTGTTGCAGGCCACGACGATGGCCTTCACGTCGAACTCCTTCACCAGGCTCCAGGCCAGCTGCCGGGCGAAGTCGCGCACCTCGTGCTGAGGCCGCGGCCCGTACGGGTAGCGGCCGGTGTCGCCGATGTACACGAGGTGCTCGTGCGGCAGCAGATCGATCACGGCCCGGGCCACGGTGAGTCCCCCGAAGCCGCTGTCGAACATCCCGATCGGCCGATCCATCACCGCAAGGCTAACGGGATTGCCGATGCGCGGACCGTGACCGCCTACGCTTCGGCGGGTCCATGCTGCTCGCCACATTGCTCGCCCTGGGTGCCGCTGTGCTCCATGCCACGTGGAACCTCATCGCCAAGCGGGCGACGGGCGACACGTACATGGTGCTGTGGGCGCAGTTCTTCATGGGCGGCGTGGTGTCGCTGCCGCTGATCATCGGCTACCAGGCCATCTGGGGCATGCCGTGGCAGGCGTACGTGTGGGCCGCCTGCAGCGGCATGGTGCACCTGCCGTACGTGTGGCTGCTGGCGCGCGCGTACCGGCTCGGCGACTTCTCGGTCAGCTACCCGGTGGCGCGTGGCGGCGGTGCAGCGCTCGCGGCAGGGGCCGGCGTGGTGTTCCTCGGCGACCACCTGTCGGGCCTGGAGGTGCTCGGCATCGGCGTCATCGTGTCGGGTCTCGTGCTGCTCGCGTACGGCGCCACGGCGCCCAACATCGCGATGGCACTCGCGGTCGCGTGCACCATCGGCACGTACACCACCCTCGATTCCAAGGGTGCCCGCGTGAGCGCGAGCGTGGCCTACGTGTTCGCGTCGGGCGTGGGCACCGCGGCGAGCAACACGGTCTTCGGTCTGGTCACGGGGCGACGACGGGAGATGACCGCCATGCTGCGCGGCAACCTGGGCCGCGCCACGGTGACGGGCCTCGCGTCGCTCGTCACGTACGGGATGGTGCTCGTCGCCGTGCGGCACGCACCCGTGGGCTACGTGTCGGCGCTGCGCGAGTCGAGCGTGGTGCTCGCCGCGCTGGCGGGCTGGCGCCTCCTGGGCGAGGGCGATCACCGCAGGCGCCTCAGCGCGGCGATGGTGGTGTTCGCCGGCCTGCTCGTCCTCGTCGTCGGCCACTAGCCCCGCCCGACCCGGTGCACGGCTTCTGGGCAGGGATCCCGCCAAACGCGGTTCCGGGCAGGATCTCCGACGCCTTCCGACGGCAGCGCTGCCCAGAACCCGGCGATGGATGCCCGACGAGGCACGCCGGCACCCGCCGTCAGAAGTAGATGATCGAGTCGGCCTTCTGCTCGGCGGAGTCGAGGTCGTCGGTGTAGGCGCCGGTGCTGAGGTACTTCCNNCGCACACGATGAACACGATGGTGCCGCCGGCGATCTCGGAGGCCACCTTGGCGGCGCCGGCGAGCGCGGCGCCCGACGAGATGCCGGCGAACACGCCGCACTCGTGCACCAGCCGGCGCGTCCACTCGAGGCTCTCGCGCGGGCGCACGACGCGCTTGCGGTCAAGCAGCTGCTGCCCACCCCACTGCTCGAACAGCGGAGGGATGTACCCCTCGTCGAGGTTGCGCAGGCCTTCCACCTTTTCGCCCAGTGGGGGCTCGATGGCGATGACCTTGATGTCGGGGTTCTGCTCCTTCAGGAAGCGCCCGGTGCCCATCAGCGTGCCGCTGGTGCCGAGACCGGCCACGAAGTGCGTGATCTCCGGGCAGTCGCGCCAGATCTC
>PMCN01000192.1 GCA_003154135.1 Acidimicrobiaceae bacterium
TCGAGCAGGTTGATGCAGCGCAGCAGCGTGCTCTTGCCGGAGCCACTGGCACCGATGAGCGACACCACCTGGTGCTCGCCCACGTCGAGGGAGACGTCGTCGAGCACCAGCTTGCGCTCGGCACGCCGGCGTCCGCTGCCCGGGAACGACTTGCGCACGTGCTGGATGCTGAGCTTGTTGGTCATGAGATCACCGAGCCGCCGGTGCGGGACCGCTGGCGGCTGCTGTACCAGTCGACGAGTCGTGTCTCGGGAATGGTGAGCGCGAGGAAGATGACCGCAGCCGCGACGAACGGCGTGTAGTTGAAGTGGAGGTCCTTCAGCGACTGTGCGCGGCGGAACACCTCGATGACGCCGAGGATGCTGAGCAGCGCGACGTCTTTCTGCAACGACAGGAAGTCGTTCATCAACGCCGGGATGACACGCCGCCCCGCCTGGGGGAGCACCACGAAGCGCATCGTCTGGCCCTGCGAGAGGCCGAGCGACCGGGCGCCGGCGCGCTGGCTCTCGTGCACCCCTTCGATGCCCGCTCGCAGCACCTCGGCCACGTAGGCCGAGTACGACAGGACGAGCGCCACCGGGCCCCACAGGTACGGCGAGTTCCAGTTGCCGCCGAGGCCGAGGAAGTGGAACGAGCCGGTGACGAGCTTCAACGCCGGGATGCCGAAGCCGACGAGGTAGATGGTGAGGATGATGGGCACGCCGCGGAAGACGTCGGTGTACCCCGCGGAGAACACGCGCAACGGGAACAGCACCGGGCTGCGCGTGTTGCGCCAGGTGGCCAGCACCAGTGCCCACACGAGGATGAACGGCACGCAGATGAGGAAGATCTTGACGTCGATCCACAGGTAGCCGAGGAGGTCGGGGAAGTCCTTCTTGAACCGCTGACCGTTGAAGAACAGCAGGCGCACGCGTGGCCAGCCGCTGGCACTGGTGACGAGCAGCACCGTGATCGACACCGCGGCGACGGTGCTGACGGTGGCGATGACCGCGGCGCGTCGGCGTTGCCGGCGCAGCCACACCTCGCGTCGCGTGGGAACGCGAGAAGGCGCCGACCCTTTGTCGGCGCCCTGCTCGTGGTTCGTCATGTGCTGTCAGCTCGCGGGGAGCATGGGTGCGTTGTTGTAGTCGCCCATCCACTTCTGGGTGATGGCGTCGAGCTCGCCCGACGCCTTCAGGTTGGCCAGTGCGATGTTGGCGCACGCCACCAGGGGGTTGTCCTTCTTGAACAGCAGGCCCCACGCGGCGCCCGCACCGCCGGCGCTCACAGGGAACTGGCCGAACACCTTCGTGTTGTCGATGCCGCCGTTGGCGGTGCCGGCGCTCGACCAGTACAACGCGGTGGGCAGGTCGGAGATGATGGCGTCGATCTGGTTGTTGGACAGCGCGGTGGCCGCATCGGCGTTGCTGTTGAACGCGAACGGAGCCTGATCGGGCTTGATGACATCAGTGATGAACTGCAGGCTCGTGGTGCCGGCAGCGGCGCCGAGCTTGAGCTTCTTCAGGTCGGCGAGGGTCTTCACGTTCTTGCCGGGGCCATCGGTGAAGCCGAGCACCGCCTCGTTGGAGGTGTAGTACGGGTCGCTGAACGACACCACCTTCTCGCGGTCGGCGGTGATCGAGAACTGCTGCAGGTTGAAGTCGAAGGTGTCGGTGCCGCTACCGGCGGCGATGCTGTCGAAGTCGGTGCGGGTCCACGTGACGGCGGTGCCTTCGAAGCCCATCTGCTTGGCCACGGCGAGGGCGACCGCGGCCTCGAAGCCCTGACCGGTCTCGGGCTTGTCGTCGATGACGTAGGGCGGGTAGGCCGGGTTGCCGGTGGCGATGACCAGGGCGCCGGCCGTCAGGGTCTTGCCGCTGGCGCAGGCCTTGGCGTCGCCGGTGCCGGGTGTCGTGCCGGGTGTCGTGCCCGGCGTCGTGCCCGGTGTCGTGCCGGGTGTCGTCGTGCTCGGCAGGGTGGTGGCGGGACTCGTGCTGGTGGGCGAGGTTGACTTGGTGTCGCTGCCGCAGGCGGCGAGCAGCACCGCGCTGAGGACGGCGACCGCGAAGATCTGACGCTTCATGTGGAGGAGCTCCTTGTTGGTTCACGCCGGTTGTTCACACTGGCCGCACGAGATTACCACCGACAGGGTATTCCCGACTTGATTGGTCAAGAATATGGACCCTTGACACTGAGACGGAATCTGTCTTAGTGTCTCACCCCATGTCGGTTCCGGTCGTCCCCTCTGGGCCCTCGCCCATGGAGGCGCGGGTGCTCGACGCCACCAAGCGCTGCTGCGAGCGCTGGGGCATCGAGCGGGTCACCATCGACGACATCGCCACCGACGCCGGCGTGTCCCGCGCCACGCTCTACCGCATGTTCCCCGGCGGCAAGGATGTGCTGTTCGAGGCCCTGCGGGTGCGCGAGCTGGAAGACTTCTTCACCCGGCTGGCCGCACACATCGACGACGCCCCCGATCTCGAGGAGCTCCTCGTGCGCACGGTGGTGGCCGCCACCCACGAGCTGCGCGACGACCAGCACCTCGCCGTCATGCTCGCCTCCGAGCCGGGCGACACGCTCGGTCAGCTCACCGTCAAGGGCCTGCCGCGCATCATCCGCGTGGCCACTGTCTTCCTCGTCCCGCTCGTCGATCCCTTCCTGCCCCGGCGCGAGTCGGCGCGGTTGGTCGAGCTGCTCTCGCGACTCGTCATCAGCTACTTCCTCGCGCCCTCCGACCACGTCGACCTCGGCGATGCCGAGTCTGCCCGCACCTTCATCACCACCTTCATCCTTCCGGCCTTCCACGCCTCTCTCCCCAGGAGCTAGACCCGTCATGACCGTCACGCACAACACCAACGAAGAGATCATCGGTCGCTCCGAGATCAACGACATCGACGCCATCCTCGCCATCCCCAACGCCGACCCCAACGAGATCGAGCACGTGGTGAAGAACAACGCCGACACCATCTTCTCCTGGGACTACTCGTTGCAGCGCCCGGCCTTGCGCAAGCTGTACGAGAAGGCCAAGACCGGCCAGTGGAACGCCACCACCGACCTGCCGTGG
>PMCN01000027.1 GCA_003154135.1 Acidimicrobiaceae bacterium
TCGGCCATCGTGGGCACCGGCCTCGGAGGCGGGGTGGTGGAGCACGGCGACGTCATCCGCGGCGCCAGCGGCATGGCTGGCGAGCTCGGGCACGTGCACATCCCGATGGACAACATCCTCGAGCCCGACCAGCCGATGCCGCGGTGCAACTGCGGCTTCCGTGGCGACGTCGAGAGCGTCGCCTCGCTCACCGGGATCCGTCTCAACCTGTTGCCGTACTGGCTCACCCGCTATCCCGACCATCCGCTGGCGTCGCTTCCCATCGACGATGCAGCGAAGGCGCTGAGGGGTTGTGCGATGGACGGCGATGAGATGGCGCGCAAGGTGTTCGCCCAGCAGGCGATGGCGCTGGCCAACCTCTTCACCATCTCGGCGAGGTTCACCGACCCGCACGCCTACTTCGTCGGCGGCGGCGTCGTCGAGGCGTCGGTCGAGTTCCGCGACTGGTTCATGGGCGAGGTGCGTTCTCACGTGCGGTTGATGGCAGAGCAGGCCGACGTCGTCGACATCGCCCTCGTGCCCGATCTCGACATGGCCGGAGCGCGGGGCGTCGCCGTGGCGGCGCGCAACGAAGTGGGCCTGCGCAACTGACCGGTCGCGGCCCGCGGCGCGAACGCCGCCGGCCTGGACGTGCGGCGTACTGTTGTCGACATGGACAGCTGTCAGAGCTGCGGGATGGCACTTCGTGACGATGACGACACCATCGTCGTCGATGGACACCGGCTGCACGTCGCGTGCGCCGAAGCCCCGGCGCGGCCGAAGCGCCGCAAGATCGGCGCGTGGGCGGCGATGGGTTCGAGAGGCCAGATGGCGATGGGTGACGTGCAGCGCGACACCCCTACCTGGAACAAGTAGGACGAGCCAGGGGAGTAGCTGGTCAGCCTGGGGTCTGGTCCTTGGGAAAGAGGAAGCTCCCGTCCCAGCTGCCGTAGTCGCTGCTGGTCACGCCGTTGGCCGTGGAGCCCTTGTACGAGGCCTGGCCGGCGGCGATCTGGATGACCACCGTGCCGCCCTTGGCGACGGTGATGAGGCCCACGTGCACGGCTGCGGTGCACACCGACGAGTCGTCGGTGTAGGTGCCGGTGCCGTACACCGAACCGAGCGTGCCGTTGGCCGAGCACTGCAACGTGACCCGCGTGCCGTTCTGACCCTTGTAGGCCTTGGCGTTCACCGTCCACGACTCCGGTCCGACGTTGAAGTGGCCGCTCCCTGGCGGCGCCGCGGGGAAGATGAAGCTGCCCTGCCAGCTGGCGTATGCCTCGCTGGTGACTCCGTTCGCCACGCCGCCGGTGTAGGCGTCGAGGCCGGGCGCGATCTGGTACTCCACCTTGCCACCGGCGGCAACGGTGATGAGCCCCACCTGCACGGCGGCGCTGCAGATGGACGAGTCGTCGGTGTAGGTCTCAGTTCCCCACAGGCTCGCGATGTGGCCGTTGGGTGTGCAGTCGATCGTGAACTTCGTGCCGTTCTTGCCGCGCTGGTCCTTCGCGGTGAGCAACCAGATGTCGCCCACCGTGCCCCCTGGGGTGGTGGTGTGCCCGGCCGTCGTGGCCGGAGGAGCGGTCGTCGCCGGCGTCGTCATCACGGGTGACGACACCGCGGGAGCTGTCGTCGCCGGCACCGTGGTGGTGGTGGCAGCGGTGGTGGTCGTGCTCGGCGACGACACCGTCGACGAGCCGCACGCCGCAAGCAGTGCAGCTGCTCCAACGGCGACGAATGCCCAGGTGAAGCGGCCTGACGAGGTGTGGCGCATGGCCGGAGCATAGGGGTGCCCTGCGACTGCCTCAAGGGCCGAACGGTCAAGAATTGGTACGCAGCACGGTCGAGTCCGCCCGACCGGCGGGTGCTCGCACGAGGCTACTGTGTGCACTCCGGACCGTCGAGCGGGAGGTCGATCCATGGGGCAATGGGGAGGTGACGCGGTCGGCGTGCATCGCGCTCGTGCGCTGCTGCCCCGTCGCCTGCGGCCCGCTCTGCCCCTCGGTGGCGGTCGGGTCGGCGTGGAGCACGAGTTCCGGCTGACCCGCGGAGTCGAAGCGGTCGATGCCCGGGTGCTGCTGCCCACGTTGCGTCTCGACGGAGCGCGGCTCGACCCGGGTGACCCACTCGCCGTGCGCTGCGCGTGGGGAGGCGTCATCACCGCCGACGGCAAGGAGGCCGAGGTGGCCACGCCTCCCTTTCGGGCCGATGGCGACGGCGTGAGGCGCGTGGTCGACGCCGCAGCGACAGGCCGCGCCGTGCTCGCCGCCGCACTTCCCGACGACATCGCGATCGAGGGCTACTCGACGCATCTCAACGTGGAGATCGAGGACCGCCTGTGCCGACCGGCTGCACTCATCGCCGCGCATCGGCTGTCGCCGGCGCTGATGTTGCTGGACCGGCGCGAGTCGCCGGGTCTGCTCATCAGGCCGCGCCATCGCAGGCTCGAGTTCGGCGGCGACCACATCGAGGGCGTGGCGCTGTGCACGGCACTCGTCATGGCCGTCGGTGCCACGCTGGTGGCCGAACGGGCGGCGAGCTCGTCGGCGAGTCGCCGGTGCCTGCCTCCCGAGCTGCAGCTGCGCATCGTGCCGTCGCCGCAGCGATTCGGGTGGTACGTCGACCGCGCCGCGGGCGGCGACGATCTCTACGAGCTCGGTCGGTCGTGCACCTTCCGCACCCGCGACGGCGCGACGATCACCGCCCAGGAGGTGCTCGAGCGCACGTGGGAGCTGGCTCGCTCGGCGGTCACCGGGCTGCTGAGCGCCGACGACATCGCCCTCGTCGACGACACCGTGCGCGGCGATCGTCCGCTGCCCAGCGAGGCCGAGCCGAGCGTGCGCGTCGAGCCCGTCGACGCGGGTGTCGCCTTCGCCGCCTCGGTGGTGCACACGCGGCAGCGCGGCGATGTCGAGCTCACGGTGGTGACCGCAACATGGCACGCGATCGTCGTCCGCGCCCGTTGCGACGGACGGGAGCGGTTCATCCGCGTCCCTGGCGAGCGCGCCGACGACTTCCTGCGCTCGGTCGATGCCGGCGAGCTCGACGAATGGCTGCACGAACAGTTCCCGCGGCACCGGTCGAGAGTGTCCGCGCGATGAGCCAGCGAGCGCCCTTCGACGCCACGGTCAGCACCACGCAACCCGGGCGCCGCGACGTGCTCGCTCCCGAACGCGACGTTGCGGGTGGTCGCTACGGGTCATCGCGGGGACGCGACGCGAAGCGGCAGCACCACGACCGCGCGCCCACTCGCTCGCGACGCCTCCGTGTGTGGCACGTCGCCGCCGCGGTGGCCGTCATCGCCGCGGCAACGACCGGCGTCGTCGTGGCGACGTCGGGCAACGGCTCGCAATCGGCGGCCACCACCAGCACCTCGCCGCCGACCACCGTTGCCGCCACCACCATCGCACCCACCACGACGCTCAGCCCCGAGAGCATCCTGGCCCAGTCGCTCGCCGGCACCTACGACGTGGTCCAGACGGTCACCGACGGCAACCCGAACTTCCCCGTCGGCAAGGTGAACACATACCGTGTGACGTTCACGGTGACGTGCGTCGACGGTGTGTGCACCGTGCGGTCGGCGCAGTTCTACAACGTGCCTGCGGTGATTCGGGGCGACCAGCTGACGATCGATGCCAGCCCCACCGAACCCTGTCCTTCCGCCGGTGGAGTCACCATCCCTGGGGTGATCACCGATTCCTTCGAGGTCGTGCTGCGTGTCACCGGGTCGCAGAGCGGTGTGCCCTCGCAGCTCAGCGGCAGTAGCACGCTGTCGTCGCCCGAGGCCGCCAAGTGCAACACGGGCAACGATCCCATCGCGTCGTCGCTGGTGTTCACCCGGGTGCCCTGAACCTGGCCCGGTCGCAACGCGGGCGAACGGCCCTACCCGCTCCGCCGGGCAGAGGGCATGATGAGGCCACGACCTTCCCGAGGAGGCAACCACCATGCAGCTGACGCTCACCGACCACGAGGCCCAGCTGCTCCGTCAGGTGCTCGAGTCCTACCTGAAGGAGCTGCGCGGCGAGATCGTCGACACCGACAACCCGGCCTTCCGTCGCGAGCTGCGCGACGAGCGCGATGCCTTGGTGGCCGTGGCCGAACGCCTCGCGCACCTTCCGGCCTACGAGCCCTCCGCGATCACCCGCATGGTGCGCGTCACAGCGGTGCTCACCGAATACGACTGACCTGGGAAGATCACCGGGATGAGGGGCGGCCCGGCGATGGTGCGTGTCGAACGCGTGGTGCGCCGCGCCACCCGCTCGGCTCGGGCGCTGCCCGACTTCCTCGTCGTCGGTGTGCAGAAGGCCGGCACCACCTCGCTGTACCGGTACCTGGTGCAGCAGCCCGGCGTGTGCGCTGCGGCGGCGAAGGAGCTGCGCTTCTTCAACTCCACGGCCTACGAGCGCGGCCTCGACCAGTACCGCGCCAACTTCCCCCTACGCGCCACGCAGCGACGCCGGAAGGCGATCACGGGCGAGGCATCGCCGGGCTACCTCGCGACACCCATCGCCCGTGAGCGCATCGGCCGCGACCTGCCCGACGCCAAGCTCGTGGTCATCCTGCGCGAACCCGTCGCCCGCGCGCTCTCACAGCACGCGATGAACACTCGGCGCGGGCTCGAGTCGCTCGGGTTCGCCGATGCCGTCGCGGCGGAGCCCGAGCGCACCGCTACCGATGCGCTGCTGCCACACGGACGCCCGGCTCGCAACCTCGCCAACTACATCGAGCGCGGGCTGTACGCGGCGCAGCTGCGGGCACTCGTCGCCGCCGGGGCGCGCACGCCGATCCTCGTGTTGTTCACCGAGTCGCTGGAGTCGTCGCCGGGTCCGTCACTCGCATTGCTGCACGACTTCCTCGCGTTGGCGGAACGCCCTCGAGGCGAGTTCCCGCACGCGAACCGCAACGTGGCCAGCCAGGCGCAATCGACCGTGGCCCGAGACCTACTGCCTCACCGCGTGCTCGACTCGGTGGCTGCCGCCAACGCCGAACTGGCATCGTGGCTCGGCGCCGACGACGGAGCGCTGGTCGCCGTGGCCCCCGATCACTGGCCGCCGTGGCTCGGGGTGCGTTCCACCTAGGTCGTCGGTCACAGCGGGGGATCTGTGGGACCTAGGTCCCTGGCCGGATACCCGTCCGGGTATCAGGATCGAAGCGTGCCCCGATTCCCGCAACGCCTCTTGTCGCGCGTCCTGCGTCACGTCTGGATCGCACTCGTGGCCGCGTTGGCTGCAACCACGATGCTCGCCGCATGCAAGACCGACAGTGGCAGCAGCGCTGGTGCAGGCGGCGGTGGGGGGCAGGTGGTCGTGAACTCCGACGCCGGTGTCGACGTGTACCTGCGCTCGTGCTCGCGTTGCCACGGCTCGAACCGTGAGGGTGCGGTCGACGCCCCAGCGCTCGACACCGTGCGCATCTCCAGCCTCGGTGACGACGCGCTGCGCATGACCATCTCGTACGGCAAGGGCCGCATGCCGGCATTCGGAGCGCTCACACAGACCCAGGTCGACGCACTCATCAACTACTTGAGAGGACTCCCGTGATCGGTTCACTCGGCGGCCTGCCCGCCCATCCACTGCTCGTGCACATCCCGGTGGTGCTGGTGCCGCTGGCGGCGCTCGGTGCCCTCGCGATGGCGATCCATCCAGCATGGCTGCCGCGCTACGGCGCGCTCTTCACGGCGATCGCAGGTGTCGGGTTCATCGGGGCGTTGTTCGCCGCCGACACAGGTGAATCGCTGCTCGAGACCTTCCGTGCAGCGGGCCAGACTGTGCCCGCGACGCTGGACGACCACGCGGAGATGGGGAACGCCGTGTCGCTGTTCGCCGGCGTGTTCTTCGTGCTCATGCTGGGCTGGGTGGTGTTCGCGTGGTGGCGGCGTCGTGCCGGCGAGGAGCGCGCCACGAAGGCCGTGCGCAAGCCGCGCGTGCTGAGCGTCGTGCTGGCCGTTCTGGTGGTGCTCGCCGGGGTGAGCGCGACGGCCTCGGTGACCTGGACCGGCCACTCCGGCGCGAAGAGCGTGTGGGAGCGCACCAACAAGTAGCCCCCCGCCCCCACTCGGTCGGGCGCGCAGCTCCGGCTCCGGCTCCGGCTCGGTTGGGCGCGAAACGTCTCAATTTCGGATCACAACGCCCCCACGGGGTCCGCTTCCTCCCGGTTGTGGGACGAATCGGACCCGTGGGCGCGATTGGTCTCGGGGCGGCGGATGGCGGCCGGGGGTAGGGTTCGGCGCATGTCGAGCATCGTCGCCCGCAAGGTGAAGTTCGAGTTTCCCGACGCGCTCGACGACGTGCTGCCGGGTGCCGCGCCGATCGACGAGACCTACCTCGTGGCCTTCTCGCTGACGATGCCGTACCTCGAGCCGTACCTCATCCGCACCTTCCGCGCCTGCGCCGACCGCATCGCCGATGTGGAGCTGGCCGCCGACCTGCGTGGCTTCATCGCCCAGGAGGCACAGCACTTCCAGAACCACCGACGGGTCAACGAGATCATCCGGGCCCAGCTGGGGCCGACGGTGGCCGCCGAGTTGCAACGCATCGAGGACCGCCTCGATGCCGACTACCGGCGCTGTTCCGAGCACAAGTCGATGCGGTTCAACCTGCAGTACGCCGAGGGCTTCGAGGCCATGACGTGCGCGATGGCGATGACCTTCTTCGACCGGGCTGCGGCCGGCGTGGTGAGCGCCGATGGTCGCTTCGGCGCGTGGCAGCAGCTCTGGGCGTGGCACGCCGCCGAAGAGGTGGAGCACCGCACGGTTGCGTTCGCCGTGCACGAGCACCTGTGCGGCGGTTGGGCGCGTCGGGCCGTGGGTGCCGCATGCGCGCAGTGGCACTTCCAGCGGTACATCACCCGGTTGCAGAAGGTGCTGCTCGCCTCGCAGGGGCTACCGCGTCGGGCGCATCTGCCGGGATGGTTGCGCGACGGCCGTGGTCGGTACCTGCGCACGTTCCTTCCGGGATACGACCCGGCCGCGATCGACCCGGGCCCGATCGCGGCGATGATCCTCGCGGGTTACTCCGGCGCCTGAACGACCGGCGCCTGAACGACCGGCGCCTGATCGAGCCTGGACGCAGCGCGGTAGGAGAGTGCGGTGCCGCACCCGATCACCAGCAGGCACAGGCAGAAGCTGAGGATGATGGGCACCAGCCACACCGGCTTGATGTTGATCCAGCGCAGGAGGTAGAAGTCGCGCAGCGCCTCGAGCTGCCCCACGTGGAGCGCGTCGCCGAACCTCGCCTGCAGCAACGTGGAGGTGAGGTTGTCCTGGTGCGTTTGTGGATCGACCATGCTCACCGGGAGGCACAGCCCGACGCTGACGGCCAACGTGATGGCCGTGCCCACGCGCAGCGCACGCGGCGCGTCGGTGCGGCAGGCGGCCACCAACGCCAGTGGCACCACTGCGAACATGGGCAGCATCAGCCGTGGACCCATTGCCGCGCCGCCCCACCACTCGTAGTAGCCGGCGTTGAAGAGGAAGTAGCCGGCGAAGGTGACGAGCGACGCGATGGCGATGGGGCGAGCAGAAGGGTCGCGTGCGATGAGCCAGCACGCGCCGACGATCGCCATCAGCAGCCATGGCGACCAGAACAGGATGCCGCGATAGCTGTCGAACGAAAGGAACCACATCGCGGACAGCTTCGGACCGGTGACTCCCATCACGCCGGCCGACATGCCCTCGCGGAAGAAGTCGGACGACTCGTACCGGTAGGGGATGGTGGGGGAGCCGAAGATCACCGTGCTGTACACCACGAACACGCCCAGCGGCACTGCGGCGGCGGCCGCCGCAGCAACGGTGCAGCGCACGACTGCGGCACGAGGCAGGCCGCGCATCGCTGCCAACAGGAACACGCCGATCACGCCGACGACGATCACGAAGGTGAGGTCGAAGACGAGCGCTCCGCCGAGCAGGCCACCTGCTGCGGCGGCGCGCCGCATGGTGAGCGTCTTCGTCGGTGGCAGCACGAGCGTGAGAGCGCCGAGGCAGCACGCGATGCCAGGCAGGTAGGGGTAGAAGACCGTCGAGTACCCGAAGAGCATGCTGCCCAAGAACACGCCCGACGTGACGAGGAAGGCCAGGCGCGGCACGGCCCCGAGGCGTATCAACAGGTTGGCCATCATCATCGCCGCCAACGCTGCCGGGATGGCGACCGCAAGGCGGGTGAGGAGGTACTGCACGAACTGGAAGCTCGGGTGCACGCCGATCGCGTGCGACACGCCGCTGACCACCGCGTAGACGGGAATCGCGATGGCGGAGACGCCGATCACCTTGTCGCTGTAGAAGTGGCCGCCGTACTCGGCCTTGTCGCCGGTCTTCATCGGCTGCGTGTCCTGGTACTCGTCGATGGACAGCTGGCCGTGATCGACGACGGCGTACACCAGCGCGAGTCGCGAGTTGGCGTTCCATCCTGTCGCCGGCTGGGCGAGGCAGCACGCGGCGAGGAACACCGTCGCACCAAGCAGCCACAGCGCTCGTCGGATGGTGTCGATGTGAGGCACGAGGGATAATCCTCGCGGACGCGCCGCCCCCGGCAACGTCACCGGTGACGTGACGTGCGGCCGGTGCTACGTTGACCCTCTGGACCGGTGGCGACCGCTGGCGAACAGGTGGCGAGCGGAGGTGGCACGTGGGCAAGCGCATCAGGGCGGCCACGGTTGCCGTGGTGTCGCTCGTCGCGTCGATCGGTTGGGTGGCGATGCCGTCCGGCGCACCGACTGCCAGTGCTGCGTCGACCGAGGCATTGCTCATCGGCGACTCGGTCATGAACGGCATGGCCCAGACCTACTCGGCCGCGGCACGGGCGTTGCTCGCCGCGCGCCACTCGTACATCCTCGACGCAGCGGGCTGCCGCCGGCTCATCACGACCAGCTGCCGCATCCTGCCCAGTCCCGCGCCCACCAACGCAATCACCGTGCTGCGTGCCCGCGCCGGACAGTTCCGCCGTGTGCTCGTCATCGCCGCCGGCTACAACGACACCACCACTGGCACCGCGGGCGTGAGCAGCGCGGTCGACGTGATGATGGCCGAAGCCCGCCGGCAGGGCGTGCCCTACGTCATCTGGCTCACCTATCGCGAGGCCGGGCCGTCGGCGCCGCGCTTCCGTGCACACAACGCGGTGCTGCGTGCGAAGACGGGGCAGTACGCCAACCTCCGCATCGCCGACTGGAACCTGCGCAGCCTTGCGATGCCGACGAGTTGGTTCTCGGCCGACGGCATCCACCTCGGCGGTCAGGCCGCGAGCGGCATGGCCGATCTCATCGCCGACACGATCGATCTGTTGCCACCGGCCACTCCGCCGCCCCCGCCGCCGCCCACACGGTGCGACGCGCCTGCATGGTTGGGTGCACTGCCGGCCACCGGTCCCGTCGTCTCCGGCACGGTGAGCGGCGGCGTGCACCTGCTCGACGTGCCGCAGCGCGTGCTCAACACACGTCCCCTCACCGGCACTCTCGGCGCCGGGCGCATGATGACCGTTCCCGTCGCCGGCCAGAACGGCGTGGCCGCCGACGCCACGGCGGCACTGGTCAACGTCACCGCTGTCCGACCATGCCTCGGTACGTCGGTCACCGCATATCCGTGCGGGGGTGCGGTGCCGTTGGCCTCGATGCTCAACGCTCCTGCAGGAGCGACCGTTGCCAACTCGGCAGTGGTGCCCCTCGGTGAGGGTTCGCTGTGCGTGTACACCGCGTTCGCGACCGACGTGCTCGTCGACATCACCGGGTGGATCGGCCCCGGTGGCGACCTCACGACGGTCGTCGACCCGACGCGCGTGCTCGACACACGCGCCGGCCAGACCGAAGCGAGTGCCGCGCCACAAGTTCGTCTCGCCGCCGACCAGTTCCTCACGGTCGACCTGCGTGGCACGGTGCCCAGCATCGACTCGGTTGCCACCGGAGTCACGGCCGTCTCGCTGGGCATCGCGGCACTCGCCCCTGCGGCGGGGCCGACGAGCGTCACCGGATTCGTCAGCGTGCTGCCGGGCGCGTGCGGTGTCACCACGCCCGCCACGTCGACGCTCAACACGACCGCCGGCCACGACACTGCGGGCTCCACCACCATCGGACTCGTCGACGGTCAGTTCTGCGTGTACAGCAGCGTCGCCACCGACCTCGCCATCGACCTCGTCGCCGTGCACGGCACCACCGGGTCGACGTTCCAGGTGGTCACGCCGCTGCGCCTGGCCGACACTCGGCCGGCCACGGTGGTGCCCGGCACGCCGCTGCACATCGACCTCGCCGCGCCGCCCAGTGGGGTCACCACCAGTCCACCCGCAGGGCTCACCGGTGTGGTGCTCGACGTGGTGGCAGTGAGTCCGAGCGCGTCCACCGACGTGAGCGTGTACCCGTGCAGTGCGTCGCCCGGCGCGCCGCAGGTGATCGCCACGGTCACCACTCCCGACCGTGTGATGATGCCCATCGGCGACGGCACGGTGTGCGTCAGCACATCCTCGGCGACGGCGGTAGTGGTCGACCTCGAGGCCTGGCTGGTCGCCGCGGTGTGAAACGCCCGCTTCCGGCTGCTCGAGACGGGAAGGCGTCACCGAATTCACGCTTACCTCTCACCATCGATGTCACCGGTTGTCGATACCGTTCCCAGTGCGGCCGCTCCGGCCGCTCGATGGAAGGATCTCCGATGAAGCGCACCGTGCTCGTCACCTCCGTAGTCGCCGCCGCCGCAGCCGTGGGACTCGCCGGCACAGCATTCGCAGCCGACGGCAACGCCGGGCCGGGCCAGATGGGCCACATGGGCCGCTGGAACGACGGCCGTGGCTTCAGTCATCCGATTCTCGCCATCTTGTGCATGGTGGCGGTCGGCGCAGCCGTCGGTGGGCTCGTGTGGCTGCTGGTGCGCCGTCGCCCTGTCACCGCAGCGGCGCCGTTCGCCCCCATGGCCGCCGTCGCGTCACCGACCGCCGGTGCCGAGGCCATCCTGGCCGAGCGCCTCGCGCGCAGCGAGATCTCGCCCGACGACTACCGCTCGATGATCGCCGCGCTGCGCGAGCCGATCGCCCCGCCGCCGCCCCAGTCGTAGTCTGGCTGGATGTCCCGTCCGCTCTCCATCGGTGTGCAACTCCCGGAAGTCGAGCGGCGGGTGCCCTGGCCCGAGCTGATCGCCATGGCGAAGACGGCTGAAGACGCCGGCTTCGACAGTCTCTGGTTGGGCGACCACCTCCTCTACGACCTGCCCGACGGGGGTGTTCGTGGCCCATGGGAGGTCTTCACCTCGCTGGCGGCGCTCGCAGCGGTCACCGAGCGGGTGCATCTCGGCTCGCTCGTCGCGTCGCTCGGCTTCCACGAACCGGCGATGCTGGCCAAGATGGCGGCCACCGTCGACGCCATCTCCGGCGGTCGGCTCATCCTCGGGGTCGGTGCCGGATGGAACCGACGCGAGTACGACGCGTTCGGCATCCCCTACGACCACCGCGTCGACCGCTTCGAGGAAGCGTTCGGTCTGGTCCGTCGCCTGCTTGCCGGCGAGACGGTGACGCACACCGGCACCTTCTACCGGCTTGACCGGTGCGTCATCGACCCGCCGCCCGCCCGACCCGGCGGACCGTTGCTCATGCTCGGCTCGAACAGCCCGCGCATGCTGTCGATCGGCCTTCCCCACGTGCACCAGTGGAACGTGTGGTGGACCATCTACGGCAACACGCCGGAGGGTTTCGCCCGCGTGGTGGCCGATGTGCGCGCCCGTACCGAGGCGGCGGGCCGGCCGGCCGACGAGGTGGAGGCGACGGCCTGCGTGTACGTGCAGGCACCAGGAGGCGCGGGACGCGACCTCGGCTCGGGCGCACCCGATGACGTGCGGCCGCTGGGTGGATCACCGGCGCAGCTGGCCGACCAGCTGGCAGGCTTCGCCGACGCCGGGGCAGCGCACCTCCAACTCGTCGTCGATCCCATCACGCAGGGTTCGATCGACTGGCTCGGGCAGGTGCTCGATCTGCTCAGCCGGTAAGGTCACGCACGCTGTCAAGGAGGACATGAGATGCCGCAGAAGGTTCGTGGAGTGGTGGCGCGCAGCAAGGGCGCGCCGGTGACGATCGAGACCATCGTGATCCCCGATCCCGGCCCCGGTGAGGCCGTGGTGAAGGTGCAGGCGTGCGGCGTGTGCCACACCGACCTGCANNAACGACGACTTCCCGTTCCTGCTCGGTCACGAGGCCGCGGGCGTCGTGGAGGCGGTGGGCGAGGGCGTCACCAACGTGCAACCCGGCGATTTCGTCATCCTCAACTGGCGCGCCGTGTGCGGCACGTGTCGCAGCTGCTTGCGCGGCCGTCCGTGGTACTGCTTTAGCACGTTCAACGCGACGCAGAAGATGACCCTCGAGGACGGCACCGAGCTCTCGCCTGCGCTGGGCATCGGCGCGTTCGTGGAGAAGACCCTCGTGGCTGCCGGCCAGTGCACCAAGGTCGACCCCGCCGTGCCCGCGGCCACCGCCGGCCTGCTGGGCTGTGGCGTGATGGCCGGCATCGGCGCCGCCATCAACACCGGCAACGTGGGCAGGGGCGACTCGGTGGCTGTGTTCGGTTGCGGTGGCGTCGGCGACGCCGCCATCGCCGGTTCGCTGCTGGCCGGAGCGCACACGATCATCGCGGTCGACATCGACGACCGCAAGCTCGAGCTGGCCAAGCAGTTCGGTGCCACCCACACCTGCAACTCGAAGACCACCGACCCGGTGGCGTACATCAAGTCGGTCACCGGCGGCAACGGAGCCGACGTGTGCATCGAGGCCATCGGCAATCCAGCCGTCTATCGCCAGGCGTTCGACGCCCGCGACCTCGCCGGCACCGTGGTGCTGGTGGGCGTGCCCCGGCCCGACATGCAGCTCGAGCTGCCGTTCATCGAGGTCTTCGGCCGCGGTGGCTCGCTGAAGAGCAGCTGGTACGGCGACTGCCTTCCGTCGCGCGACTTCCCGATGCTGGTCACGCTGCACCAGCAGGGTCGCCTGCCGCTCGACAAGTTCGTCAGCGAGACCATCNNGAGCGCGGCGAGGTGCTGCGCTCGGTGGTGGTGCTGTAGTGGCGATCGAACTGGTCACCACCGACGGCATCTTCGCCCTCGACGGTGGCGAGTGGCAGGTCACCAACAACATCTGGATCGTCGGCGACGACCGTGAGGTGGTGGTGTTCGACGCCGCCCACGACGCAGCGCCCATCGCCGCGGCGGTGAACGGCAGGCGGGTGCGGGCCATCGTGCTCACCCACGGCCACAACGACCACATCAACGCCGCCGTGCCGTTGCGTGACGCCGTCGACGCGCCCATCCTGCTGCACCCCGCCGACCAGATGCTGTGGGACGTCGTGTGGCCGGGCGAGCGGCCCGATGGCGCGGTGACGCCGGGCGAAGTGGTGACGGTGGCGGGTCACGAGCTGGGCATCCTGCACACTCCCGGCCATTCGCCAGGGTGCTGCTGCTTCCACGACGCGGCGAGCGGTGTGGTGTTCAGCGGCGACACGCTCTTCTGCGGCGGACCCGGTGCCACCGGCCGCAGCTACAGCGACGAGCCCACCATCCTGCGTTCCATCCGCGACACGCTGCTGGCCTTGCCCGACGAGACCATCGTGCACACCGGCCACGGCGACAGCACCACCATCGGCGCCGAGCGTGCGGGCGTCGTGGCCCGCGCGGCCGAGCTCGGTCTCTGACCGCCAGCCGCTACTCGGCCGTCTCGGGGTTCTCCGGTTTCGGCTTCTTCGCCCGGCTCGGCTGCACACGCAGAGGTTCGCCGGCCATCTTCGGGTACTGCGGCGGCCACGGCGCGTCCTCGAGACCGGCGGCCTGGTCGGCGGCGACCATGTCGAGCAGCGGTGCCAGCGGCTGCGGGTGGTCGTTCATCGTCGCCCAGGCGTCGCCGTGCTGGTCGACCCAGCGGGGCACGGTGGCAATGGTCATGTCGTGGGGTTGCAACGTGGGCAGCAGCTCCCACGGGAACGGGAACGACACCGGCGCATGATCGAGCGCGCGCACCGACCACGGCGCGAACACCGTCTTGTGCGGCGCGTTCTGGTTGAAGTCGACGAAGATGCGGGCGCCGCGCTGCTCCTTCCACCACTGCGCGGTGATGAGGTCGGGCCGGCGCCGTTCGAGCTCGCGTGCCAGCGCCACCGCGGCGCTGCGCACGGCGACGCTGTCGTGCGTGGGTTCCAGGCGCACGTAGACGTGCAACCCTCTGTTGCCCGACGTCTTGATGAAGGCGGCGGTGCCCAGGTCGTCGAGCAGCCGCTTCGTCTCGGCGGCTGCCTCCTGTGCCATCGCATACGTGGTGCCCGGGCCGGGGTCGAGGTCGATGCGCAACTCGTCGCAGTGGTCCTGATCGGCCACCCGCACGGGCCAGGAGTGGAAGCCGAGGCAGCCGAGGTTGACCGCCCACACGATGTGCGCCAGATCGGCGATCACCAACGCCCGTGACGGGGTGCCGTTGGGTGTGAGCACCGTGGTGGTGTGCAACCAGTCGGGCGCGCCCTCGGGGATGCGCTTCTGGAAGAAGTTGCTGCCGTGCGCGCCGTTGGGGAACCGCTGCAGCAGCACCGGGCGGTCGTACATCTGGCGCATGACCGCATCGCCCACCGACAGGTAGTACTCGACGAGGTCGAGCTTGGTGTCGCCGCGAGTGGTGAAGAACACCTTGTCGGGGCTCGTCACCGTGACGGTGTGGCCGGCGACGTGCAGCTCGACGCCCTCGCTCATCCGCACGACCTTACGCCGTCGACGGAGCGGCGAACGCCCGTGCGCGTCAGAGGATCTTGGAGAGGAACTGCTTGGTGCGCTCGTGCGTGGGGTTGCTGAAGAAGTGCTCGGGTGTGCCCTCTTCGATGATGACGCCACCGTCCATCATCACCACGCGGTCGCTCACTTCGCGGGCGAAGCCCATCTCATGAGTGACGCACACCATGGTCATGCCGCCGAGCGCGAGCTCCTTCATCACGTCGAGCACCTCACCGATGGTCTCGGGATCGAGGGCGCTGGTGGGCTCGTCGAACAGCATCAACGCCGGCTTCATCGCCAGCGAGCGGGCGATGGCCACGCGCTGCTGCTGACCGCCCGACAGCCGGCCCGGGTACACGTCGCGCTTGTCGCTGAGCTTCACACGGCGGAGCAGCTCCTCGGCAGTGGCGATGGCCTCGTCCTTGCTCTGGCCGCGCACGCGGGTGGGTGCCTCGATGATGTTCTCGAGCGCGGTCATGTGCGGCCAGAGGTTGAAGCGCTGGAACACGAAGCCGATCTCGCTGCGGATCTCGGCCATGGCACGTTCCTTCAACTTCACCCAGCTTCCGTTCTTGTCCTGGGTCCAACCGACGCGGTGGCCGTTGACCACGATGGTGCCCTGGTCGATGGTCTCGAGTGCGTTGAGGGTGCGCAGGAAGGTGGTCTTGCCGGAGCCCGACGCACCGATGATGCACACGACCTCCTGCGGCTTCACCTGCAACGTGACGCCCTTCAGTACCTCGACGCGACCGAAGCGCTTGTGCACGTCCTGTGCGTCGACGATGTACTGCTGGAGCGACATCAGTGGCCCCCGACGAGGCGGCCGAAGTTGCGTCTCGTCCAACCAGGTCCCTCGACCGTGGCGTCGCGGTCGCTCTCGCTGAACTTGCGCTCGATGGCGCGCTGCACGAAGCTCCACAGGGTGGTGAGGAACAAGTAGAGAACTGCCACACCGCTGAAGTACTCGACCGGTTTGAACGACGACGAGTAGCGGATCTCGGCGTCCTGGAACAGCTCGCGCACGCTGATGAACGCGAGCAGCGACGTGGTCTTGAGCATGTTGTTGAACTCGTTGCCGAGCGGCGGCATGATGACCCGCGCCGCTTGCGGCAGCACGATACGGCGCATCGCCTGCGACTGCGTGAGCCCGACGGTCTTCGCTGCCTCCATCTGACCACCGTCGACCGCGGTGATGCCGGCGCGCACGATCTCGCTCATGTACGCGCCCTCGTTGATGGAGAGCGCGACGGCGCCGGCGAGCACGGCCCCGTCGATGGAGATGAACAAGAGATGCAGCGTGCGCGGGAACAGGTCGTACCCGAGGAAGAGGTTGGCACCGAAGTAGATGAAGAAGATCTGCACGATGACCGGCGTGCCACGGAAGAACCACACGTACACGCCGGAGGCGAAGCGCAGCACTCGGTACTTCGACCGTTGCATCAGCGCCGAGACGAGTCCGAAGACCACCCCGAAGAACTGTGCGACGATCGAAATACCGAGTGTGAGGTAGAGCGCGCTCCGAGTGAGGCGATCGGGAGGGAGGAGGTAGTCGAAGAAGACCTTCCAGTCGAACGTGATCCCGATCACCTCGGGCTCACTTCTTGAGCGCCGAAGAGGTCATCTCCCAGTTGCCGAGGATCTTCAGCATCGACCCGTCGGCGTACATGCCGTCGACGATGGTCTGCACGACGGCCTTGAGCGGGTCGCTCATGCGGATGGCGATGCCCACCGGGATGGGGTTGATCGCGTCGCCACCGAAGGCGAAGGCGTCGGGCGTGGTCTTCACGTAGTAGGCCACGACCGGAGCGTCACCGAAGTAGGCGTCGACCTTGCCGGTGCGCAGTGCGTTGGCGGCGTCGGTGTCCTTGGGGAAGATCTGGATGGTGATGGCCTTCTTGCCGGCCTTGGTGAACTCCTCGGACTTCGCCTTCAGGAAGTCGGCGTTGGAGGTGCCCACCTCCACCGAGACGGTCTTGCCGGCGATGTCGTCGATGGTCTTGATGTTGGCCGGGTTGCCCTTCTGCACCATGAACGACTGGCCGACGCTCATGTAGTCGACGAAGTCGACCTGCTTGGCGCGGTCGGTGGTGTCGTTCATGCCCGAGATGATGGCGTCGCACTTCTTGCCGAGCAGGGCCGGGATGATGCCGTCGAAGCCGGTGTTCACGAAGTCGGCCTTCACGCCCATTCGAGCGGCGATCTCGGTGCCGACCTCGATGTCGGAGCCCTTGGCGGTGGTGCCGTCGTAGAACTCCTCCGGCGGGTAGCTGATGTCGCTGCACCACACGAGCTTGCCCGCCGACTTGATGGCCGCGGGAGCTGCCACCGTGGAGGCCGGGGCGCCGGTGGTGCCGGCGGTGGTTCCGGAGGTGGTCTTGGCATCGCTGCCGCAGGCGGCAAGCACGATGGTGGCGGCGGCTGCCGCGATGACGAGATGACGGGAACGCATGGAAGTGGATCCTCAGGGGTTGGGGTGTTGTGGTGGTCGGACGACACGACGCTAACCCCACACCTCGCTCAGCCCAAACGGACCGCCGACCCCCGTCACGGTGTGAGGGCGACATGTCCACTACGGTCGATGCCGTGGGGGACGTGACCGACATTACCGCACCGATGCAGGGCACCATCGTCACGATCGACGTGATCACAGGCCAGCAGGTGCGCAAGGGTCAGCAGCTCATGCTCATCGAGTCGATGAAGATGCACCACGCCATCGAGAGCACGGCCGACGGCTCGGTGCGCGACCTACTCGTCGTGGCCGGCGCGACGGTGATGGAGGGCACCGTGGTGGCTCGGCTCGAGCCCGGCGCGGTGACGGTGGCGGCGGTGCAGGCGGAGGCCGTGGAGGATCCCGCGCACGTGCGGCCCGACCTCGCCGAGGCGATCGCCCGGCACGACGTGGGGCTCGACCCGGCGCGGCCCGATGCGGTCGCTCGTCGCCGTGCTGTGGGCCGGCGCACCGCACGCGAGAACGTCGCCGACCTCATCGACGACGGCTCGTTCGTCGAGTACGGCCCAGTCGTCATCGCCCCCCAGCGGCGCCGTCGCTCGCTCGACGACCTCATCGCGCGCACGCCGGCCGATGGCATGATCGGCGGCTTGGGGAAGGTGAACGGCCGCTCGGTGGTGGCCATGAGCTACGACTACACCGTGCTCGCCGGCACCCAGGGCGGGCAGAACCACCGNNAAGAAGGACCGCCTGTTCGAGCTGGCCGAGCAGCTGCGCCTGCCCGTCGTGTTCTTCACCGAGGGTGGGGGAGGGCGGCCCGGCGACACCGACATGATGGGCGTCAGCGGCCTCGATTGCCTCGCGTTCATGTACTTCGCCGAGCTCAGTGGCCTGGTGCCCATCGTGGGCGTCAACGCCGGCTACTGCTTCGCCGGCAACGCTGCCATCCTCGGCTGCTGCGACGTGGTCATCGCCACCGCCGACAGCAACATCGGCATGGGCGGCCCCGCCATGATCGAAGGCGGCGGGCTCGGCGTCTTCGACCCGCACGACATCGGCCCGATGCCGGTGCAGCAGGCCAACGGCGTGGTCGACATCGCGGTACCCGACGAAGCCTCGGCGGTGGCCGCGGCCAAGCAGTACCTCGGCTACTTCCAGGGAGCGGTCCCCGACTGGCAGTTCGCCGACCAGCGCGAGCTGCGTCACGTCATCCCCGAGGACCGCAAGCGCAGCTACGACGTGCACCAGGTGATCCAGCGGCTGTTCGACACGGGCAGCGTGCTCGAGCTGCGACGCGACTTCGGGCTTGGCATCGTCACCGCGATGGCCCGCGTGGAGGGCCGCCCCGTCGGGGTGGTGGCCAACAACCCCGGGCATCTCGCCGGCGCCATCGACAGCGACGGCGCCGACAAGGCCGCGCGCTTCCTGCAGCTGTGCGACGCGTTCGACATCCCGGTGGTCACGCTCGTCGACACCCCGGGGATGATGGTCGGCCCCGAGGTCGAGAAGACCGCGCTCGTGCGCCACTGCAGCCGCCTGTTCGTCACCGGTGCCAACATCACCGTGCCCGTGGTGGCCATCGTGCTGCGCAAGAGCTACGGCCTCGGGGCACAGGCCATGATGGGCGGCAGCACCAAGGCGCCGCACGCCTGTGTGGCGTGGCCGACGGGCGAGTTCGGCGGCATGGGCCTGGAGGGCGCGGTTCGCCTCGGCTACCGCAACGAGCTCGCCGCCATCGCCGACCCCGACGAGCGCGATCGCACGTTCCAGCAGATGGTCGACCGCATGTACGAGGTGGGCAAGGCGGTCAACGTGGCGTCGCACTTCGAGATCGACGACGTGATCGACCCGGCCGATTCGCGCCGATGGATCAGCGCGGTGCTCGAGGCCGCGCCGCCCCCGCCGGCGCGTCAGGGGAAGAAGCGTCCCAACATCGACACCTGGTAGGCGCCGGTCGGTTCCTGGTAGGAACTGGGGCCATGAGAATCGACGAAGTCGAGCTGCGCATCATCGAGCTGCCGTACCGCTCACCGTTCAAGACCTCGTTCGCCGAGGAGCGCGAGAAGGTGGCCATCATCGTCACCGTGCGCTCCGAGGGCGTGGAGGGCTACGGCGAGAGTGCCATGGATCCGTTCCCTGTGTTCCGCGAAGAGACGATCACCGGCGCGCTGTACCTGCTGCGCGAGGCGTTCGTGCCCGACCTGCTGGGCAGCGGGTGCGAGCACCCCGAGCAGCTCACCGCACGCTGGGCGCACTGGCGCGGCAACCCGATGGCCAAGACCGCGCTCGAGCTGGCCGTGTGGGACTGCTACGCCCGCCAGCAGAACGTGCCACTGCGCACGCTGCTCGGTGGCGACCGCACGGAGATCCCGGTGGGCGCCAGCCTGGGCATGACCACGCTCGCGGCCACGGTCGACAACGTGCGCCGGCACGTCGAGCAGGGCTACAAGCGCGTGAAGCTGAAGATCGAGCCCGGTTGGGACATCGACCTCCTCACCGCGGTGCGTGCCGAGTTCCCCTCCATCGAGCTGACGGTCGACGCCAACTCGGCGTACACGCTCGACATGATGCCCGTGCTGCGCCGCCTCGACGACTTCGACCTGCACTACATCGAGCAGCCCCTGCACTGGGACGACCTCACCGATCACGCGGTGCTCGCGAAGGAGCTGCGCACCCCGCTGTGCCTCGACGAGTCGCTCACCTCACCGGCACGCGTGAAGGCCGCGATCGACCTGGGCTCGTGTGCGGTGGTGAACGTGAAGGTGGCGCGGGTGGGCGGTCTGCAGGCTGCGCGCGAGATCAATGATCTGTGCGTCGCGCGCGGCGTTCCCATGTGGTGCGGCGGCATGTTGGAGACTGGCGTCGGCCGCGCCCACAACATCCACCTCGCCACCATGGCCGGGTTCGTCTATCCCGGCGACACCGCCTCGGCCAGTCGCACCTACGCGCGAGACATCGTCGAGCAGCGCTTGGAGACCACCGACGGCATCATGCCCGTGCCCGCCGGCTCGGGCATCGGCGTCACGCTCGACCGTGCGTTCCTGCAGGAGGTCACGCAATCGACGGAAGTGGTGCGGTGACCGTCGAGCTGCGCATCCTCACCACGGCCGATGAGCTGGCGGTGCTGCCCGAGTTCGAGAAGTTCATCTGGGGTGGTGCCGACGAGATGGTGTCGGTGAACATGCTCGTCGCCACCATCAGCGAGGGCGGCATGGCGATGGGCGCGTTCGACGGAGACGAGCTCGTCGGTTGCGCGTACGGCTTCGCCACCCACGATCCCTCGGTGCTGCACTCGCACTACCTGGCGGTGCACCCTCGGATGCGCGGGTCGGGGCTCGGTGAGCGCATCAAGCGCGAGCAGGCCGAGTGGTGCCTGGCCAACGGCTACACGTCGATGCGTTGGACGTTCGACCCGCTGCAGCTCACCAACGCCCACCTCAACCTCAACAAGCTCGGTGCGCTGGGCATCGCCTATCACGTCAACCACTACGGCGCGCTCGGCGGCATCAACGGTTCACTGCCCAGCGACCGCCTCACCGTGCAGTGGTGGCTCACAGGCGCGCGTCGCACGTTCCGCGACACGTTCGTGCTCACCGTGCCACCGGTGAGCCCGGAGCAGATCGCCGCGGCAGCACCCGAGGCGTTCGCCGCGCGACTCGCCATCCGCGACGCGATGGCACCTCACCTCGCCGACGGCTGGATGGTGAGCGGGGTCGACCTCGCGGCCCGCACCTACACGCTGTCACGCTGACGATCCGCAAGGTGCGGGAACACCTTGGCCACCTTCGCACCGAGCCACTCGCCGTAGGAACCGTGCAGGTCGCGCAGGTTGCCGCGGTCCCAGCGCGCGTGCGCGTCGAGGGGCACCTGCCAGTCGTCGTCGAACTCGAGCGGTTCGACCGACGCGTGCCAACCGGGGTCGAGGAAGAACGGCAACGAGTAACGGTCGTGGCCGGCGTGGTTGCGCGCCCGGTGCGGTGTGCTGCGGTAGCGGCCGCCCGTGAGCCGGTCGAGCATGTCGCCCAGGTTGCAGACGACGAGATCGGCATCGGCCGGGGCCGGCACCCAGTCGCCCTGCACCTTCACCTCCAGGCCGGGAGTGCCGTCGGTGACCAGCAGAGTGAGCAGGCCGTAGTCGCTGTGCTCACCCACGCCCCACGTGGCCGAGTCGCCGTCGGGATGAGGTGGGTAGCGGAAGATGCGGAAGAGCGACGTCGGATCGGCGGTGAGACCGTTGGCGAAGAACCCCGGCTCGCGGCCGAGGCCCACCGCCATCACCGACAGCAGCTGCTGGCCGAGCGACTCCATCGCCGACATCCAGTCGGTCACCGCCGTGCGCAACTCAGGCGGGCGCGCCGGCCACACGTTGGGGCCGTGCATCGGACGAGGGTCGGGCGGCAGCTCGGTGCCGAAGTAGTAGCCCTCCTTGCGGTCGGGGATGCCCGACGTGAGCTCGCCGCCGAGCGGGAACCACCCCCGCCATGCCGGGCCGCCCACCTCCATCGACACTGCTGCCTTCTCGTCGTCGGCGAGCGCGAAGAACTCGGCCGCGAGGGCGAGGAGGTGGTCGCGCGCCGCCACCAGCTCCGGTGCGAGCGGTACGGCGAAGAACCCCACCTCGCGGCACGCTCGATCGATGGTCGCGGCGGCGTCGCCGGCCGACGGATCCACCACGGGGACGAGCTTCATATGTCGCCAGCGTAGGTGGCAGACTCGACAGTCGTGACCGCTGGACAGCTCATCGTCGTCGCCGCGGCCATCTTCGTCGCAGCGTTCATGCAGGTGCTGTCGGGCTTCGGGTTCGCGCTGCTGTCGATGCCCATCATGACCCTCGCCGTGCCCGTGCAGCAGGCCGTCGTGGTGATCACGCTGCTGGGCATGCTCAGCACCTCGTGGCAGGCGTATCACCTGCGCGACAACGCCGTGCGACCGCTCGTCAAACGGTTGTCGCTGGCAGCGTTCGTGGGCATGCCACTGGGTCTGTTCGTGCTCGATGTCGTCAGCGACAGATCTCTCAAGCTCACACTCGGCATCGCAGTGCTCATCGCAACCACCCTTCTCGTCGCGCGCATCAACCTCAAGCACGTCGGTCCCGGATTCGACATCGGAGTGGGCTTCGTGTCGGGTGTGCTCAACACGTCGCTGTCCACAAACGGCCCTCCGCTGGTGTTCGGGTTGCAGGCGCGTCACCTCGAGGCCGACGAGTTCCGGGCCACCATCACGATGGTGTTCGCGCTCAGCAACATCGTGGGCATCACGTTGTTCGCCATCGACGGCAAGTTCACCAACGATGGCATGAAGGCCGCGCTCATCGCGCTGCCCGCATGGTTCATCGGCCAGGCACTCGCGTGGCCCATCCGCAAGCACGTGCAAGGCGACCGGTTCCGCACGCTCGTGCTCTCGTTGCTCGTGATCGCTGGCGTGAGCACCATCGTCTTCGCCCTTCGCTGACGCGTTCGCTCGCCGATCGGCATGCCAAGCTGGCGGCCATGACGCCCACCCAGCCGCGCAACGTGGTGGTGGTGCTGCTCGACTCGCTGAACCGCCACATGCTGGGCAGCTACGGCGGCACCGAGTTCGCCACGCCGCACCTCGATCGCTTCGCCGAGCGCTCCACCCGCTTCGCCCGACACGTCACCGGCTCGCTGCCGTGCATGCCCGCCCGCCACGACATCCTGTGCGGCTCGCTCGACTTCCTGTGGCGCCCGTGGGGTTCGATCGAGCTCTGGGAGCAGCCCATCACCGCCGACCTGCGCGACAAGGGCGTCACCACGATGCTGGTCACCGACCACCCGCACCTGTTCGAGACNNGGCGAGAACTACCACACCGACTTCGGCGGATGGGACTACGTGCGCGGCCACGAGGGCGACCCGTGGAAGACCTGGCTCGACCCGTCGTGGATCGGTGTGCCCTCGCCCGCCACCACCGGCGACTGGTGGCTCAAGCGGCAGTACGGCCCTCACGCGCCGCATCTGGAACGTGGGTACGACCGCAGCCGCACCTACCTGCGCGCCGAGGCCGAGTACCCCGGCCCGCGCACGATGACGGCCGCCGCCGAATGGCTGGATGGCGCGGCCGAGCACCACCGCGAGGGCGGTTTCCTGCTGTTCGTCGACGAGTTCGACCCGCACGAGCCCTTCGACACGCCCGAGCCGTGGCAGGGCCGATACGAGGCCGAGCCGTGGGAGGGCGAGCGCATCATCTGGCCTCCGTACGTGGTGGGCGGTGTGTCGTCGGGGAAGCTCAGCGAGGCCGAGGCCCGTCACGTCCGAGCCAACTACGGGGCGAAGCTGTCCATGATCGACGAGTGGTTCGGCCGCGTGGTGGCCCGGCTCGACGAGCGAGGCATGTGGGACGACACGGCGGTCATCGTGTGCACCGACCACGGCCATTACCTCGGCGACGAGCGCGATGGCCGCGACATCTGGGGCAAGCCGATGGTGCCCCAATTCGAACCGCTCGGCCACATGCCCTTGCTCATCCACTGGCCCGGCGTGTCGGGCGGCGGTGTGTGCGATGCGCTCACCACGTCGGTCGATCTGCACGCAACCATCGCCGACGTCTTCGGCGTGCAGCCCGCGCACCGCACGCACGGTCGGTCGCTGGCGCCTCTCCTGCGCGGCGAGGCCACCTCGGTGCGCGAGTGGGCCATCGGGGGAGTGTTCGGCAACTGGGTGCAGGTCACCGACGGACGCATGAAGTACGCCCGCGCACCCGAGGGCGACAACTTCCCGCTCAGCATGTGGAGCAACCGCTGGAGCACGATGCCGCTGCACGTCGCCGGCATGGCCGGGCTGCCCAAGCCCGACGGGCGTGCCCGGCTCGACCACATGCCGGGCAGCGAGGTGCCGGTGATCCGTCAGCCGTTCCAGGCCGGCGATGCCCTGCCGTTCTGGGCCAGTGGCGGAGCCCACCTCGGCGAGCACCACCTGTACGACATCGCCGTCGATCCCGACGAGCGCGAGAACCGCGTGGGCGAGGCGGCCGAGTTGCGCATGATCGACCTGTTGCGCACCGCGCTGCTCGAGGTGGAGGCGCCCGTCGAGCACCTCGCCCGCCTGGGCCTCGCGACCTGACCTTCAGTGGCCGAACATGGTGAGCCACTGCTCCTTCGAGCGCGGCTTGTACACGTAGTTGCTCTCGCGGATGGCGTCGATGGTGGCGCTGCTGGGCGCCGAGTAACGATGGCCCGGGTAGACCACGGTGCCCTCGGGCATCGCGCCCAGCGTCTGCAGGCTGTCGTACATGGCTTCCGGGTCGCTCCCCGGGAAGTCGGTGCGGCCGCAACCCTCGAGGAACAACGTGTCGCCGCTGACCAGCCGCCCGTCGACGTGGAAGCACTGGCTGCCCGGCGTGTGGCCCGGCGTGTGCACGAGCGTGATGCGCACGTCGCCCACCTCCACCACGTCGCCTCCGTCGTGCGCGGTGAGGTCGTCGAGCCCGAGCCCGCTGCTGCGCATCACCCACGGCACCTCGTCGCGCTGCACGTGCACCGGGCAGCTGCACCGCTCGAGCAGCGTGGCCACGCCCTCGACGGCGAGGCCCATCATGTTGCCGCCGATGTGGTCGGCGTGGAAGTGGGTGGCGAGCACGCCGGTGACCTTCATGCCGTCGGCTTCGACGATGTCGAGCAGCTCGCCCACCGCGTATGCCGGGTCGATGAGGACGCACTCGCCGTGGGCGCGGTCGCCGATGGCGTAGACGAAGTTGACCATCTGGTGGGCGAGGGCATCGTCGGTGGCGAAGTCGCGGCCGGAGAGCAGCTGGCGGAAGTAGAAGCGGTCGTCGGCCATGGCACGTACGCTATCCAGCCGTGACCGACGTAGCCCGAGGCGGCCGGCTCGCTGTCCCTGTCCCTGTCCGTGTCGAGATCGACGAGGTGCTCCCATCGTGACCCACAAGGTGATCACCGGCCCACTCACGGAGCTGGTCGAAGGCGAGCGCATCATGGTCGGCGGCGACCGCTTCACCACCGTGCCGGCGGCGCTTGCTGCCGCCTTCGGTCCCGGCGACCGGCTGGTGGTGGTGCACGACACCGGCGAGCTGCTGCACATCCCCAGCCACGAGCACCGCACAGTGGCTGTCGCGGTGGGTGCCGCGAGCGACGCGTTCACCGCGCTGGCTGCCGTGTCCGACGACCGGATCACCGCGTTCTTCCACCACGCCGCCGAGCGCCTGGCCGGCGACGACACCTTCGATCCGATCGCGCGTGCCAACGCGGCCGACGTGGCCGACGCGCAGTCGCGCGACCGGACGACCGGGCGTCTGGTGCTCAGCTCGTCGATGCGCGCCGACATGATCGACGGGCTTCGCACGTGGCGCGATCTCCCCACCCGGCGCAGCCAGATGGTGGGGGAGGTGCGCCACGACCAGTGGTCCGTGCAGCAGTGGCGCGACCCGCTCGGCGTGGTGGGCTTCGTCTTCGAGGGCCGACCCAACGTGTTTGCCGACGCCACGGGCGTGCTGCGCACGGGCAACACGGTGGTGTTCCGCATCGGCAGCGATGCCTTGGGCACGGCGCGCGCCATCATGCAGCACGCCATCTCGCCCGCGCTGCGCGAAGCGGGCCTTCCCGAGGGGGCCGTGCAGCTGGTCGACAGTGCTGCGCACGCTGCCGGGTGGGCGCTGTTCGCCGACCGTCGCCTGTCGCTGGCGGTCGCGCGCGGCTCGGGGAAGGCAGTGTCCCAGCTCGGCTCGGTGGCTCGTCAGCACGGTGTTCCGGTGAGCCTGCACGGCACCGGTGGAGCATGGCTCGTCGCCGCCCACAGCGCCGACATCGATCAGTTCTCGCTGGCGGTGCAGCACTCGCTCGACCGCAAGGTGTGCAACACGCTCAACGTGTGCTGCATCGTGCGCTCCCGTGAGCACGATCTGGTGCCTGCGTTCCACACGGCCGCGCAGGCCGCCGCGGCACCGCGGGGCGTGACGGCGATCGTGCACGAGGTGCACCGCGACGATCCACTGCTCGGCCACGAGTTCGAGTGGGACACCGTGCCCGAGGTGGCCCTGCTCGTCGTCGACGACATCGACGAAGCGGTCAGCCGGTGCAACCGCTTCAGCCCACACTTCGTGGCCTCGCTGGTCAGCGCCGACCCTGCGGAGCACGAGGCGTTCTATCGCGCGGTGGATGCGCCGTTCGTGGGCAACGGCTTCACCCGCTGGGTCGACGGTCAGTTCGCGCTGTCGCACCCCGAGCTGGGTCTGTCGAACTGGCAGGCGGGTCGGCTGTTCGGCCGCGGCGGTGTGCTGTCGGGCGACTCCGTGTTCACCGTGCGCCTGCGTGCGGTCGTCGACGACCACCGCCTTCACCGCTGAAGGTTCAGCCCCACCAACCGGTCACGTCGATCACGAGGTGCGTGGCCGTCGTGCTGCGTACGCAGATCGCGCCCGACGACGACAGCTTCACTTCCATGCCGTTGGCGACCGTCTTGCCCGTGACGTAGTTGATCGACTGCACCGGCGGCTCCGTGCCGCATCCCCACACGGTGATCGAGCCGTTGCCCGATGGGTGCACTGCGGTGACGGTGAGGGAGACAGCCCGCGACGAGCTGGGTACGCCTCGCTGGCCGGCGAGCGACAGCGTGATGGTGGTGTTGGCGGTGAGGTAGTTGCC
Organism: Acidimicrobiaceae bacterium; assembly: GCA_003154135.1. Taxonomy (GTDB): domain Bacteria; phylum Actinomycetota; class Acidimicrobiia; order Acidimicrobiales; family Ilumatobacteraceae; genus UBA668. Next base: position 26,744 of record PMCN01000027.1, read on the forward strand.
CGCGGTGCCGAGGTTCATCTGCGTGCGGTAGAGGTCGCGGGTGTCGACCACGCGAGTCGGGGCGGTGGGAGTGATCGTGCCGGTGCCGCCGCCCGAGAAGTAGCCGAGCACGTCGACCTTGATGTCCATGTCGGTGCTCGCCCACAGGCACACGTCGCCCGCCGAGCTCACCGGAACGACGGCGAAGTTCTGCTGCACGCCGCCGGCCACGATGTTCACGTTGGAGACCGACGGCACGGCGATGCCGCAGCCGTAGGCCGTGATGAAGCCTGTGGTGGAGGGGTGTAGGCCGGTGATGTTGAGCGCGACGGCGGTGGCGCCGTTCGGGATGCCGAGGTTGCCGGCGTAGATGTTGGCCGTCATCGACTGGCCGGCACCCACGCGCCCGGCGGCGACGAGCCCGCTGGTCGAGTCGACCCACCGTGTCGGGGTGAGGCCTTCGAAGCGCTGGGTCGACGAGGCGGAGAAGTAGCCGGTGACGTCGATGATCAGGTCGGTCGCGACCGGCGAGATGACGCACAGATCGCCCGTCGAGGCCAGGGGGAACACCCCGGCGGCGGCGACGTTCTCGCCGGCGGAGAAGTTGACGGTCGACGCGGTGGGCACCACGGACGAGCAGTTGTACACGGTGAGGAAGCTCGACCCTGTCGGGTGGGTGATCGTGAAGTTGGCACTGATGGCCGTCGCATCAGCGGGGAGCCCGGCCGTGCCGGCCACCTTGATGCGCTTGGGGGTGTTGGCGAGCAGCGGGGTGATGCGGTTGGCGCTTCGGCTGTCGGCGAAGCGGAAGGGCGTCACGGTGGTGAAGCTCGAGGCCGTGCCGGCGGCGATGACGGTCGGGATGGGCATCACGCCGGTCGCTGCCGTCGGGTCGACCGTGAACGACCAGCGCACCGTGCGAGCCTGCGTGGTGACGGTCACCGTGTACGTGCCGGGGGTGAGCTGGCTCTTGGGCAGCACGGTGACGGCGTTGTCGCCGGCGAGGATGGCCTTGGCGTCACCCGACGTGTTGCCGCCATACAGGGTGCACGTCGGCACCGCGCCATTGGGACCGGTGATCGTCGCGCTGACGGAGCTGACGGCTTCGGGCATCATCGCGATCACCGGCAGGCCGGCGCTGCTGATGCCGCAGAACGTGAGCGGGTTCGGCGACTCGGTGATGAACTGGCTGAGGTTGGTCGTGGTGCCGTTGCCGGGGAAGAGGATCGGGGTGCTCGGGCGGGTGGCCGTCACCAGGCCGCTCAGCACGTTGAGCGTCGCGCCCGAGTGCCAGGTGGGTGTGGTGGTGAGATCGCACTTGCCGAAGCCGACGGTGCGCAGGTTGTAGCGCAGCACGCCGATGGCATGGAAGGGGCCGGTCATCCACAGTTCGATGTGGCTGCGTGCGGTGGTGCCGTACGCCGAGCTGACGGCCACGTTGCCGGCGTTGCCCGCAGCGTCACCGTCGACCGTGTAGCCGGGGTTGCCGGGCACCTCGTCGTGGCTGATTCCGTTGTAGAGCATGTAGCAGCTGTGGTGTCCGGCTCCCACCGACAGGGTGGAGTTCTCGGTCACCGGGGCTTCGCCGGCCATGGCGCGGTAGTAGTTGACGGTGCTGAGCCAGTCGGCGGTGGGCTGGATGAAGGGCGGAACGGGGTCGGAAGCGGAGGTGGTGACAGGTTGCGCGACGACCACCGCGAGCGCCGCCACCAACGTTGTCGTGAATCCTCGAAGCCAACTCATCATGCCGATCCCAGCGGGAAGTGGGAGAGCCCGTCGCTCTGCGTGTCCTTCTGTTCATCGGAGGTGCTGTGGTGATCCTGAAGCGTTCGTGGAAAACCCTGACGATTCCTTGACCCTGCGTGGCCCGCAGATTCATTGGGGTTGGTGGGCACTAGCGTGCTCCCGATGCGTCACCGGCCACCGTTGCTCCTGCCACTCTTCGTGGCGGCAGCACTGGTCGCCGGTTGTGCGGCCGACACCGGCGTGCAGTCCAAGCGCGCCGACACCGCGGCACCGGCCACCAACGGCAGTGCACCCGGGACCACCGGTCCGGCGAGCACCGTGCCCGGCTCGGTGCCCGCTACGGAGCCCGGATCCGGCAGTACGGGCGACGGGGTGGGCGACTCGCTCTTCCCTGCACTGGGCAACCCGGGCGTCGACGTGCAGCACTACGACGTGCACGTCACGTACGACGCGGTCACCGACCAGTTGCAGGGTGACGTCACGTTGAGTGTGCATCTCAGCGGCGACCGTCCGACGTTCTCGCTCGATGCTGCGGGCCTCACCGTCACTGCCGTCACCGTCGACGGGAAGCCGGCGAAGTTCTCCACCGACGCCGCCAAGCTGCGCATCACCCCCGCGTCGGCGCCTGGCAGCTCGGTCGAGGTGGAAGTGGTGTACCACGTGAAGCCGACGACGGCTCCTTCGGCTGTGGGCATACCCGACGGTTGGTTCAACACACCCGGCGGCTCGTACGTGCTCGACGAGCCCGACGGCGCGCGCAGCTGGCTGCCGTGCAACGACCACCCGAGCGACAAGGCCACGTACACGTTCACCATCACGGTGGGCTCCGGGGTCACTGCCGTGGCCAACGGGGTGCAGCGCGACCACCGCACCGAGAACGGGCACGAGGTGTGGGTGTGGCAGGAGGACCGGCCGATGGCCACCTACCTCATCCAGGTGCTCACCGGCGCGTACGACATCGTCGAGGGCACCGGCCCGCACGGCCTGCCCCTGGTGAGCGCCGTGCTCACCGCCGACCACGCCACGATGCAGCCGTTCATCGACGTCACCGGCGAGCAGATCGCGTTCTTCGAGAAGTACTTCGGCACCTTTCCGCTCGATCGCTACGGCATCGCCATCACCGACAGCTTCAGCGGGTTGGCGATGGAGACCCAGGAGCGGTCGCTGTTCAGCCGCGACGACTTCTCCGGTGGTCGGCTCGATCCGAGCACGCAGCTGTTCCTCTCCCACGAGCTCACCCACCAGTGGTTCGGCGATGCGGTCACTCCGGCGCGGTGGCGCGACATCTGGCTCAACGAGTCGTTCGCCACCTACGGCCAGTGGATGTGGGGCGAGCACGTCGGCAATGGTTCCGTGGCCGATTCGGCGGCCGCCGCCCTTGCATCGCGGCCGCCGGGCAGCTCAGCCGATCCGACGGTCGACCAGCTGTTCTCGTACAACAGCTACGACGGTGGTGCGGTGGTGCTACAGGCGCTGCGGCTCACCATCGGCGATGCGTCGTTCTTCCAACTGCTCCAGCAATGGGTGATCCGCAACAACGGCACGTCGCGCACGACCGACGACTTCGTGAAGCTCGCCTCGCAGATCTCGGGCAAGGACCTCACGAAGTTCTTCGCGACGTGGCTGTTCGCCGATCAACCGCCGTCGTCGTTCCCCGCCGCGGCCTGAGCCGCCGCCGTGATCAGGGGTTGGGATCAGTGGCCGGTCACGCGGCCGATGATCGCCTCCCGAACGCGCGCACGCTTGCCCGAGGCGAGCTCCTTCTCGTCGGCACCCGGCGGCAGACGCACCATCGCGTTGATGCCCAGCCAGCGCCACGGCTCAGGCTCCCACCGACGTGACCGGTGATCCACCCACGGCAGCGTGGTGAGCTCACTGCGCTGCTCGGTGATGAGGTCGGCGAGCGTTCGCCCTGCGAGGTTGGTGGTGCCCACACCGTCGCCCACGTAGCCGCCGGCCGATGCGAGACCCGTGGTGCGGTCGAAGCGGGCACTGCACCACCAGTCGCGCGCGGCGGCGACTGCGCCACCCCATCGATGCGTGATCGCGGCGTCGCCGATCGCGGGGAACATCTCGCGAAGGTCGGCGTGCAGCGCCTCGTGCACCGACGCAACCCGCTCGAAGCCGGGGCGCATGCGACTGCCGTAGTGGTACGGCGCGCCGCGCCCACCGAACGCGAATCGGCCGTCGGCGGTGCGCTGGCCGTAGATGATCATGTGGCGGCCGTCGGCGAACGTGGCCCGCTCGTGAAGCCCCACTTCGTCCCAGAACGACTGCGGTAGCGGCTCCGTCGCCACCATCAGCGAGTAGATCGGCACCAGGCTGCGTCGCTCGCCGGAGAGCGAGCCGGTGAAGGCCTCGGTGGCACGCACCACGACCTCGGCTCGCACGGTGGCGAGCCCGGTACGTGCCGATCCGGGGGAGATCTCGACGACGGGTGAGTGCTCGTAGATGGTGGCACCGAGACCTTCGACCACGCGCCCGAGCCCGCGTGCCAGGCGAGCCGGCTGGATCGCGGCGCAGTGCGGCGTGAAGGTGCCGCCGAGGACACGGGTGGCGCCCAGACGTTCGGCCGCCTCACCCGCCGAGAGCAGGCGGTACTCATCGTCGGTGAAACCGTACGAATGCAGGTGCTCGATGTGCTCACGTGCTCGCGCGAGTTGCCGGTCGTTGCGGGCGAGGCTGACGTAGCCGCCGCGCTGGTAGTGGCAGTCGATGTTCTCCGCCGCCACCACGCGGCCCACCTCGTCGACGGTGTCGTGCATGATGCGCTGGAACCGCACGGCCATGTCGCGCGACGACTGGGCGGCGATGCTGTCGATGCCCATCGGCAGCAGTGCGCTGCACCATCCGCCGTTGCGGCCGCTGGCGCCGAAGCCCACCACGTTGGCCTCGAGCACGGCCACCCTCAGCGACGGCTGGCGCTGCAGGAGGTAGTACGCCGTCCACAGCCCCGTGTAGCCGCCACCGACCACCGCCACGTCGACCGCGATGTCGCCGCCCAGAGCGGGTCGGCCCGGGCCCCACTCGTCGGCGGTCATGGTCGAGTGCCACAGCGACAGGTTCGACAGCTCGTGCATGCGCACACACTACGGAGACGCCGCAGTGCGCCGTCCACCTCGTAGCGTGCTCGCATGAGCGAGGTGGCTCCGGGCTGGTATCCCGATCCCTGGAACCCCGATCCGCGCAGGCTCGATGCGGTGCGCTACTGGGACGGTGTGCGCTGGACGGCTGCGCACCGGGCGGAGGTGCGACCCAAGCCGGCGCACCCGACCTTGCCGTTCTCGGTGGCCGTGGGCGCCCTGCTCAGCATCGGCATCCCGATCGCCATCAGTCGCGTCGTCATGCCCCGCCTCGCCCACCACCACCTGCCCGTGGTGCTCTACGTGGTCATCGCAGCCCTGCTCGGCTACGGGCCGGCCGTGGTGTTCTGGCTCCATGCCGCCCGTCGGTGGGGCGGTGGCAACCGTCGCGACTTCGTCGGGTTGCACGCCCGCGCGGTCGACCTCGGCTGGGGGCCGGTCACCTGGCTCGCATGCTTCGGCGGCGAGGTGGTGGCCGCAGCCGTGGTGCTCGCGTTCAAGATCCCGTTCGAGAGCAACACGCAGAGCTTCGGCGACCTGAAGAGCAACCGCGGCTACGTGATCGCACTGCTCATCCTGGCCGTGCTGGCGGCGCCGATGGTGGAGGAGATCGTCTTCCGCGGGTTGGTGCTGCGCGGCTTCCTGTCGCGCATGCCGGTGGCCGTGGCGATCATCGCCCAGGGGCTGCTGTTCGGTGCGGCGCACTTCTCACCCGAACGTGGCATGAAGAACATCGGGCTCATCCTCATCCTCAGCACCGTCGGCGGCGTGCTGGGAGGGGCCACCTACCTGTTGCGCCGGCTCGCGCCCAACATGATCGCCCACGGCATCATCAACGGCATCGCGATGGCGGTGCTGCTGAGCGGCTGGCATCCCCACGTCACGTAGCGACGCTCGTGACCGCGCTCGCGAGGGAGCGGTTGTCGATGAGGCGGATGTCGTCGAACCACGCGGCGGTGACGGCCACCGTGCCGGCCACGACGCGCTGCACCGGTTGCAGCGACACCGGGTCGACCAGTTCGAGGTGCTCGAAGCGGGCCAACGGCTCTGCGTCGACGACCGCACGGCCCGTGGCGGCGACGACCGCAGGGTCGGTGACCCCGGCGCCGAACGCGTCGGCCACGGCCTGCAACGAGCGGGGCACGCACACAGCTGCGGCACGCTGCGCAGGGGTGAGGCGCCGGTTGCGGCTCGACAGCGCCAGCCCGTCGGGCTCGCGCACCGTGGGCATGCCCACGATGTGAACGCCCATGTCGAGGTCGACGTTCATGCGGCGGATGATGGTGAGCTGCTGGAAGTCCTTCTCGCCGAACACGGCGACGTGCGGGCGGGTTGCCAGGAACAGCTTGGCCACGACGGTGGTGACGCCGCGGAAGTGACCCGGCCGCTGCGCGCCCTCGAGCACGTCGGCCAGCGGACCGGGTTCGATGTGGGTCTCGAACCCAGGCGGGTACATCGTTGCCGCCACGGGTGCGTAGACGGCATCGACGCCGTGGGCGGCACACAGCGCGAGATCGTCGTCGATGGGGCGCGGGTAGCGGTCGAAGTCGTCGGCGCGGTTGAACTGCAACGGGTTGACGAAGATCGACACCACCACCGAATCGGCGTGCTCGCGCGCACAGGCGATCAGTGCGAGATGACCCTCGTGCAATGCGCCCATCGTGGGTACCAGTGCCACGCGACGGCCGGCCACGCGTTGCTGGTCGCTCCACGCGGCAACGACGCTGGGCTGGTCGAACTGTTGCATGGTGGGCAGAAGCTAGCCACTCGGCACCTGAAACGGAAGCGCGCTCACGCTCGGAGGGTGGCCGGGAACGCACTCGGGCACAGGTCGCGGTAGGCCGGATCGCCACCGTTGGCAGCGGCGTGCACGACCGCGTTGGTGCACGCGGCGGCGAAGCATGCCGCGCCCGCCTCGAGCACGGCGTTGAGCAGGGCGACGCGGACGCGACGGGGCGGGCCCCCATCGCCCGGTTGTTCGAGCCGCAGGCTGCCCAACTGGTCGTGACCGGTGGCGACGGCGAAGACGGTGTCGCCGTCGAGCATCGAGTGCACGGGCCGCACCGCCCGCGCCAGGCCGTCGTGGGCCACCGACGCGAACTTGCTGCACTCGGCCTTGCTGAGGTCGGCGGTGGTGGCGACCAACCCGATCGTGGTGTTGAGCGGCGGCGTCGCGGTGGCCATCACGTCGCGCACGAGCCGGCGTTGCTCGGCCGTCGGGCGGCGCAGCGACAGGTGGCCGTGTTCCCACGGCAGTCCGGTGGCGGGGTCGATCACCGAACCCGCGGCGTTCACCACCGCCAGTGCGGCGACCACGACGCCGTTGGGCAGGGTGACCGAGGCTGTACCGACGCCGCCTTGCAGTCCCCGAGCGCGGGCGCCGGTGCCGGCACCCACCGATCCCTGAGGCGACCTGCGAGCGCGTGCGGCCTGCGCGGCGCGGTACCCGAACGACTCGTCGGGCCGGTGCCCGAACGTCCCGCCGCGGCCGAGGTCGAAGATGACCGCCGCGGGCACGATGGGCACGACCTCGCCGGGCTGCGCGCCCACCTGGAAGCCGATCGAGTGCTCTTCCAGCCAGCGCATCACGCCACCGGCAGCGGCGAGCCCGTAGGCGCTGCCGCCCGTGAGGCACAGGGCGTGCACCGCGGGCATGGTGGCCGTGGGATGCAACAGGTCGGTCTCGCGTGTGCCGGGACCGCCGCCGTGCACGTCGACACCGGCGACGGTGTCGGGCGGGAGCAGCACGACGGTGGTGCCGGTGCGCCAGCCGCGGCCGGCACGCTGGGCGTGGCCCACCCTGATGCCTGCGACGTCGGTGACGCAGCCCCGCGGGTTCACGTGCCGGCGTGGTGCACGTCGGGGGCGACGACCCCGGCAGCGGCGCTCTTGCTGAGCGTGCGCCACGCACCGAGGCCGACGATGTACAACGGGCAGGCGAGCAGCAGCACGCGCGCGACATCGGAGTGGTGCGGCAGGTGCCAGGTCATCAACAGCACCATCAGCAGCCAGAGCACCGTGACCGACACGGTCATCGGCCGGAAGCGCTTCACCTGCATCGGGTGCACGAACTTCCAGTTGGTGAGCTGCGTGAGCGCGAGCGCCACGCAGGCGGCAGCGGTGAGCCACTTCGACGTGTCGAGCAGGTACAGCGTGGGCACGATCATGTTCCACTCGCACGGGAAACCNNGTCATCTGGTCGGTGCGCGACATCCACAGCGCCGACATGAACAGCACGAACGAACCGACCACCAACGACCAGCGATGGGGGAGCATGTGGAACTTGTGCATGAACAGCACCGGGATGACGATGCACGTGACGTAGTCGATGATGAGGTCGAGGGTGTAGCCGTCGATGCGGGGCACGTGCTCGGCGACCGCCCACTTGCGCGCGTACGGGCCGTCGACGCCGTCGAGCACCATTGCGACCATGAGCCACAGGATGGCTTCGCGCTCGTGTCCCTCGGCGACGGCCATGAGGCCGAACATGCCGCAGAGCGCACCGAGACCGGTGAAGCTGTGGACCAGCCAGCCCTTTGCCACAGGATGGCGGAGCGGGTTGCCGGGAGGAGGACAGTCGATGGACATCGTTGGGTGCCGACGAGCGGGCCATAGCGGTCTGCTGTCGACAGCCATGCTACCGGAGCGACCGGATAGCTTGCCCGTCATGGCCTCCTCGATCCGTCACCGCGCCACGGCAGCCGGCTACCGCGTGGGCGGCGAATGGGTGCGCCGTGCGTGGGCGTTCGTCGGTCGCGTGGGCGCCATCGGGCCCGACTCGGCGGCGGGCCGCCGCTTCGGTCGCTTCGGCGCCGGTTCCATCATCTGCTTCCCGGCCAACACCATCTTCAACGAGCGCTACATCCACATCGGCGAGGGCACCATGATCGGGCCGCAGGCAACGCTGTCGGCCGGCATGGTGCCGGGTCAGGAGTGCCTCAGCGACCCCGTGGTGCGCATCGGTGACCGATGCCTCATCGGCAAGGGCAGCGGCATCGTCGGCCACTTCGGCATCACCATCGGCAACGACGTGTGGACCGGACATCACGTGTACATCACCGACCAGAACCA
>PMCN01000079.1 GCA_003154135.1 Acidimicrobiaceae bacterium
TCGCCGCACACCCACAGGCCCTCGCCCAGCGACTGGTGGAGGCGGGGAGCGAACGGTGCGCGGTGGTCGGGCTGGCCGTGGTGGATGGAGTCGACGCGCAGCACCCGCCACGCATCGACCTGCGGTCCCCACCACGCTCGCAGCTGCACCCGCACCGCAGAGGCCAGCTCGTCGCCATCGCCGGCGAGCGCGTCGGCTTCCACCGCCGGGCATGCCGCCACCACCAACGACCTGCCCGCCGGCGCGTACTCGGGCGCCACGTTGCTCATCACCGCGACGTTGAGCGCCGGCCCCGAGCGCGTGCCGTCGAGCACGATGAGCTTCTGTGTGAACGGCGGCGTCGGAGCGTCGAACCACACGCACGAGACGCAGCGCGAGCCGGGGTCGAGCACACCGCGCTCGCCGAGCAGCGTGGCCGCCGTCGGACCGTCGGTTGCCACCACCACGCGATCGGCGTGCACGATCGAACCTGCCACCGTGCGCACTTCACCGGCGGCCACCGACGCGACGCCCGTGTGCAGGTGCACGGTGCCCGGCGCGAGCCACGCTGCCAGTTGATCGGGGACGGCCTGCATGCCATCGGCCGGGACAGCCGAGTCGCCGATGGCGAGGCAGTGCAGGACGATCTCGAACATGCGAGAGCTGCCCGTGAGATCGGGGTCGAGCTGGATGCCGCCGATGAGCGGCCGGAAGAAGCGCTCGATGATGCGCTCACCGAAGCCGGCGTCGACCAGGGCCTGCATCGTGGAGGTGTCGGCCGCACGCAGGAGGTCGCGCGGATCGGCCGCGCGCACGCGCCGCAGCAGCTTGGCCAGGCGCAGCTTGTCGCCCAACGTGCCGATAGGTGCCACGGCGCTGGGCAGCGCCAGCGACGGCCGGCGCACGGGGTCGCCCACCGCGTAGGGCCGCTGTCCGGTCCAGACCAGCGCTCCGGGCAGGAACCGGCGCAGGCGGAGCGCGGCAGTGTCGAGCTGGCTCTGGACCTCGGGGTAGGCGGTGAGGAGCACCTGGAACCCGCGGTCGAGCCGGAACCCGTCGACGAGGTCGCTGCGCACGCGGCCGCCCACCCCGTCGGACGCCTCGAGCACGGCCACCGAACGCCCGGCCGACTGCACCGCCTGCGCGGCCGCGAGCCCGGCGAGTCCGGCGCCCACCACCACCACGTCGACACGATCGGGCAGGGGTGCGGCATCCATGGTGGGCGAGACGTTACCCATGCACCATCGCCCGTGCTCCGTTCCGCTCGATGTCGCAGATCTGAGCCCATTCCCGGCATGATGGCGGGCACATGTTGATCAGGCTCCTGCGCACCTACACCCGCCGCTACCGCGGCCTGCTCGTCCTGGTGGTTCTCTTCCAAGCGTTGCAAACCATGGCGTCGCTGTACCTCCCGCGCATCAACGCCGACATCATCGACAAGGGCGTGCTGCACGGCGACACCGCCTACATCTGGCGCCACGGCGGGCTGATGCTCATCATCAGCGCCTTCCAGATCTGCTTCTCGGTGGTCGCCATCTACTACGGCTCACGGGTGGCGGCCGGCTTCGGACGCGACGTGCGCGGCGCGCTCTTCCATCAGGTCACCGAGTTCTCCGCGCGCGAGGTGTCGCACTTCGGCGCGCCGAGCCTCATCACCCGCGTCAGCAACGACGTCACCCAAGTGCAGACCATGGTGCAGATGACGTGCACGATGCTCATCGCAGCACCCATCACCGCCGTGGGCGGCACCATCATGGCGATGCGCGAAGACGTCGACCTGACGTGGATCCTCGCCGTCGCCATCCCGGTGCTGCTGCTCTCGATCGGCAATGTCATCGGACGCATGGTGCCCACGTTCCGCGTGATGCAGGATCGCATCGACGACCTCAACCGGGTGCTGCGCGAACAGATCACCGGCATCCGCGTGGTGCGCGCGTTCGTGCGCGAGCCCTACGAGAGCGAGCGCTTCGCCGAGAGCAACGAACGGCTCACCAAGACCGCGCTGCGCGGCGGGCGGCTGATGGGCCTCATGTTCCCCACCGTCACCATCATCGTCAACCTGTCGAGCGTGGCGGTCGTGTGGTTCGGCGCCAACCGAATCGCCAGCGGGCACATGCAGGTGGGAGCGCTGCTGGCCTTCCTGCAGTACCTGCTGCAGATCCTGATGGCCGTCATGATGGCCACCTACATGGCGGCGCTGGTGCCCCGCGCCGCGGTCAGCGCCGAGCGCATCGAGGAGGTGCTCGACACGCCGTCGAGCATCGTCACCACCGACCACGCCGTGCACGAGTTCACCCAGCGCGCATCGGTCGAGCTGCGCGACGCTGGCTTCCGTTACCCCGGCGCCGAGCACTCGGTGCTCTCCGGGCTCACGTTCCGCGCCAAGGCCGGCACCACCACCGCCGTCGTGGGCAGCACCGGCTCGGGCAAGACCACGCTCGCCAACCTCGTGGCGCGGCTCATCGACGTCACCGAAGGCGCCACGCTCGTCAACGGAGTCGACGTGCGCCAGCTGTCACCCGACCTGTTGTGGGACCGCATCGGTCTGGTGCCGCAGCGTCCCTACCTCTTCAGCGGCACCGTCGCCAGCAACCTTCGCTACGGCAAGCCCGACGCCACCGAGGCCGAGATGTGGAAGGCACTCGAGGTGGCGCAGGCGGCCGACTTCGTGCGGGCCATGTCGGGCGGCCTCGATGCGCCGATCGCCCAGGGCGGCACCAACGTGTCGGGCGGTCAGCGTCAACGGCTCGCCATCGCTCGCGCACTCGTGCGCCAACCCGACGTGTACATCTTCGACGACTCGTTCTCGGCACTCGACATGGCAACCGATGCGCGACTGCGCGCCGCGCTGCGGCCATACACCCGTGACGCCACCATCCTGCTCGTGGCTCAGCGGGTCTCGTCCATCCGTCACGCCGACCAGATCCTCGTGCTCGAGGACGGCGAGCAGGTGGGGCTGGGCACGCACGAGCAGCTGCTCGCCACGTGCGAGACCTACCAGGAGATCGTCAACTCCCAGCTCACCGCCGACGAGGCCGCAGGCCGGGTGCCGTCGTGAGCGACCAGGACGAGCTGAAGCAACCCGCTCCGTCCCCCTCGACGGAAGCCCGGGGTGGGCGCTGGAACACCATCGGCGTGCCGATGGAGAAGTCGAAGGACTTCAAGGGCTCGATACGTCGACTCGTCGACCGCATGGGTCCCGAGCGGAAGCTGCTGTGGGTGGTGCTGGGCCTCGCCGTGGCCAGCGTGGCCCTGGTGGTGAGCGGACCGCGCGTGTTGGGCAACGCGACCAACATCGTGTTCCGCGGCGCGTTCCACATCAACGGCACGAAGCGCATCGACTTCGGTGCGTTGCACCGAACTCTGTGGCTGGCGGTGGTGCTCTACGCATGCTCGTACGTGCTGTCCTACCTCCAGGCCTGGACCCTCGCCGGCGTGGTGCAGCGGTCGATGCAACGCCTGCGCGGCGAGGTGGAGACGAAGCTGCACGAGATGCCCTTGGCGTACCTCGACGGTCAGTCGCTGGGCGACGTGCTCAGCCGCGTGACCAACGACATCGACAACGTGGCGCAGAGCCTTCAGCAGTCCATCAGCCAGCTGCTCACGGGCGTGCTCACCATCATCGGCACCATCTTCATGATGATCCTGATCTCGTGGCAGCTGGCCATCGTCGCGGTGGTCAGCGTGCCGCTCTCGATCTTCGTGATGAAGCAGATCGCGAGTCGCTCGAAGGGTCGCTTCATCGCACAGTGGAAGCACACGGGCGCGCTCAACTCACAGGTCGAGGAGACCTTCACCGGTCACACGGTGGTGAAGGCCTTCGGCCGTCAGAAGGAGGCGCAGGCACGCTTCGACGCCACCAACGACGAGCTCTACGAGGCGGGCTTCTGGGCCCAGTTCATCAGCAGCTGCATCCAGCCGGCGACGGTGCTCATCGGCAACCTCAACTACGTCGCCATCGCAGTGTTCGGCGGCATCAAGGTGGCCAACCGGGCGCTCGGCCTCGGCGACGTGCAGGCCTTCATCCAGTACTCACGCCAGTTCTCGCAGCCGCTCACGCAGACCGCGTCGATGCTCAACGTGCTGCAGTCGGGCATCGCCTCGGCCGAGCGGGTGTTCGAACTGCTCGACGCCCCCGAGCAATCGCCCGACCCGGTGGTCGACCCCGACGCCCCCGTCGCCCCGGTGCAGGGCCATGTCGAGTTCCAGGACGTCTCGTTCCGCTACCTCGCCGACCGGCCCCTCATCGAACACCTGTCGCTGGTGGCCCAGCCCGGGCAGACCGTGGCCATCGTC
>PMCN01000210.1:0-123 GCA_003154135.1 Acidimicrobiaceae bacterium
ACCGGCATCTCCCAACCACCGAAGGGCACCATGTTGGCGCCGAGCGCGCGGTGGGCCGCGTCGAGCGGGCTGTGCTGCACGCCGGCCATCACACGGCCCTGGCCGCGACGACCGGAGCAGCGG
>PMCN01000210.1:255-9038 GCA_003154135.1 Acidimicrobiaceae bacterium
GCCCAGTAGTCGAGTTGGCGGTACGAGATGCCCACCACGGCCGCGGCCTTCGTGCCGCTGTAGCCCACTTCGCTCATCCGTCGTCCTCCGATGATCACACGCGCGTAACTACGCCCGTGTAGGGATCGCCAGCGTACGCCTCCCACCCGCGCGGCGTCAAGCACGCTCCGCGCGAACGCTCGCGCGACCAGCGATCAGCTGGCGAAGTCGTCGGGGGTGATGTCGTCGAGGAAGTCGCGGAACTCGTCGAGGATGGCTTCCTCGTCGTCGTCGTCATCGGGCTCGGGTGCCTCGATGGCCGCCTCGTCGAGCAACGACTCTTCGGCGAAGATGTCGGCATCGGTGCGCACTGCGAGGGCGATGGCGTCGGAGGGCCGGCTGCTCACCACGGTCTGGCCGGAGGCCGTGCGAAAGTGCAGCTCCGCGTAGAAGGTGTGATCGCGCACCTCGGTGATGACGACTCGTTCGAGCACCGCGCCGAGTGCTTGGAACATGGTGACGGTGAGATCGTGGGTGAGCGGTCTCGGTGGCACGATGCCCTCCATCGCGCTGTGGATGGCCGCGGCCTCCGGGCCACCGATGAGGATGGGGAGCACTCGTGCCCGCTCGTCGTCCTCACGCAGCATCACGACCGGTGTGTTGGCCGGCAACTCCACGCGCACTCCGAGCAGTTCCATGCGGATCACGTGGCTGATGGTATCCCCGATCGACCCTCAGGACTCCAGGTGCTGACGCAAGGCCGCGCCCAGCATCGCCCCTCGCAGCGTGGCGCCGAGGTCGCAGAGCTCGCCCAAGGTGGCCGCGGCCTGCTGGCGGCTCTGCGGGTTGCGTTGGCGCACGAGCGGCAGCACGAGTTGCTCGAACAGCGCAGCCTCGCGCTCGGCCGACTGCCGCCAGCCGCGCAGGTGGCGGGCCTCCACGCCGCGCTCGAGGAAGCCGGCGCACGCACGGGCAATGGCGAGGTCGCTTCCCGAGTAGAGCGCAGTGGTACCGGCGCCCTTCCCCGTGAGCAGCCCGTACGACTCGAGCTCGCCCAGTTGTTGGGCGCTGATGCCCGCGAGGCTGCACAGCTCGCTGGCGACGAAGGTGTCGGGCACCTCGCTGGCCACCGAACGCGACGAACCGGAGAAGAAGTTGGCGGCCGGATTGGCGCTGTGCACCGCCGGCGCCGCAGTCGCAGGAAGCGGCGCCGGTGCGAGCGTGACCGTGGGCGGCGCGGGCGGCGGTGCCATGCGGAGCTGCGCAGCCGGGTGGTGGCTCGTGGGCACCGAGGCCGGTTCGGGCATCTCGTGCTCGCCGGTCTCGTCGGACTCGCGCTCGAGGACGGTGACGTTGCGGATGCCGCGGGGTGGCGTGAGCGCGCCGTTCTCGTCGATCTGGCCGTTCTCGAGCCGGTCGCGAATGACGCGCAACGGCAGGAAGTTCTCGCGCTGCTCGCGAAGGATGACGCGCAGGCGTTCGACATCGGCGTCGTAGAACTTGCGATAGCCCGACGGCGTGCGCTCCGGGTCGATCAGTCCCTGACTCTCGAGGAATCTGATCTTGGAGATCGTGACATCGGGGAACTCCTCGAGGAGGAGCGCCAACACTTCACCAATGGACAGGTAAGGCCGTTCGGTCACATGTCACCCGTCTGCCTTCTGGAAGAACACCAGGCGGAACTTGCCCACCTGCAGCTCGTCGCCCTGGCGCAGCGGCACCTCGTCGATTCGCTGCTGGTTGACGTAGGTGCCGTTGAGCGACCCTGCGTCGCGCACCACGTAGCCCGTGGCGGTGCGTTCGATCTCGGCATGTCGGCGCGAGACCGTGATGTCGTCGAGGCTGATCTCGCTGTCGGGATGCCGGCCGAGGCGCGTGAGGTGTGCAGCCAGTGTGAGCGCGGTGCCGGCCTGCGGGCCGTTGCGCACGACGAGCGAGGCGGCGTCGTCGGGCAGGTCGCTGAGGTTGACCACCACGTCGTCGGCGGCGCCCGGCGCATCGAGCAACGGGTCGACCTTGGCGAGCGTGATGGTGTGGTCGCCGATGTGGTCGAGCACGGCGCCGCACGACGAGCAGAAGCCCGACTCGGGCGGGTTACGGTGCCCGCACTGATTGCAGTACACGTACGCCATCGGTGGCAACACTAACCGGCGACGAGGGTCTGATACGTGGCCGCATCGAGCAGCGCGTCGACCTGCGAGGCGTCGGAGAGCTCGATCTCGCACAGCCAGCCGGCGCCGTACGGATCGTCGTTCATCGCCTCCGGTGCATCGGCGAGCGCCGAGTTGACGGCGACCACGGTTCCCGAGACCGGGGCGTACACATCGCTCACCGACTTCGTGCTCTCGACCTCACCGAGGCTCTCGCCCGCGGTGAGCGTGGCGCCGACCTCGGGCAGCTGGACGTAGACGATGGTGCCCAACGTGTGCTGTGCGTAATCGGTGATGCCGAGCCGAACCCTGGTGCCGTCGACCGAGATCCACTCGTGGTCGTTGCTGTACCGAAGATGCTCAGGAGCCTGCATGGCACCGACCTTAGCCGCGCGCGGCCCGCCCGGCCCGAAGGCTCTGGCGGATGGTGGGCACATAGGTGATCGCGGTGTAGTAGCTCAGCACGAGTCCGGGTACGGCAAGGATCCACGACGCCACCAGGAAGGCCGAGTGCCCGGGGAAGTCGCTCGCGCCGAGCATGAATCCGGGGATCGCGAACATGAGCAGGAAGGTGGCCATCTTGCCCCACCAGGTGACGTCGAAGCGCTGCATCTTGAACACGACCGTGGCGATGGCGATGGTGCCGCCGATGACCACCTCGCGCGCCCCCACCGCCCAGAAGAACCACGTCGGCTCGATGCCCTTGATCAGGATGCCGGTGATGCTCACGATGAACAGCAGCCGGTCGGCGGTGGGGTCGAACATCTTGCCGAACTCGCTGACCTGNNCCGTCGACCCAGTCGGTGGCGCCGAGGCCGCCGAGCATGAAGGCCGCGGCCGGCAGGTTGTCGCGCCCGAACAGCATGTAGAGGAAGATCGGGATGCAGCACAGCCGCACCAACGTGAACAGGTTGGGAGCAGTGAGGTACTTGTGCGACGACAACTGCTGATCGGTGGCTTCCATCGCACCGGAGCGTACAAGTGCGGCGGTCGGCGGTGCGTACGATCGGCACCCATGACGACACCNNGGGTCGGGCCTCGGCGCAGCGTTCGCCAGACGTCTCGCTGCCGATGGCGCGACGATCGTGGTGAACGACATGAACGCCGAGGCCGCGGCCTCGATGGCCATCGAGCTCGGCGGCGACACTGCGGTGTTCGACGTCACCGATTCGGTGGCGTTCGACACCGAGGTCGACAAGGCGGTCGAGCGTCACGGACGGCTCGACATCGTCATCAACAACGCAGGCATCGCGCCGCCGCCCGACTCGTCGCGCGTCGAGCAGATGATGCTCAACCAGATGGCGCGCATGGAGGACCGCATCGACGACCTCGTGCCGCCCGACTCCACCGTCGACCTGAGCGATGCCGACTGGGACCGCATGATCCGCGTGCACCTGCACGGCACCTTCTACGGCACTCGCGCTGCGCTCCGGCACATGACCCCCGCCCGTTCCGGCGCGGTGGTCAACGTGTCGTCGGTGCTGGGGTTGCGACCGATGTCGGGCGCCGCGCACTACGCAGCGGCGAAGGCCGGCATCATCGCCTTCACCAAGTCGGTGGGCCAGGAGGTGGCACCGTTCGGGGTGCGGGTCAACGCCGTCTGCCCCGGGTGGATCGACACTCCCCTGCTCGCGCCGATGGATCCCATCATGATCGCCGGCATCAAGATGTCCATCCCCCGCGGCCGGCTGGGCCGCGCCGAGGAGCTGGCCGAGCTCGTGCGCTTCCTGGCCGGCCCGGAGAGCAGCTACTGCAACGGCGACATCTTCGCCGCCTCGGGCGGGTTCGCCTGATGGCCACGATCTTCACCCACATCATCAACGGCGACATCCCGGGTACGTTCGTGCACCGCGACGAGCGTTGCGTCGCGTTCTTGTCGATCAACCCGCTCGCATTCGGTCACACGTTGGTGGTGCCCATCGACGAGGTCGACCACTGGGTCGACCTGCCCGCCGATCTGGCCGCTCACCTCTTCGAGGTGGCGTACCGCATCGGCAGCGCGCAGAAGGCAGCGTTCGCGTGCGAACGGGTGGGCGTCATCATCGCCGGGTACGAAGTGCCGCATGCCCACATCCACCTCATCCCGACGGTGACCATGGGCCAGCTCAACTTCGCGAACGCGGCTGCATCGGTCGATCGCGAAGAGCTCGACGCAGCGGCGACAGCGCTGCGTCGCGCGCTCGCCGCGCTCGACTGACGACGGCGCCGGTCAGTCGCTCCCGGCAGCGGGCGCGACCAGCTCGGGGCCCTTGTTGTGCACGTTGTTCACCGCGGTGGTCACGGCGTGCATGGTGAGCACGTCGTCGGCGGCCGGGCGCAACAGTCCGCGCAACGCGGCTGCGTCGCTGTTGGCCGGATCGAGCCAGGCCGCCCACGCATCGGCCGGCAGGATGACCGGCATCCGATCGTGCACCGGCGCCATCGTGCTGTTCGCCGCGGTGGTGATGACCGTGCAGCTGTGCAGCCATGGCGCGTCGAGCGGCGCGGCAGGGTCGCGCCACGCAGCCCACAGGCCCGCGACCGCGAGCATGTCGCCGTCGGCACGGTGGATGTACATCGGTGTCTTCGCCGGCTTTCCCTTCGCGGTGAGCGCACCGCCCTCGACACCCGCCTGCCACTCGTAGAACCCGTCCATCGGGATGATCAGCCGGTGCTTCTTGAACAGGCCCTTGAAGGCCGGCTTGGCGTCGATCGTCTCGGCCCGAGCGTTGATCATCTTCACGCCGAGCTTCATCTCCTTCGCCCACGACGGCACCAGGCCCCAGTGGAACGCCTGCACCTCCATGTGCCCATGGCGATCGGCCACCACGCCGTAGACGTCGTTGGTCGGCGCGACGTTGAAGTTGGGCGCCAGCGCCTCACCTTCGAACGAGGCGCCGAAGAAGTCGGCGATGGCCTCTGGGGTGTGGGTGGAGACGAAGCGGCCGCACATGCAGCGCACCGTAGCGGCGACTCGCTGCCGCTCCCTGCTCAGTCGTCGGTTGCTTCGTGCGATGTGACGAACACGATGGGAGTTGCCGCCTCGTCGGGTTCGTCCGCAGGGCGCGCCACGTCGCTCGTGTCGTGCATCGGCCCGCGCACCAGTGCCGTGCGCGACGTGATGCCGCCGCCGCCCGCCACGGCGGTGCCGACGATGCCCACCACCAGTGCGCCACTGGCGAACAGGCCGCTCACTGCCGCTCGCGGCTGCCCCTCACCGGCCATCAGGACCGTGATGCGGCGCACGACCTCGTCGTTGCCGATGCCGAGGTGCCGGGCGAGAACGGCGATGTCGTCGTGGCGCAGCACGATGGTGGTCGCCCGGCGGAGGCTGCGCATCGACTTCACGAGTTGCAGGTACGCGCCGAGCAGCGAGCTCGCATCGTGTGGTGTGAACGGCACGGCACGACCGTCGCAGCACAGCGTCGCGTTCACCACTTCGATCGGGCGTCGCAGCGGCATGATCGCCGCGAGGTCGCAGCCGTACAGCTCGCCGACGAACGCAACCAGGTCGTCGTCGAGGGGTAGCGTGCCGGACTCGATGGCCTTCAGGTCGGCCTTGGTGAGCCGGCCGTTGGCGGCATGGGCGGCGGCGCGCAGGCTCATCCCACTGCGATCGCGCGCAGTGGCCACGAGTGACGCGAGACGGGCCGCGAACTCGGGGCTCGTCAGCTCGATGACATCGAAGTCGTCCATGGCTGTCCTTTCCTTCGGTTCGTCATCGGCGCGAACCGACTCGACGTTGAGCACGAAGCGCGACCGATTTGACGGCTTCTTGCGTCCGCCCTGGAGATGAGGCCTTGCACCCCTGCCCCCCCGGGCGCACAATGAGGTCGTAGCCACGTTCCCAAGCGGAAGCGCAGATCGAAAAGTCTGCAGTTCAACAAGGGCTCAACCGATCGAGGGGTTCACCGCAGAGGTGGCCCCTCGATCCGCGTCGGTGCGGCGACGACCGGCCATGAACGCCGGAAGTGGGGTCGATCCGTGCCAGCCGCGCATCGCGAACCCCACCGCATACGACAGGTAGAGCGAGCCCCACACCGAGGTGAGGGCCAGTTGCGCCGGATTGTCGATCGTGTGGTGGAACACCGAGTACACGGCGGATGCGATGAGGACGATCACGGTGACGATGTGAGGCAGCGTCGCCTCCCAATGCCAGCGGTGCACGCCTTCCTTGCGCGTCACTTTGTACACGGGCTTGCGGTGCGGACCACCGAACACGGCCAAGACGGCGCCGCGCATGTACACCGGGGAGAGTCCCGACCACAGCACGCGCACGCGCCACAGGTCGAGCATGCGACGACGTTGCCGGGCACGCCGATCCGCGTAGGGATGCATCGTGACCAGCAGCCAGCCTTCGGTGATGACGGCGAAGCCGGTGAGGATGGCGAAGCCGCTCCACCGATCGCTGGAGATGGGCGCATAGCCGAGGAACGACGTGACCACGCACACCATGAACGTGGCCAACGCGAAGCTCTGCAGGTAGAAGAGCAGCAGCGACAGGAACGACAGCCGCTGGCGCAGATCGAGCCCCTTCTTCTCTCCCCACACCAGGAGCCGCACAGTGTCGACCGCCCACGTGCCGCGCTGCTTGAACACGTTCGGCACGTCCTCGGGCGCGTGCTGACCAACCGCACCGACGATCGGCAGGTAGCACCCGCTCCAGCCACGGCGCAGCGCCTCCATCCCCGACTGCAGGTCCTCGACGAGGTTCCACACCGGGAAGCCGCCGATGTCGCGCAGCGCCTCGGCGCGCCACACGAGCCCGGAGCCGCACGGGAAGACCGAGTTCGATGCGTAGCGCGCCAGCATCTGCCCGCGGTAGAACATCGGCTCGCGGTTGATGAAGGGATCGCCCGCCGACACCTGTGCTTCCTTGATCGTCTGTACGTAGGCGAGGCGTTCGTCGTGCACGAGCTGCCCCACCGCGTGACGCAGGAACGCGTGCGAGCCCACCTCGTCGTCGGCGTCGCGGGTCTCGATGTACTCGATGGCCGGGAACAGCATCGTGACGAATGCGACCGCGTCGTTGAGGTTGCCGGCCTTGGCGGCACCGTCGCGCCCGGGCGCCCAGCGGTCGGGCGGTTCGTGGTAGATCACCGGGTAGGGCACCAGTGACGCCTTCAGCAGCGGGTCGTGACCGTCGTCGGACACCACGATCGTCAGTCGGTCGGCCGGCCAGTCCTGGGCGAGGATCGACTCGATCGTGCGCAGGATCATGCCCACCGGCTCCTTGCACGTCGGGATGATCACCGCCACGCGCGGTTCGTCACCAGGGGGCAGCGGTCGACGTGGCGGCACCTTGCGATCCCACGACGTGACGACCGTGAGCAGCATCGACGACGCCGACAACAGCGTCGCCGCGAAGAACACCCACGCGATCCACGGACGCGTGCGGTCGAGCACCGTGTACACCCACGGCAGGTACACGCACATGCCGAGCACCAACGCCGCGCCTGCCACCCGTTGACGGGTCTGCCCGGTGTGCATCGGGTAGTCATCGCCGAACGCCCGCGCCGCGGTGGCGATGCGCGAGGGCGGCAACGGCCCCACACGAGCCGGCGCGCGCGTCGAGACGTCGACGGCCGGAGTGTTCGTGATGCTGGTCTCGGTCATGGTCGGAGCGCTTTCGTCATGTCCAGATCGGCGGATCGTGACGAAATCTTGAGGATCTGCTCCCTTCGGTGCGCGGCGACACCGGCCCGGTGTGGCGCGGGCGTTACATTCGGAGTTCGTGAGCAGCGACGTCGAACACACACCTCGCCGGCAGGGCAGCGCTCTGCTCGCGGCAGCCGGCGTCGTCGCGGTCGGGTTGCTGGTGGCGTCGGGAGTGGCACTCGTGCTGCGCCCGTCGCACGGCAGCACCGGTGGCGCCGGCTCCAACGACACCGAGGACATGGGGTTCAACGGCTCCGCGGTGGCGGGCACCGACGGGTCGACGCCGGCGAGCGGCGGAAGCACCCCGGGCTCCGGCTCTGCGGGCACGTCCGACGTCTCCACGAGCACGGTCCCGTTCACGTCCGCACCCGCCGACGGCAAGACCAGCGTCGACCGCCGCCTGGTGAGCTCGTTCGTGGTCACCAACGCCGACCTGCAGCCGAAGAGCATCGTGGCCTCCGACACCGGGCTGTTCTTCGCCCAGAACATGATGTACCGGCACAACGTGATGGTGTTCGACCATGCCGGCAACGTGGTGGCGAAGATCCCCGACAACGTCGACCTCGCCGCCTACGGCGTGGCCAACGGTGTGAAGGCGCAGGGCTCGCCGGTGGAAGCCGCGTTCACGCCCGACAAGTCGGCGGTCTACGTGTCGAACTACAAGATGTACGGCCCGGGCTACCACCCCACCGCCGACGACAACTGCAACCGCGGCACGTGGGATGACAGCTACGTCTACAAGATCAACACCAGCACGTTCCACATCGACAAGGTCATCCGCACCGGCGCGGTGCCCAAGTTCCTCGCCGTCACACCCGATGGATCGCGGCTCCTCGTGTCCGACTGGTGCGGCTTCGACGTCACCGTCATCGACACTGCCACCGACACGCCCATCACACGCATCCCTGTCGGCCGCCATCCACGGGGCATCGCCATCACCAAGGACTCCCGGTACGCGTACATCGCGGTGATGGGTGAGGCCAAGATCCTGAAGATCGACCTCTCGAGCAACAAGGT
>PMCN01000281.1 GCA_003154135.1 Acidimicrobiaceae bacterium
CGTTCGTCGATGAGGTTGCGAGCGAGGTACTCGAACAGATCCCACGTCACCGTGTCGGCCCAGTGCAGGTCTTCGAAACCGACGACGACCGCATCCTCGTCGGCGAGACACGTGAGCAACTCGAGCACGGCGACGAACAGTCCTCCCTGGGGCGGGTCGGGCGAATCGTGAAATCCGGGAGCGAACCAGTGCCGAAGAGGCGTCAGATCCGGTGTGTCCACCAGCAGCCGCGGTCTCGACCGACGGATTTGGCGAAGCAGATCGGCGAGCGGTGCCAACGGGATGGTGTCGCCACCGATGTGCGTGGACCGGCCGAGGTAGAGGTCCACACCAGCTCGAGCTGCGGTCTCCGTCACGATCGTCGTCTTGCCGATTCCGGCGTCGCCGCTGACCAGAACGACGGACGGCAACCCACTGCGGGCATCTGCGATGAGGCGTTCGAGGATCGCCAGCTCGGTGCGCCGTCCCACGAAGTCGGGGGCGGACGGACGGGCATGCATAGTGCCCCTCAGTATCGCGTGTTCACGCGACCTGGTCGCCGGGAGCGGATCTGAGGGGGTGTGTCCGATGCGGCGCGCGACCCCTTAGGTCGATCGTGTTGCCCATGAACAACATCTTCGACACGATCGCCAACCTCTGGAGCGACGCCCTGCGGCCAGCCCCTCGCCACCTTGGGGTCGTCATCCTCGTTGCCCTGGTCGGCGCCACGGCCTGTGGGAACGACACGACGTCCCGGGTCGGCTCACTCCCGACCTCGACCGCTTCCACCAGCACGTCGCACACCACGACGCCGAGCGCCCCCGCCGTGCCGTCCACTGCGACTGCGACCACTGCGCCGCGGCCGACCGGCGCGATCGACGAGTTGGTCGGCGCTGTCGGTGAGCGGGTGCATGTGCGCTGCGTGGGCGAGGGCGACACGACGGTGGTGCTCATCGCCGGTTTCGGCGGCGACAGCACCGGCTGGGCGCTGGTCGAGCCGGCCATCGCTGCCCGCGCCCGCGTGTGCTCGTACGACCGACCCGGAACGGGGA
Organism: Acidimicrobiaceae bacterium; assembly: GCA_003154135.1. Taxonomy (GTDB): domain Bacteria; phylum Actinomycetota; class Acidimicrobiia; order Acidimicrobiales; family Ilumatobacteraceae; genus UBA668. The sequence continues at coordinate 1,032 of PMCN01000281.1, forward strand.
CGAGCGACCCGGCGACCTCAACCGGGACCTTCACGACTCAGGCAATGGACCTGCACGACCTGCTGGGCATGGTCGGTGAGCCCGGACCGTACGTGGTCGTCGGCCATTCCTTCGGCGGCGCCGAAGCGGTGACGTTCGCGTCGCTGTTCGCCGACGAGGTCACCGGGCTCGTGCTCATCGACGCCTCGCCCACCACATGGCCCGACGCCGTCTGCGCGATCCCCGACGATGGCTCCGACGCCGCAGCGATGCTCGAGGGCCTGTGCGGCATGTTCGCACCGACCGGCAACAGTGAGCACCTCGACGCCGTTGCCGCCTTCGCCGAAGCGGCCCAGATCGGCTCGCTCGGCTCGCTGCCAATGGCCGTCATCACTGCCGCCCGCCGCGAGCTTCCAGCCGACCTCGCTGCAGCACAAGTCGACCGCCTCAACGAGGCGTGGAACCTGGGCCAGCAGGCCTGGATGGCGCTGTCCACCACCTCACACCTGGTGTCGGTCGAGCACACCAGCCACCAAATCGAGATCGACCAACCGGGCGTCGTGATCGACGAGATCACCCGCCTGCTCCCCTGATCCGCCCATCACACACCAACCCACCACAACCCACACATCACACCCAAGGAGTCATCATGCACGGCCGTCCCACCACCCAATCCCTCGGCGACACACATGCCAGCCACCCGAACCGGTGGCGCATCCTCGGCGTGCTCGTGCTCGCCCTGCTCGTCACCTCCATCGACCACACCATCATCAACGTCGCCATGCCTCGGCTGGTCGGCGACCTCGGCGCCAGCTCGGCGCAGTTGCAATGGATTGTCGCGTCCTACACCATCGTGTTCGCCGGGCTCCTGCTCACCGCAGGCAGCCTCGGTGACCGCTTCAGCCGCCGCCATGCGCTGCTCGCCGGACTCCTGACGTTCCTGGGCGGCTCGATCGTCGCCGCGACTGCAGCTTCGACGACGGCGCTCATCGCCGGCCGCTGTGTGATGGGCATCGGCGGCGCGCTGATCATGCCGACGACACTGTCGATCCTGGTCAACGTGTTCGGCGATCCTCGCGAACGCGCCAAGGCGATCGCCGGCTGGACCGCTGCCAGCGGAGTCGGCATCGCCGTCGGCCCGATCGTCGGCGGCGCGCTGATGCGCAGCTTCTCGTGGTCCTCGGTGTTCTGGATCAACGTGCCGCTGGTCGTCGCCGCATTCATCGGGGCGCTGCAACTGGTGCCCGACTCGCGCGACCCGCATGCCACACGGCTCGATCCGATCGGTGCCGCCCTGTCCATCGCCGCGATCAGCACGCTCGTCTACGCCATCATCCAAGCCCCAGAGCGCGGCTGGACCTCCACCGCCTCTGTCGTCAACTTCGCGATCGGGGCCGCGATCGCGGTCGTGTTCGTCGGCTGGGAGATGCGCCGCGACGACCCCATGCTCGACATGACCCTGTTCCGCAACCGCAGCTTCTCCGCCGGCAGCATCGCCCTCGCCCTGCTGTTCTTCGCCATGGCCGGCACCGTGTTCCTGCAGGCCCAGTACCTGCAGTTCGTGCTCCAGTACACACCGCTCGCAGCAGGCTTCGCGCTCGTTCCTGCCGCGATCGGAATGCTGCTCGGCACCGGAGCCGGCGCACACCTCGCCGAAATGCACGGCGGGCGCATCGCCGTCACCGCCGGCACCGTGATCGCCACTGCCGGCGTCGCCGTCCAGGCTGCGTTCGTCGACGGCGGTTCGTACGCGCCAACCGGCATCGGGCTGCTGCTGTTCGGGCTCGGTGCGGGTGTCGCGATGCCCGCTGCGACCGAGATGATCATGGCCACGCTGCCGCCGGCACGCGCCGGCGTCGGCTCCGCGGTCAACGACACCGTCCGCGAGTTCGGCGGTGCGCTTGGCGTCGCCGTCATCGGCAGCGTCGCCGCCACCAGCTATGCCACATCGATGCACGGCAAGCTCGACCAGTTCCCGAACCTCACCGCCAGCGATCGCAGCCTGCTGGTCAACAACGTCGGGGCCGCCATCCACGCCAGCCAGCACCTCGGCGCACAAGCCACGGAGATCGAAGCCGTCGCCCGGACCGCGTTCGTCGATTCGATGCACAGCTCGCTGTGGATCGCAGTGGGCCTCGCGTTCTGCGCCGCCGTCGTGACCTTCACCCAACTTCCCCGCCAGGCAGCGAACCGCGGCGCACACGACAGGCACGGCAGCCACGGCGCAGCCGCCCATGGCCATCACCGTCCGCACGCCGCGACCTTCGAGGCCGCAACATCGACGGAGGTGTCGCCGTCATGAACGGAACCGCAGCAGCCGTCGCCGGCGACGTGATCGTCGTCGGCGGCGGAGCGGCCGGTATCACCGCAGCACTCGTGCTGGCCAGAGCCCGGCACCGGGTCACCGTGCTCGACGACCAGACGCATCGCAACGGAACCGTCGACGAGTTCCACGGCTTCCCCACACGGGATGCAACCGCTCCCATCCGCTTCCGAGCCGATGCACTCGCCGAGCTGCATGCGTATGGGGTATCGATCGTTCGATGCGCGGTGACCGAGGCCCGGAGTAACGACACGAACGTGTCACTCAGCCTGGCCGACGGCACCACGATCCAGGGCGACGCCGTGGTGCTCGCCACCGGCGTGCACGACGAACTGCCACCGGTCGAGGGTCTCGCCGCTCGGTGGGGCAAGTCGGTGTTCAACTGCCCGTTCTGCGACGGATGGGAGCATCGTGACCAGCCCGTCGTCGTCATCGACGCAGCCCCCGGCGCCGACCACCTCGCTGACATGGTTCGTTCATGGACGTCGCATGTCACCGTCGTCGCCGCGTCCCAGATCGCCGGGCTCGTCGGCGAAGGCCAGTCGCTGTCACACGTGGAGCTCCGCAATGGAACCATGATCCCGGCGAAGGCTGCGTTCGTGAAGGCACCTGTCGTACCCCGCAGCTCGGTCGCCCGCGACCTCGGCTGCACCATCGACGGCGACGGTTACATCGTCACGAGCGAGAACGGCGCCACCAGCAATCCACTCGTGTGGGCCGCCGGAGACGTACGCCGCCCGCCGCCCGCACCGCATCAAGTGGTGCTCGCTGCAGCCGACGGCTCCGCCGCCGCTATTGCCATCCACAAGGCCTTCGTCGCACACTCGATCGGGTCCGCGACCGTTCATTCCGCTCTTCATCAATGATCCACGACCAAGGAGACTCACCGTGACCACCCTCTACGGAGAACAGCATCGCAAGCTGCAAGACCAGTTCGACAGCCGCCAAGTCGCTGACGTGCTCGCAGCCGTCATCGTCCGGCCCGAGATCGACGACGAGGCCAAGGCCTTCATCGAGTCCCGAAGCTTCTTCTTCCTCAGCACCGTCAATGCCGACGGTCAACCGACCGTGTCCCACAAGGGAGGTGCGCCTGGGTTCGTGCGAGTGATCGATCCGACAACGATCGTGTTCCCCAGCTACGACGGCAACGGCATGTTCCTCTCCATGGGCAACATCGCTGGCGACGGTCGCATCGGGCTGCTGTTCATGGACTTCGAACGTCCACACCGAGTCCGCGCACACGCGCATGCTGTCGTGAACCGTGATGATCCGATGATGAGCCACTATCCGGGCGCCGACCTCATCGTCCGAGCCACCCTCACGGACGTCTTCGTCAACTGCCCCCGGTACATCACCCCCCACACTCGCGGGGAAGTGTCGAAGTACGTACCCGATGCCAACGGCAATGCACCTCTGCCCGGATGGAAGAAGATCGACGCGCTCCAGCCGTTCCTGCCCTCACGATTTCAAGGACTCGCCGAAACCGAGAACGACGTGATCACCGTTGACGAGTACGGCCAACGCCTGCTCCACGGCGACGGATGAACGGAGCCTCTAATGACGTTCCACGGTCGGCCTCGCACCTCGCGCCAGGACCTGTCCTTCCACTGAACCCGCATTCCGGCATCTGCCCGGATCCGCTCAACCCAACCACTACTGAAAGCGATACACCCATGCCCACTACATTCGGTCTGCTGTTGTTCGACGGCGTCGAGGAACTCGACTTCGTCGGTCCCTGGGAGGTGTTCACGGCCTCATCAATGCTGCGCGAGAACACCGGTGAAGCTGCCGACACCATTGTCACGATCTCTGAACATGACCGCCCAGTGAGATGCAGCAAGGGCTTACGGGTGCTGGCGGACCACACATTCGAGAACCATCCCAACCTCGATGTCGTCCTCGCCCCCGGTGGTTTCGGCACCCGCACCGAAGTCGATAATCCAGTACTGATCGACTGGCTCCGCAACGTGGCGGCTTCATGCGACTGGGTCACCAGCGTGTGCACAGGTTCACTTCTGCTCCACGCAGCCGGCCCCGGCCGCAACCGACGCCTCTGCACCCACTGGGGCTTCGAAGACACCCTCGAAGCACGCGGAAACTGCACCGTTGTTCGCGATCAGCGTTGGGCCGTGGACGGAAACGTCGTGACCAGCCAAGGTGTCTCAGCCGGCATCGACATGGCCCTCTGGCTCATCGGACGGATCTACTCCCCCGACCACGCCCGAGGCACACAGCGCTATATCCAATACGACCCCGCGCACCCATACTCCGACAGCATCTGACCGCGGTCGTCGGCGGCCACTGGCGCGTCATCAAGGTCAACGCCGACCGGCCGTTCGAGGCGCCATCGGCGAGCGGGGCGACCACTTCGCGCTGGTCACCTGCCCTCCCGCCACAACCGCCGAAGGCGTCCGATTTCCGCTAGCGCGAACGCTAGCGCGAAGAAGTCTGTGCAGGAATCGTGCACTCGCGGGAAGCTCACGACCACGCCACCTCCCACGATTGCCATCCTGACCTGGTGCTTCGTTGTGCCCGGGACGAGATTCGAACTCGTACGTACGTTCGTACAGAGAGGTTTAAGCCCCCCGTGTCTGCCAGTTCCACCACCCGGGCCCGGGATGCAGGGTAGGCCCCGCGTGTACGTGGCGTCACGCTACTGGTGTACGGTCCGCCCATGAGCCAAGAAGTCATCGACCGCCTCACCCATCTCGTCGGCCAGTTCGACGCACGAGTGCAGGCTGCACCCGCCGACAGCTGGAGCAACCCGGCCCCGTGCGAAGGGTGGACCGCCACCGATGTGGTCGCCCACGTCGCCGGCTCCGCCAACCGCATGACCGCCGGCCTCACCGGTGGCGAGCCCGCCGAGTTCGACGCGAGCAACCCCACGGCCAGCTGGGCGGCAGCCCGCGACGGCCTGCTGGCGGCCGCCGGCAGCGCCGACCTGACCACCACGGTCAGCGGGCCGTTCGGTCCCATGCCCGCCGAGCAGGTGATCGGGCGCCTGATGTGCACCGACGTGCTCGTGCACACCTGGGACCTCGCCCGCGCCGTCGGCGGCGACGAGCAACTCGACGCCGATGCCGTGGCCGCGGCGTATTCGGGCCTCAAGCCGATGGACGCGATGATCCGCCAGCCCGGCGTGTTCGGCCCGAAGGTCGACACACCGGCCGGCGCCGACGTGCAGACCGAGTTCCTCAACTTCCTCGGCCGCACGGTCTGAGCATCCGTCCCGCGGCACTCGCCGCGTGAGCGCCCGCTACCGTGCTGCGCATGCGCGGCCGGACCATCGTCGTCACCCTCTCGTTGCTCGCCCTCGTCGCGGGCTGCTCCAGTAATCCTGGCGTCTCGGCGACGGCGCGCAACACCGTCGGCACCACCACCGACAGCACCCCGACCAGCACCCCGACCAGCACCGGCGACACGACCGGCCCCGGCGACACCATCGCGCCGCTGAAGGGCACCATCGACTGGGGCCCGTGCACCGATCCGTCGGCCACCGACGAGGTGCTGCAGTGCGCGACCATCGACGTGCCGCTCGACTACGACACCCCGTCGGGCACCACGCTGTCGCTCGCGCTGGTGAAGGTGCCGGCCAAGGGTGAGCGCACAGGCGCCATCCTGATGAACCCGGGCGGACCCGGCGGTTCCGGCTTCGACTTCGTCGCGCAGAGTGGCACGGCCATCCAGAGCGAGATGGGTCTCACCGCGTTCGACCTCGTCGGCTTCGACCCGCGCGGCGTCGATCGCAGCGGTGGCATCAAGTGCGTCGACGACGCGTTCCAGAACGCACACGTCTACCTCGACCCCACGCCCGACACGCCCGCGGCCCAGCAGCTGCTCGACGAGGCCGACACCGGTTTCGTGGCCGGCTGCAAGCAGCACTACGGCGACACGTTGCGCTTCTACTCCACCGCCAACACTGCCCGCGACATGGACCGCATCCGCGAAGGCCTGGGCGACGCGAAGATCAGCTACCTCGGCGTCTCCTACGGCACCTACCTCGGTGCAACGTACGCGACCCTGTTCCCGCAGCACGTGACGGCGATGGTGCTCGACAGCGCGTACGAACCCAATGGTGACTCGACCGACCAGCAGTACCTCACGCAGTTGGTAGGTTTCGAGGGCGCGTTCAACGACTGGGCGAAGAACTGCCAGGACGACGCGACGTGCCCGTTCCATGCGGCCGACGTAGGAGCGCGATGGGACGCGTTGAGCGCGGCGCTCGACCAGCACCCTGTGCCCGCGAAGGACGGCCGGCTCGCGAACCTGGCCGTCATCGACACCGCCACACAGGCGGCGCTGTACAGCAAGAGCGACTGGCCGGTGCTCTCCTCGGCTCTCGCCAAGGTGGAGGCGGGCGACCCGGCCGAGCTGTTCTCCATGGCCGACAGGTACATGGAACGCAACGCCGATGGCACGTTCGACAGCCTCTTCCAGTCGATCGGCATCATCGAGTGCGCGAGCGGCATCCAGCAGCAACCCCCGGCCGATCCCGCCGCGTTGCTGCAGAAGTTGCACGCGCAGGCCCCGCGCATGAGCGCCGACATCACGCTGAAGGACCTCACCAAGTCGAACGACGAGTGCACGCAGCTCACCGGTGCCATCCAGCCGGTGCCGCTGCACTACGACGGCACCGCGCCGATCGTGGTGGTGGGCGGCGAGAACGACCCGGCCACCCCCATCCGCTGGGCGAAGGAGATGACCAGCGAACTGGGTTCGACCGCGCGCCTGCTCACCTTCACCGGTGAGGGCCACGGCCAGCTGCTGGCCAGCAAGTGCGTCACCCAGGCCGAGGCTGCGGTGCTCACCACGGGCACGTTGCCCGACACCGGAGCCGTCTGCGACCCCGACCCGGTGGTGCAGCAACCCGACTGGTGGGGCACGCTTCCCGTACCCCAGGGCGTGGGCGACGTGGTGTCGCTGCCCTCGGTGCTGGCGGCCTTGGGACTCAGCGACACCGTCGGCTACGGCGTGCTGCGCACCAGCACGCTGGGTCTCGACGGAACCGCCGCGGCCTACGAGTCGGCGCTCACGGCCGCCAACTTCAAGTCGCTGGGCAAGCAGGACATCGGCATCAACGGAACGGCCGAGACCGGATACCTCACGGGAACCGGCGATCTGCTCGTGGTGGTGGTGCTGGCCCCTGAGGCCTTCGACACCAAGGAGCTCGGCGATCTGAAGGCCGACGTGCCGCCCAACACGACGCTGGTGCTCATCGCCTACGTGGCGCGCTGACCGACCGGCTCAGGCCACCTTCGACACCGGAGCAGGACCGGGCTTGGGCGAGTCGACGACCGGGGTGCCGACCACTGCCCAGAGCTCGTTGCGCAGACGGTCGGCGTGCGGATGTTGCAACTGGTTGGCCACGACGACCCCTTCGATCATGTCGCCGACGACGGCCGGCCACGGCCGACCCTTGAGCTGCACGGCGACCACGACGCCGTTGCGGTGACGGCGCACCGACCGGTCGACTCCGACGATGCGCGGCGGGCAACGAAAGCTGGGGGCCACCAGACCACGGCGGCGCGCCTCGAGCCCGAGGGTGCGGGCGACGTGGGCGAACTGCAGCGTGGAGGGACGGGTGGCCATGACCCGATGATGACAGAGGGGTGTGACACAGCGAGCCCGACCGGAATGCGGCAGACGAGCCGTTCACACAGACGGTCGCTAGTGTCGCCGGCGTGCAGGAACCCGCGCCGCTCACCCCCGTGCAGGAGACGACGTTGTCGCTGCTGCGCCGCAGCGGCGACGCGCTGGTCTTCGACGAGGGCTTCGTGACCCACCTGCGCGACCAGGCAGAAGCCGCGCTCGCCGTGCTCTCCACCCGGCTCGGCGGCGAGACGTTGTGGGTGAGCAAGGGCTTCCTCGCCAGGGTGCACGGGTGCGAGGTGCGACATCTCGCGCCCGACGACTTCGCCTGGCGGCCGGCCACTGCTGCCGGGTTCGTCGCCCACAAGGCCATCGAGCTCGCGCTCAACTGGCGCGGCGAGCCTGCCCCCGGCGAGGTGGTCGACGAGGCCCTCGCGCGGCTCGCCGACCAGGCCGACGGCCGGGGCGCGTACGTCGCCGGCCTCACCGACGGCGAACTGGCCGAGCTGCGCAGCCGCGCCGTCGACCGCACGACGAAGTTCCTGCAGGACTTCCCACCCCTGCCACTGTCGGCGCACCCGGTGCTGGAAGCCGCGGCGAAGTGGCGGCCGCCGGGCACCATCGAGCTGTCGGGCAAGGTCGACCTGGTGGTGGGCCGCCCAGCAGGTCGCGAGAGCCGCTTGCTCATCATCGACTTCAAGTCCGGCGGGCACTCGCCGTTCCACCGCGACGACCTCCGCTTCTATGCGCTGGTGCAGACCATGCGCCAGGGGGTACCGCCGCGCAAGCTCGTCACCTACTACCTCGACTACTCGGAGAGCGAGGTGGAGGACGTCACCGAGGGAGCGCTCGAGGCCGCGCTGGCGCGCACGCTGGACGGCATCGAACGGCACATCGAGCTCACCGCCGAGGGCCGCGAGCCGCTGAAGAAGGTGGGCGTCGCCTGCCGATGGTGCCCGTTGCAGAGCGAGTGCGCCGAAGGCACGGCGTTCGTGCGCGGCGACGACCCGGAGGCCGAGCCCGATCTGTGATCAGGAGATCACACGCACCTGCTGGCCGATGGACAGCCAGTCCCAGATCTTCACCGAATCGTCGGGGAGCACCCGGATGCACCCGTGCGACTGGCCGCGCATCGAGGCCTCGCCCACCGAATCGAGCGGCTGCGCGTAGCTGCCGTCGCTGAGCTTCGGCACGCTGTGGAAGGCGATGCGTGCACCCTGGAACTTGCCGCGCGTGAACGCCACGAAGTGGGTCATCGTGCTGTAGTGCCCGCCGAGCATGCTGCTCGCGTGGAGGTCTTTCGCGTACACCTGGTAGGTGCCCGGGTCGGGCTGGCTCCAGGCCGAGGTGATGGGGAAGCGATAGCTGACTTGACCGTTCGAGCAGAGTGCGCCGCGCTGGTGCACGCGGTCGATGACTGCGGCGTGCGACGACGGCGGGCAGTCGGCATCGGTGATCGAGCCCTTCGACGCGGTCGTGGAGGCGGTCGTTGACGCGGCAGTCGAGGCAGTCGTGGAGGCAGTCGTCGAGGCAGTCGTCGAGGCGCCGGGCAGCGTCGATGCGGCCGACGTTGCGGGCATGGCGGCGGTACCCGAGTCACCGGTCGCGCCGGTTGCGTCGGACGGCATCGTCACGTCGCCATCGACCACGTCGGTCACCGAGTCGGCGGTCACTGTCGCGACCTGGGTGACAGGGGCGGTGGCGGCGCTGGTGGCGGCGGTGCCGTCATCGCGATCTGTGAGCACGGCGACGCCGACCAGGAGCACCACGGCAGCCAGTGCGGCAAGGAGGGTGCGGTAGCTGCGCGACATGCGGCAGTCAGTCTACGGACGGCAACCTGTCGGCCCGCGGTCAGCGCGGCGTCATCAGCGCCAGCGGCAGGCCGAGGCCCAGTGAGGCGCGCACCGTGGCGATGTAGCGACCGGTCTGCACCGCAGGCTTGGGCACGCTGATGACATCGGGTCCGAGCTGCTCGCACAGGTCGTGCAACTCGGCGACGTTCCACACGAAGCCGAAGAACGACGCGTGCGGGGCAGTGACGTGCGCCGACTCGACGACTTCGACGATCGTCTCCCCCAGGCGGTGGAAGCCCTGGCGGATGGCGCCTGCCTCGCGGATGCGGCGCAGCTCCTCACCCGTGGCGTGGTGGATGGCCGCACAGGTGCGCTCGAGCGACGAGGTCATCACCACCACGTGGTCGAAGCCGACGATGCGCAAGGGATGCTCGGGGGCGTGGCCCTCCGGGGCATCGACGTGCGACGTGGCCAGGCCGTCGATGAGCTCGACGGGAGACGGTGCGTCGACCAGGCCCCAACCGACGAGCCCGTCGGAGCCGGACACGAACCGCAGTCGCACACCGGCGACGCGGGCGACGTCGCCGTGCACGAGCAGGCCCAACCGTTCCCACGGCTCGACGGGCGACGAGATGACGAGTTCGCCGATGGCGGTCATACGAGGTGCTCCACACCGAGCTGCCAACAGAAGAACGAGAGCACATCGGCACCCTCGCGCACCCGCATTGCGGCCGGCTTGCCGACGCCGTGGCCCGCGCGGCCGGCCTGGGACAGCAGGATCGGACGTTCGGATTGATGCGGCGCGACCTCCACGAGGCGCGCGGTCATCTTGCGCGCATGGCAGGGGTCGACGCGAGTGTCGCCCTCCGCAGTGGTGAACAGCACCGAGGGGTACGCCTGNNTCGTCGGTCCACAGGCGGGCGATGAGGAACTGCGGGAAGCGGATCATGTCGAGCAGCGGCACCGCGCACCACACCGCAGGAGCCAGGTCGGGGCGCTGCGTGATGGCCGCTCCCATGAGCAGTCCGCCGTTGCTGCCGCC
>PMCN01000174.1 GCA_003154135.1 Acidimicrobiaceae bacterium
GGTCGAGCCAGTAGCCGATCCAGCCGGCGCCCGACTCGAGCACGAGCACTTTGAGACGGGGGAACTTGTCGAACACGCCGTAGTCGAACAGCGTCGTGAACTGGTGGCGCACACCGTCGGAGGCGGCCACCGAGGCGAGCAGGCGGAGCTGCTTGACGTGCTCCCACTCGCCCATGCGCGTGCCCTTGGTCCATTGCGGCTCGAACGTGGGGTGAATGGCGAACGGCACGTCGAGGTCTTGCGCGGCGGCGAACACGGCGTCGTTGTCGGGGTGGCCGAGCGGCGTGCCCCTGTGATGGAAGGGTGCCACGTAGGCGCCGACCGCGCCGTCGCCGACCGCGCGCTCGAGCTCCTTGGCGGCGGCCGCAGGATCGGAGAGCGAGAGGTGCGCGGTGGGGACCAGACGCGGCTCGTCGGCGCAGAACTCGCAGATCCATCGGTTGTAGGCCTTCGTGTACGCCTGCGCCAGGGCCGGATCGTCGACCTCGGCTTCCCACAGCAGCCCGACGGTCGTGTACAGGATGGCGGTGTCGATGTGCTCGGCGTCGAGCACTTCGATGCGCTCCTGCGGGTGCATCGAACCGAACGGCGCCTCGCGCAGATAGGTGCGCTCCGTGTCGGTGCGCATCGCGGCGATGTCGGGCGCGCCCATCGCGCCGAGCGTGGAGGGGAAGCCGGCGCGGCTCATGCGCGAACGGCGGCCGTCGATCTCCAGTTCTTCGAGACCGTGCTCGTCGATGCGGAAGCGCAGCGCACGGTCGCGGAACTGCGGGTCGATGTACTCCTCCCACAGGGTGGGCGGCTCGAGGATGTGGCCGTCGGCGTCGACCGCGCCGTCCTCGACGACGGCGTGCGTCGCGTGAATCGGCTTCTGAGCGGCAACCGTGAGTGCCATGACCTCAACCCCCTTGTCCGACGTACTGCGAACCGTAGGACCGCGCCCGTCGGCCGAGCGCATCGGAACGACGATGCCGCCGGCCATGTGGACCGGCGGCATCGAGCAAGGGGGTGTCGAGGCTCAGGGCTTGACTGCAGAAGTGGCGTCGGCCATCGCCGCGCACTCCTGCGGGGTGCCGTCACGTGCGGTGTCGCTCGACACCAGCACCGGCAGCTTCCCATCGGCGGGCGACCCGCCGATGCCGATCAGCGTGGCCGACCCCGTGTCGGGCCCCTGGCCCGTCGCCGTGTCCGGGCCCGTCGCCGTGGCCGAGATCGTCACCACCTGCGACCCACCGGGCAACCCACCGGGAGGGACCGTGCCACCGGGCAGCCCTGCGGTGCCGACGATGGTGCCGCTCGTGCCGTCGCCGCTGCCCACCTGGTTGGCGAGGATCTTCGACGCGTCGTCGGTGGGGATGCCGGCCGGGGTGGCGGCGATGATGGCCGCCGCGGTGGCGCCGTCGAACGTGCACTGCACGGCCTTGCCGTCGGTGCCGACGCTGAGCATCGTCAGCTTGTTGGTGGGCCCTGTGCTGCTGTCGGATCCCATCGCGCTGGCCGACACCATCGCGCCGCCGCCGATGGCGACGGCCGCCACCGCCACCGACAGACCTGCGAACACCTTGTTGCGCTGCTTCATGATTCGTCCTTTCCGATCGCCCCGAGGTTCGGGGTGATGGCGGCATGATCCGCGTGCTCGACTGAATTGGATCATGGCCGAACCTGAAAGCGGGCTGAAAGCGGCCGATCGCGCATCGGGCGTGGGGTCGTTACGGTGTCGGTCGTGCGGGTGCTGGTGATCGAGGACGACGATGCGATTCGGAGCGTCGTCGATCGCGGCCTGCGAGCCGAGGGGTTCGACGTCGACACCTGTGACGACGGCGCGGCCGGTCTGTGGAAGGCCCTCGAGGGTGGCTATGCCGCCATCGTGCTCGACCTGCTGCTCCCGGGGCTGAACGGCTACTCGGTGTGCACCCGCTTGCGAGCCGAGGGTGACACCACGCCGATCCTGGTGCTCACCGCGAAGAGCGGCGAGTTCGACCAGATCGACCTGCTCGATTCCGGCGCCGACGACTTCCTCACCAAACCGGCGAGCATCGCGGTGATCGCGGCCCGTCTGCGGGTGCTCATCCGCCGCAACTCGGCGTTGGCGTCGAACCAGATCCTGCGCGGCGACCTGCGCTACGACCTCGGGCTGCGCGAGTGCTCCGTCGGCGAGCGATCTGTGCCGCTCACCAGCCGCGAGGATCAGCTCCTGCGCCGGCTGCTGCTGGCCAACGGCGCCTGCGTCTCCCGCCAGGAGCTGCTCGACGACGTGTGGGGGCCGGAGTCGGGCATCGACGGCAGCAACCTCGACATCTACCTCCGACGCCTGCGCGAGAAGCTCGCGCCGGTGCCGGTGGAGAACGTTCGCGGCCTGGGCTACAGGATCGGTGTGCGATGACCAACCCGCTGGTCGGCGTGCGGGGACGTGTCACGTTCACGGTGCTGGCCGTCACCGCCGTGCTCTACTCGGTGCTCGGCGCCATCGGCTTCGCGCAGATCGCGAGCAGTGGTCGCGAGGCCATCCGTGAGCGGATCGGCGTGGTGCTCGACGACCTGGAAGCCACCGTCCGGGCCGGCAAGGGCACCGTGAGCCTCTCCACCGCCGACGGTGTGTCGGCCGTCGTGATCGCCGGCTCGGCGTCGTTGCCGCCGGCGGTGAGCGGCCAGCAACGAGTCGTGCGCACCATCGACATCGACGGCACCAGGCTCACCCTCGTGGGCAGCAGCTCGGAGGCGCGGCTCACCGACAGCCTGCGATCGCTGTTCCGCGGGCTCTGGATCGCCATCCCGCTGGCGGCCGTCGTGAGCGCGCTGATGGCCGGGCTCGCGACACGCCGTGCCCTGCGACCGGTGGGTGCCATCACCGATCTGGCCGACACGATCGGCGCGTCCAGGAACACGGCGCGCGTCCCCGTGCCCGACACGGGGGACGAGATCGAACGGTTGGCCCTCACGGTGAACGCGATGCTCGACCGCATCGAGGAAGGCCGCTCCGCCCAGCGGCAGTTCACCTCCGACGCGGCCCACGAGCTGCGCACGCCACTGATGGCGCTCCAGGGCGAGCTGGAGCTGGTGGGTTCGCACGCGGAAGCCGTCGACGAGGCACTCCTCGAACGGCTCGACGCGCTGAGCAAGCGATTGGGTGAACGCATCGACGACCTCGTGCTGCTCTCCACGCTCGACGAGGACCGGCCCATCGCGCTGGCTCCCGCGTCGCTGCTCGACATCGTTCGGGTCGAGGCGGCCGGCGTCGCGCCACACGCGGAGGTGGGTGGCGACGAGCGGTCGGCGTCGATCGACCGCACGCTCGTCGCGAGGGCGGTGCGCAACTTGCTGGCGAACGCCCGTCGGCACTCGAACGGCGTCATCGCGGCCACGGTGGTCGTCGACGGCGAACGGTTGTGGCTGCACGTCGACGACGACGGGCCCGGTGTCGATCCGGCACTGCGTGACGAGGTGTTCCGTCGCTTCTCCCGGCTCGACGAGGCCCGGAGCACCGATCGCGGCGGCGCCGGCCTCGGCCTGGCCATCGTCGCCTCGGTGGCCGCGGCCCACGGCGGCGGGGTCGACATGTCGCGCAGCCCGCTCGGCGGGGCCCGCCTGTCGATCTGGCTCCCGCTGGTCGAGGCCTGAGCCCGCCGGGAGACCGGCGAGGTGCGACACGCTCCTACGGGATGCTGGTGTAGGAGGCGTTGAACGACTCCCACATGAACAGGGCCTGGGCCGCGTAGGGGCGCTGGTTGTCGGCGGTGGAGTACCAGCTGTCGAGGAGTGCGAAGGCGTTCTTGCTGGCGCCGTCGAACATCACCGTGATCGTTCCCTGCGCGGCCTTGCCGTTGGCGGTGTAGGTGCCGTTCCAGGTGAGGTTGAGCCGGTGGATGCCCGGTTGCGGGTCGGCCGCGGCGATGGGGGCCGCGAACGTGACCGCCGAGTACTTGGTCGCGAGGATCGCCTCGGCCGACGCGAGCGCAGCGTTGATGTCGGCCTGACCGGTGACCGCGTCGACTTCCCAGTCCTCGGTGCCGTTGGACACCCCGCCATACCCGTCGCGGGTTCCGATCGACGTGAAGCCGGTTGCTGCCGTGAACCCCGCCAAGCCCCGCACGGGGATCGACGGATGGGCTGTGGTGACCCGCACTGCGGCGGGCGACGCGAGAGCGGCATACGCGCCGAGTGGGGGCGCGGCCCTGAAGCTCGCGTAGAACGGCTGGAACAGCGCGTCCGGCATGGGCGTCGTGTCGGGCTGGCCTCGGTGGAACATGTCGACGATGGCCGACAGTCCGTCGCCTCGTTGGTACACCGAGATCGAGCCGCGGAGGTCGGGGCCACCGTCGTTGCCGGCGGTGACGTAGAAGAGCACGTACTCCTGCACCGGATGAGCGTCGCCCGAGTTGAACCACGGCTTCACCGGCGTGTACGAGACGTTGGTGTAGTCACCGTCGAAGCCGTTGACGTACTCCTGCATCAGGGCGATCGGGCTCTCACCTGCGGTGCGGCCGAGGACCTGCAGCGAGATGGTCTTCGCTCCATTGGTCACGGTGGTGACCGAGTTGTCGACCGTGCTCGTCCATCCGGCGGGAACCGGGATGTAGGTGCCGAGGCCGAGATCGGCTGCACCGGGCGGGATGACCACGCCGGTGGTGCTCGGCACCGTTGGAACCGTCATCACCGGCGGGGCGGGTGTGGCGGCCACCGTGGCCGTGGTGGTTGTCGCGGCGGTGGTTGCGGCGCTCGTGGCTGCTGCAGGGCTCAGGGCGCTGCTCGAACACCCGGCGGCCGCTACCGCTACCAGCACCAACCCGACGGTTCGCACGCTTCGGTTCGCCACGACCGCCTCCCATCTCGCCTGGTCCCCGGATGGTACGCCCAAGCCGGCTGGGACACCAGGGCGACTTCGTCGTGCAACCTGATGCTCGTGTGGGACGATGTCGCCAGGCTCGACGACGCCACCGAACGCGCCCTCGGACAACGGCGCTTCGCCGAGAGCGACGAGAATCGATGGAGATGTTGGAACACGACGCGTTGCGGTTGGTGGTCTCCCCGGAGCGCCGCCGCGTGCTGGTTCGCGGTGTCGTGCAAGGCGTCGGCTTCCGCCCGTTCGTCCACCGCGTGGCCAACGAGCTCGGCCTTGCGGGACACGTGGGCAACGACGCCGCGGAGGTGTTCATCGAGGTCGAAGGCGAACCGGGCTCGATCGACGCGTTCATCGGCCGTCTGCGCACCGAGGCGCCGCCGTTGGCGATGATCGAGTCGATCGACGCCGACATCCTCCCGCCGTGCGGCAGCGTCGGCTTCCGCATCGTCGAGAGCACCGAGAGCACCGAGACCGATGGAGCGGTCACCCTGGTTCCGCCCGACGTCGCCGTGTGCGACCTCTGCGTCGCGGAGATGAACGACCCGGCCGACCGGCGATTCGGCCACCCGTTCGTGACGTGCACCGATTGCGGTCCTCGGTTCACCATCATCCGCAGCCTGCCCTACGACCGGCCGAACACCACGATGAGCGGCTTTGCGATGTGCGATCGATGCAACGCCGAGTACCACGACCCGTCGAACCGCCGCTACCACGCGCAACCGATCGGCTGCCTGCAGTGCGGCCCTTCTCTGTCGTTGCTGATCGCGGGTGAAGCGCCGGTGCCCGCGGCGCAGGCAGTCGCCGGCACCCGCCGAGCGTTGGCCGCGGGAAGGTTGCTGGCGGTGAAGGGGCTCGGCGGATTCCATCTCGTCTGCTCGGCGCTGTCCGACGGGGCGGTCGCCGAACTGCGCCGCCGCAAGGGTCGCGTCGACAAGCCGTTCGCGGTGATGGTCGCCGATCTCGACGCCGTACGGGCCATCGCGCACCTCGACGCCGACGAGGCCGACCAGCTCACGTGCGCCGCGCGACCGATCGTGCTGCTGCGCGCCCGGTCCGACTCGCCGCTCTCGGTACTCGTCGCGCCGGGCAACCCGCTCGTCGGCGTGATGCTGCCCTACACGCCGCTGCACCACCTCCTGTTCCGTCCCGCCGTCGGCGAGATGCCGCTGGGCGCGCTCGTGATGACGAGCGGGAACCGCGGCGGTGAGCCGATCGCCTTCCACGACGACGATGCGCTCGCCCGCCTCGGTCCCATGGTGGACGGAGTGCTCACCCACGACAGGCCGATCCACATGCCGTGCGACGACTCGGTCGTGCGGGTGGTCGACGGCGAACTGCTGCCCATCCGCCGGTCACGTGGCTACGCGCCGATGCCCGTTCGATTCCCGGGCACCGGCCCCGATGTGCTCGCTGTGGGAGGCGAGTCGAAGAACACGTTCTGCGTCGCGTCGGGCCACCACGCCTGGGTCAGCCAGCACATCGGTGACATGGAGAACCTCGAGACGATCGAGGCGTTCGAGGCCGCGGTGCAGCGGTTCTGCGACTTCTACAGGGTGGTGCCCGCCGTGGTGGCCGTCGACGCGCACCCCGGGTACCACTCCACGCGATGGGCACGCGCGCGATTCGGGCCGTCGGTCGTCGAGGTCCAGCACCACCACGCGCACGTCGCGGCGGTCCTCGCCGAACACCGATGCGATCCGTCGATCGACGTCATCGGGGTCGCCTTCGACGGCACGGGTTACGGCACCGACGGCACCATCTGGGGCGGTGAGATCATGGTCGCCAACGCCGAACGCTTCGAGCGTGTCGGCCACCTCCGCCGTGTGCCGCTCCCGGGCGGAGACGCAGCGATCCGTCACCCGAGCCGTGTCGCGTTGGCCCATCTGTGGTTGGCCGGCGTCGACTGGACCGACGACCTCCCGCCGGTCGCGATGCACGACGACCTCGAGCAACGCCTGTTGCGCCGCCAGTTCGTGACCAATGTCGGATGCGTGCCCACGTCGAGCATGGGGCGGCTGTTCGACGCAGTCGGTTCGCTCGTCGGTCTGCGCCACACCATCACCTACGAGGCGCAGGCAGCGATCGATCTCGAGGTCGCCGCCGGGCCGTACCTCGGCGACTGCCCGAGCTACCACTTCGGGCGGGGCGCGACGGAGATCGACCCAACCCCGGTCGTCGTTGCCATCGCGGCCGACGTTCGGCGCGGGTGCCCCCCGGGGATGATCGCGGCCGGCTTCCACCACGCCGTCGTCAAGGCGATCGTCGATGCCGCCGCCGCCGTGCGGACACGGCGTCGACTCGACACGGTTGCGCTCACTGGGGGAGTGTTCCAGAACGTCACGCTCGTGCGCGCAGCCACGCGAGCGCTCTCCACCGAAGGTTTCGACGTTCTCAGCCATCGGGTGGTGCCGCCCAACGACGGGGGTCTGGCGCTCGGCCAGGCGTTCGTCGCCGCACATCGCTCGTCCATCGAGAGGGCAGGTTGACATGTGTCTCGCAGTCCCCGGCAAGGTGCTCGACATCCACGACGATCGCGGCACGCGAATGGCCACGGTCGACTTCGGCGGTGTGCGCAAGGAGATCTGCCTCGCGTACGTCCCCGAGGTGGAGGTGGGCGACTACACCATCGTGCACGTCGGGTTCGCCATCTCCCGCCTCGACGAGGCATCGGCGCTCGAGACGCTGCAGATGTTCCGCGACCTCGGCGTCGACCTCGACGAGGAGATGACCGATCAATCGCCCGACGGGTCGACCGGCACCGCGCCATGAGGTACCTCGACGAGTTCCGCGACCCGGAACTGGCTGCCCGCCTCTTTGCCGACATCGCCCGTGCCACGACCCGGGAGTGGGCGATCATGGAGGTCTGCGGCGGTCAGACGCACGCGATCATCCGCAACGGCATCGACCAGTTGCTACCGCCCGCGATCGAGCTCATCCACGGACCGGGCTGTCCGGTGTGCGTGACGCCACTCGCGGTCATCGACAAGGCGCTGGCGATCGCCGGCATGCCCGACGTCGTCTTCTGCTCGTTCGGCGACATGTTGCGGGTGCCGGGTAGTGAGCACGACCTCTTCCAGGTGCGCAGCCATGGTGGCGACGTACGCGTGGTGTACTCGCCACTCGACGCAGTGCGCATCGCGGAGGACAATCCCGGCAAGCAGGTCGTGTTCTTCGCGATCGGGTTCGAGACCACAGCGCCCGCCAATGCGATGGCGGTGTTCCAGGCGCGGCAACGGGGGCTCACGAACTTCTCGCTGCTCGTCTCGCACGTGCTGGTTCCCCCGGCGATGGAGGCGATCATGTCGTCGTCGAACGGGTCGTCGAACGGGTCGCGCACGAGCCGGGTCGACGGCTTCCTCGCCGCCGGACACGTGTGCTCGGTGATGGGGTCGTGGCAGTACGAGCCGTTGGTCGAGCGCTACGGCGTGCCCATCGTCGTCACCGGGTTCGAGCCGCTCGACGTGTTGGAAGGCATCCGGCGCGTCGTCATCCAACTCGAGGCGGGCACGGCCACGTTGGAGAACGCGTACCCGCGGGTGGTACAGGCGGCCGGCAACATCCCCGCACAGGCGATGATCAACGACGTGTTCGAGGTGTGCGACCGCACGTGGCGCGGCATCGGCGAGATCGCGGGGAGCGGCTGGCGGCTCAACGAGCGGTATCGGGCGTTCGATGCCGAGGAGCGGTTCGATGTCGCTGCGATCGACTCACCCGAGTCCACTCGCTGCCGCAGCGGCGAGGTGCTGCAGGGCCTGATCACGCCGCACGAATGCGAAGCGTTCGGCCGCGAGTGCACGCCGCGCACGCCGCTGGGCGCGACCATGGTGTCGAGCGAAGGGGCCTGCGCCGCGTACTACCAGTACCGCAGGCTCGACGCGACTGGCGTGGAACTGCGGGGCCGTGGTGGCTGACGCACCGAACTTCGCCGGCTGGTCGTGTCCACTGCCGCTGCGCGACCACGACCGCGTCACCATCGGGCACGGCGGCGGCGGGCAGCTGTCGAGCGAGCTCGTCGAGCACCTCTTCCTTCCCGCGTTCGGGGTGACCGCCGGATCGGAGCTGCGCGACTCAGCGCTCGTCGACCTCGGATCCGTGCGGCTCGCGTTCTCCACCGACTCGTACGTGGTGCGACCACTGTTCTTCCCCGGCGGCTGCATCGGCGACCTTGCCGTCAACGGCACGGTGAACGACGTCGCGATGAGCGGGGCGCAGCCGATCGCGCTGAGTGCTGGGTTCATCCTCGAGGAGGGGCTGGAGATCGCGGTGCTGGGCCGCATCGCGACCGACATGGGCAAGGCCGCGGAGTCGGCCGGAGTGCGCGTGGTCACCGGCGACACCAAGGTCGTCGACGCCGGTCTCGCCGACGGGCTCTACATCAACACCGCCGGCATCGGCATCATCCCCGAGGGCGTCGACATCCGACCGGCGCGCGCCGAGGTGGGCGACGTGGTCATCCTCAGCGGGCCGATCGGGCTGCACGGCATCGCCGTCATGTCGAAGCGCGAGAACCTCGAGTTCGGCACCGAGATCGTCAGCGACACGGCGCCCCTGCACGGGCTGGTGGCAGCGATGCTTGCGGCGAGCGCGCACGTGCACGTGCTGCGCGATCCCACTCGCGGCGGAGTGGCGGCGTCGTTGTGCGAGATCGCAGCCGCGGCGCGTGTGGGCATCGAGTTCGAGGAGACGCGGGTGCCGGTGCCGGAGCAGGTCGCGTCGGCCTGCTCGTTCCTGGGCCTCGACCCGATCGGCGTCGCCAACGAGGGCAAGCTCGTCGCGATCGTCGCGTCGCATGCGGTCGACGACGTGATCAACGCCATGCGCGACCACCAGTTCGGCCGGGAGGCTGTCGTGGTCGGCGTCGTCACGGCCGACCATCCAGGTGTGGTGGTCGCCCGCACGTCGTTCGGTGCACGCCGCGTGGTCGACCTCCCGTTGGGTGAGCAGCTGCCGCGCATCTGCTGACCCGCGTGTCGGCGCCCGCCGATCAGGCGTGTGTCAGCGAGCGGAGCTGCGACCGGTGTAGGCGAGCAGCTTCTCCTGCGGCGAGGCGTGCTCGCCCACGACCAGCTCCGGCTTGAAGATGCCGGGTCGTTGCTCATCCGTGAAGCGGCCGTGGATCATCTCGTAAGCCGCCCCCGCCAAGCCGTCCGGCATCGCCTCGTCCTGCGCTGTGGCTCGTGCGAGGTCCCAGCCGTGGAGCAGCATGTCGGTGAACGCGATGCCGAGCGTCGGGCCTGTCGTGTCGACGACTCCTGCCACACCGAACGCACCGAGGACCTCCGCGCGGGCTTGCTGGAAGTCGGCAATGGGCTCGTCACTGAGGTGGGTGGCCGGCACGGGTGGCGGCGGCGAGACGTCGAGTCCCTGTGCGACGCCCAGGAAGTACTGCTGGCTGTCGAGCATGTGACTCATCAGCTCGCTGGTGTTCCACTCGTCGCACGGCGTCGAGGCATCCAGCTGTGCGACAGCGCCGCGCACCTTGGTGAGCGTCCACTCGCTCGCGCGTGCATACAGGTCGAGCATGTCATTGGCCATCCGATGTGGCTCCTTGTCCGAGAGTGTGAGTCGTCGATACCCGGTGACGCCCGAGTTCAGACGTGCGCGGATCAGCGTGAGCAGGTGGTGCCGGACATCCGGTACACGTAGACGGTCTCGTCGATCCACCACAGGTAGCGGTTCCAGTGCAGCGTCTCCACGAGGGTGCCGTTCGGTGATGTGATCGGCGATGCGGTCACCACCGCGCACACCTGGGGCATCTGCACGTATGCCGTCCACCACGCCACCAGCGGGTCGTCGCCGTGTGGAACCTGGTTGAGGTTGTCCTTCGTGGAATGTGCCCCCGACCACTCGAAGCCGCCGTCGACCTCGTTGGCCGGCAGGCCGCTACGCACCGCATCGCTCGCGGCCTGCCAACGGGCGGCGTCGAACGCGTTGCTGTTCAGGGTGAGGGCGAGCGCACTGGCGGCGGCCGACACGAGCAGCGCCCCTCCGAGTACGCCGGCCAGTCGCGAGTGCGTCGCTGCGGCATCGTCGTCGTCCGCGATCGGACGCCGGCTCATGATGCTCAACGAGCCGGTGAAGACGAGGGGCCAGATGTAACGGTCGAACAGGACGTCGTTCCACACGGCGGCCACGACCAGCAGGCCGACGCTGGCCGCGACGTGCAACGCCAGCAGTCGCCCGACCGGATCGACGGTCACCGGGTCGTCGCGCCGATCGCGGTACGTGCGCACGCGCAGGAGCGTCCACTCCGTCAGCAACGCGCCGCACACGACGGTCGACGCCATCGCCACGCCGATGATCACGTGCCACCACACGGTGGGCAGGACGACGGGCCGCACGCCGAGGGCGAGCTTGTTGCCGTTGATGCCGATGGGCTCCAGGTAGTCGCCCATCAACCAGCGATTCGCAACACCGAGGTCGGCTGCGAGCAGCGGCGCCAGCAGCAGCACGAACGCACCGATGGCCGCACCGATCAAGCGCGACCTGCGATGCGCCGGCCGCCACCAGCGGGGCAGGCTGAGCACCACCGCCGGCGCGAGCACGAGGCTCACGGTGATGAGCATCGTGACGATGAGCAGACCCGACCTGGTCAGATCGCGGTTGCCGTGATAGCGCTCGATGTTCGGCTGCAGGCGGTGCCACTGCCACAGGACTGCGCACGCCACCGCAAAGACTCCGCTCCCGATCAGCGTCCACCTGCGCCGAGTGCCACGCTCGACGCTGAGCATCGTCACGATCACCACGAGCGGCGCCGCCAAGGTGAGCTCGCGGATGCTGAACGCCCAGAAGCCGGCGAGCAGGGCCGCCGCAAAGAGCGCGGCGCGTCGTCGACCCGAGCCGGCGAGCGCGGCCGCGCCCAACGCGAGGCAGATCAACTGCAGCGACATCGACGGTGGATCGGTGTTGAACGTCGACGCGTCGCGTACCACGCCGGGGAACGCAGCCAGCATGCCGACGACGAGCAGCGAGCGGCCCACTCCGAGACGGGTGCGGGCGAGCAGGTAGGCGGCCGCGATGCCGAACGCGACGAGCACCGACACCGACACGTCGAGCACCCACTGGTGCTCACCGAAGACGGCGAGGAAGGGCTGTGCCCAGAGCAGCTGACCGACGACCGTCATCGGTCCCCAGTTGATGAAGTGGAACGAGCCGGTGCGGTGCAGGGAGAGCGCCTCGCGGGCGAAGCCCCAGTCGTCGGTGCGCGCCACGTCGGTCGTGCGTGCGGCAACGGCGAGGATCCACGACAGGCCGACC
This sequence comes from Acidimicrobiaceae bacterium, assembly GCA_003154135.1. Taxonomy (GTDB): domain Bacteria; phylum Actinomycetota; class Acidimicrobiia; order Acidimicrobiales; family Ilumatobacteraceae; genus UBA668. The sequence continues at coordinate 12,098 of PMCN01000174.1, forward strand.
ACGGTGGCCGCGGCGGCGGCGGCGATCATGTGATCGCGATGCCAAGTTCTCGGGTGGTCGAGCGACACCTGAGCGACGGTACTCCGTGGCGAGCGGCCGAGAGTGGGTTGCGCGACCGACATGTCAGGATGAGCCGCATGGCTGATGGCTTCGACACACCGATCACCCGCGACGGCGACAGGCTGCTCGGGCCCTTCCGGGCTCCTCGTCAGATGCTGGCCGATCAGCAGTACGACGGGCACGCCAGCGTGCACGACGAAGCGAGTGCGAGCGCGCTCGGTCTCGCCGGCGCGCCGATCGAAGGGCCGACGCACTTCAGCCAGTTCGACCCGTTGGCGGTCGAGCTGTGGGGTAGCGAGTGGTTCGAACGCGGCTGCATCAGCGCGCACTTCGAGAACATGGTGATCGAGGGCGAGTCGGTGCAGGCGACGCTCACGCCGGCGAGCGCGGGTGCCGCACGCGGTGTGGCGACGAAGCAGACGGGCGAGTCGGTGCTCACCGCGTCGCTCACGCTGGGCGACGAGCCCACAGAGCTGGGCGGCAGGCTGGCGCGGATGCTCGAGAAGGACCCGGGCGAGCTGTTCATCGTCGACCGGCTGCAGGTGGGCTGGGTGTCACCCGTGTCGACCACATCGATGCCGTACGACGAGTCGAACGGCAACCTCTACCCGTTCTCGTTGGCCGACAAGGTGCGGCTGATGACCGAACCGTCGCCGTGGTACGTGCCCGGCGCGGCGTCGCCGTGGGGCCGGGCAGTCGTGCCCACCGAGATGCTCAGCGTGCTGGCGCACAAGGGCGGCGTGCACCTGCCGGTACGTGGCCCGGCACTGGGTCTGTTCATCGACCTCGAGGTGCGCCGCCACTCGCCCGTGTTCGTCGACGACACCTACACGCTCACCCACGAGATCGTCGGTGTCAGCCAGAGCCGTCGGGTGGAGAGCTACTGGACGCGCAGCCGACTGCTCGACGCTGCCGGCTCGCCCGCGGCGACCGTGCTGTTGCACCAGGGTGTGTTCAAGGCCTCGTACACCGGCTACCCCGCCGACCGCCTCTGACGGGTACTGCTACGCCGACGCGTAGAGCGCGACCGTGCGGGTCGCGCGATCGACGACTTCGTCGCGCAGCGCGGCAGGCGCGACGACGCGGACGTGCGGGCCGAGCGCGAGCAGCTCGAGCGTCGCACCCTCGACGGTGCCGATCGGAAACGTGGCGTCGAGCCAGCCGTCGTGAGGGGCCGTCGAGCGGCGTACGCGCAGCGGTTGCAGGTGACCGAGCACCACGGCCAACCGATGCCCTTCGGGCGTGAGCTGCACGTGTGCGCGTCGCGTGTGGCCGCGGCGACGATCGGTCGGGTGCCAGCTCTCTGGGCTCGGCAGGTCGGGCCGATAGCCGTCGAGCAGCTGGAACCCCCCGCCTGGTCCGCGCACCGCATACACCGGCACGCCCGCCCCCGACAGCTCGTCGATGTCGCGCAGCACCGTTCGCTCGCTCACCTCCAACTCGGCCGCCAGCTCTGCGGCCGTCGTGCGGCCACGCCGCTGCAGGACGAGCATCAGCGTGATGAGCCGGCCTGCGCGCATCCGTCGAGTGTCGCAGAAGTTCGAATTCATGACAAGAGATGTCAGTCTTCGATCTCTACAGTGCCACTACCGGTGCGAGTTCCCCGACAGAAGGATGTGGACCCCATGAGCGACGTCGACGGCAGCGGCACCCCGGACGACCCGTGGCTCCTCACCACCCCGCCGGGCTCGTCGCAGTTCGAGGCCCATCGCGACACCGCGGCGTCGCCCCCCGTCCTGGTGGTGCGGGTCGGCTCCACGCGGCTCGAGTACGACCTGCGGTGCATCGACGATCTCCACGCGATGCTCGTCGCTCACGGCGACTGGATGCCGTTGGGCAACGCCGACGAGCAGAAGGACGCGACACCAGGCACGGTGGAGGCGTGGGGCCGGTCGAGCGACAACCCGGTCGGCGGCTGGTACGGACTGAAGAAGGGTCTGCGCGGCCGCTTCGGCAGCTACGTGCCACCTGTTCTCGAGGTGCTCGGCCTCGCCGAGGTGGAGCACAACGCGCGCAACAACCGCATGCGCGCTCGCTGATCGTTGCAAGCGGTGCGGCCAACGGCGTCGTCGTGGGAGACTGCATCGATGGAACCCGTGCTGCGACGACTCAACGACGACGAGATCGCCGGCGCCCTCGCGCAGCTCGAAGGATGGATGGTGGTCGACGGCAAGCTGTCGCGCGAGTACGTCTTCGCCGACTTCGTCGAGGCCATCGGGTTCATGATGCGAGCGGCGATCGCGGCCGAGAAGATGAACCACCATCCCGAGTGGTCGAACACTTACCGCCGGGTCAACGTGCACCTGATCACCCACGACGTCGCCGGCATCAGCCCGCTCGACGTGCAGCTCGCCCGCACCATGGACGAGCTCGCCGCGCCCGCCTGACCCGTCGACTCCCCGGCTTCTGGGCAGGATTCCCGCCAAATCGGCTTCTGGGCAGGATTCCTGACGGAATGCGACGGCGGAGCTGCCCAGAACCGGCCCCGTCGACGGCGGAGCGTTAGGTTCGTCGGTGTGGTGACGGTGTTCGTGACGCACAACCCGGAGGACCTCGACGCGTACTACGGGCGCGCCCTGCCGGCACTGCAGGCGATCGCGCACGTGGTGGTCAACCCGCTGAAGCGCGACCTCACCACGGGCGAGCTGATCGCCGCCGCGGCGGGCTGCGACGTGATCGTCGCCCATCGGTCGACGCCTGGCGAGGCCGAGCTGTTCGACGCGCTGCCCGGCCTGCTCGCGTTCCTGCGGTGCGCCGTCGACATCAGCACCGTCGACGTGTCGGCTGCGAGCNNGCTCGCCCTCATGCTCGACCTCGCGCGCAACGTCACGGAGTCGACCATCGACTACCGCACCTCGGCGACAGCTCCGCAACGTCCGGGCGTGCAAGTGCACGGCCGCACGGCGGGCATCATCGGCTACGGCGCGATCGGTGCCTACCTGGCGCAGCTGCTGCGCGGTCTCGGCATGCACGTGCTGGTGTGCGACCCGGTCGCCGAGGCCGCCGCGCGGGCCGCGGACGACGGGTTCGAGCGGTGCGAGCTGCACGAGCTGCTCGGCCGTTCGCACTTCGTGCTGCCGCTCGCCCCGGCATCGCCCTCCACCGACAACATGATCGACGCCGACGCGCTGGCGCGCATGCGGCCGGGAACGATGCTGGTCAACGTGTCGCGCGGCGAACTGCTCGACGAGGAGGCGGTGGTGGCCGCGCTGGACTCCGGCCACCTCGGCGGGTTGGCCGTCGACGTGGGTCGTGCCGCCGACCAGCGGCCCTCGCCCACTCTGACCGGTCGACCCGGTGTGGTGGCCACGCCCCACCTCGGCGGCCTCACGCCGGAGAACGCCGATGCCCAGGCGATGAGCTCCGTCGAGCAGGTGCGCGCCATCATCGATGGTGTCGTCCCGCCCCGTGCGGTGAATGCAGAACATGCGCGCCGCCTGCGTTCCTGGTGGGACGCAGGCGCCCGAAACGAGGAGACCCCGTGACCAGCAGCAACAACTACGCCACGTACCCATCGCTCGCGGGGAGGGGCGTCTTCATCACGGGCGGCGCTGCCGGGATCGGCAGTTCGCTCGTCGAGCAGTTCGCCCGGCAGGGCAGCAAGGTGGCGTTCGTCGACCGCGACGTGGAGGGCGCGCGCGCCACCGTCGAACGCTGCACCGCTGCGGGTGTGGCCCACACCCCGGTCTTCTTCTTCCTCGACCTCATCGACATCGCCGCGCTGCAGCAGGCATGCGCCGATGCTGTCGAGGTGTTCGGCGGAGTCGACGTGCTCGTCAACAACGCGGCCAGCGACGACCGCCACGACTGGCGCGACATGACCGTCGAGTACTTCGACAACCGCATGAACACCAACCTGCGGCACTACTTCTTCGCCATCCAGGCGCTCGCCCCGGGGATGATCGCGACCGGCCACGGCTCCATCGTCAACATCGGGTCGAGCAGCTACCTCATGCAGGAGGACATGTTCCCGGGCTACGCCATTGCGAAATCGGCAGTCGAAGGCATCACGCGCACCATGGCGCGCACGTTCGGCCCGTACGGCGTGCGAGTCAACACGGTGATGCCGGGCTGGGTGGCCACCGAGCGGCAGCTCGCCAAGTGGTGGTCGCCGGAAGCCGAGGCGGGCACGATGCACGACCAGGCCCTCAAGCGGCGCATCTACGCCGACGAGTTCGCGCAGATGGTGCTGTTCCTCGCGGCCGACGACGGTGCGGCCTGCACCGCCCAGAACTTCATCGTCGACGGCGGCCGCTTCTAGGGCACTTCGACCCACTGGCTACTCTTCGGCGATGCAGATCGAACACGACGGTGTGTCGCTCCACGTTGCCGACGACGGCAACCCCACGGGTCCGGTCGTGCTGTTCCTGCACGGCATCACCTCGTGCACCGACACATGGGACTGGGCGCTCGCCGACCTGGTGGCAGACCACCGCGTGCTGCGCCTCGACTTCCGCGGCCACGGCGACTCCGCACATGCGCCGGGCACCTACGGCTTCACCGCCTACGTCGCCGACGCGATCGCGGTGTGCGAGCAGGTGGCCGGTGGGCCGAGCGTGCTCGTCGGCCACTCGCTCGGTGGTGGCACGGCGGCAGCCGTCGCGCAGCAGCGACCCGATCTCGTGCGCGCCCTTCTGTTGGAAGACCCGGCCATCATGACCGCGACCTTGAGCCAGGACGACGGTGAGCCCAACGCGCTGCTGGGCGTGTTCACGATGATGCGCGAATCGATCCCGATGTTGCAGGAGAACCACGTGTCCGTCGAGGCGCTGGTCGACATCCTCACCGAGAGTCCGGGTCTCGACGGCCGGCCGTTCAAGGAGTCGCTGCACGCCGACGCCATCCGGGCGATGGCCGCCGGCATGCTGCGTCTCGACGCATCGGTGCTCGATCCCGTGCTGGCGGGACGACTCGATCCCGTGTACGACTCGGGCGCCACGATCCCGGTGCCGGGGATCCTGCTCGCCGGCGACGAGGCTTCACCCGACACCATCGTCCGTGCGCCCGAGAAGGCGCTGCTCGCCCTGCACAGCCCACAGATCGATGTCCGAATGCTCGCCGGCGCCGGTCATCTCATCCACGATTCACGCGCGCACCGTGAGGCGATGCGAAGCGCGCTGCATGAAGTGCTGTCGATCGGCTGATCACACGCGGACCCGCGTCCGTTGCGTCCGCTGCCGGCGGGCGACGGCATACTGAACCCATGTCCTCGGTGGCCCTCAGGCCCGACCTCTCGGCGGCGCAGGCCGAGGCATGGCGGCGTGTCACGTCGCCGGGTGCGTCGTTCACCGGTGCCGAGCGGGCGGCCATCGCGCAGACCGCGCTCGATGCGCTCGACGATCCAGCGCCGCTGGCGCCCTGGGTGTCGCCCTCGCAGGCCGAGCGTTCGATGCCTGCCACCGAGTTGTTGCCCGTCGTCGTGGTCGACGCCGTCTATCGCATGGCACGCCATGCTGCATCGCTCACCGACGCCTGGTACCGCACGCAGATCGAGGCCGGCATCGACCCCCTCGCGTACGTCGAGCTCGTCGCGGTCGTGTCTGCGGTCGCAGCGGTCGACGGGTTCTTCCGGGCCTCGGGCCTCGATCGCCCGCCGCTGCCCGCGCCCCAGGCAGGCAAGCCGCACCGTCGCCACCCCGAGGTCGAGCCCGCCACCCTCAACTGGGTGCTCGTCGCCGGCCCGGCAGATCAGAACGCCGCCGTCGTGCAGGGGCTCAGTGCCGTGCCCGACGACATGGACACGGTGCGCCTGCTGGCCGCGGCGCAGTACATCCCGTTCGACGAGATGGGCGAGCTCGGTTGGAGCCGGGGCACGCTCAGTCGGGGCGAGATGGAGCTGTGCGCGGCGCGACTGTCGCGAGCGCGCGAGTGCTTCTATTGAACGACGTCCCACGAGATGATGCTCCGGGCGAGCATCCCCGCAGATGAGTCCGACTCGCGTCGAGCGATGTTGGAGGAGTTCGTCGCCGCGGTGGTGGGTGACGATCCCGACGCGGCCGACGCGGCGCGGGCGATGCTCGTCGACCAGCTCGGCCCCGAGTGGCTCGTCGACGCCGCGGCCGTGGTCGCCAACTTCGAGATGATGACCCGGCTCGCCGACGGCACCGGTGCACGGCTGCGGCCGGTGCAGATCGAGGGCTCGGTGGCGCTGCGCGAGCAACTCGGCGTCAACGCCTTCCCGTCGGCCAGGGTGTGAACCCCGCTCAGCTCGACTTGAGCGGCAACTCGGCCACGTCGAGCCAACGCGCACCGGTCGCCCGGCGCACGACGAACGTGGTGGCGAACGGCGCCGACACCTTCGACTGCAGGTGGCCCGCCGCGTCGTAGGTCTCGGTGGTGACAGTGCCCCGCGACTGCATGCCCAGGCTCAGGCCGTCCTGCTTGCCGAAGGGGATCAGCAACGTGACGTGCACGCTGTCGATCTGGTAGCGGTGGATGACCGTGGTGCCGGTGGCCTTCGCCTCGCTCAGCCGGCCCTGCATGTCGTCGAGCCGGTCGCCGTGATCGACGGCGGTGAGGATGGTGGGGTCCGTGCGCAGCAGCGCCTGGTTCTCGAGCTCGAGGTTCTCGGCCAGGGTGAGCACGATCTGCTGTGCGCCGGCGCCGGAGATCTCGTGGTTCCAGTCGAGCACGCCCTGGTCGATGGTGATCTTCGGGAACGTCGCCGGGTTCACGTCGTGCGGCACGCGGCCGATGATCGCGTCGCTCTCGTTGGTGAGCACGTTGCGGGCCGAGGCCCCTGCGGCCACGATGCCCACCCCGACGGCGGCGAACGCGGCGCCGACGAGCGCGGCACGCCCGACGCCGGCGAGCACCGCGCGCCTGCCGTCGCGACCGCGAACCAGCGAGACGAGGTAGCGGCCCATTCGATCGTCGGCGGAGTGCGGTTCGGGCACCAGCCTGTCGAGGATCGGGCGGAACGCGCACACCAGCACGAGGCCGCCGAGCAGTGCGACCTTGGTGCCGAACTCGGTGGTCTGCGGCGCCATCAGCAACACCGACACGACGGCCACGAGGAAGCCGAACACGATGCGGCCCACACGACCCTTCGGCACGGTCTTCGGGTCGGTGATCATGAAGAACAGGAAGATCAGGATCTCCGGAGAGATCATGATGACGCGGAAGAGGTCCCACCCGCACACAGGGGTGAAGGCCCAGCGAGCCGTGATGCAGTGGCCCGACGCGGCGATGAGGCCGAGGCCGACGGCCAGCCCGCCGTAGAACGTGGCCGCCGAGGCGAGGAGGCGCAGCCGCCACGTGATGAGCAACCCGCCGACGAGGATGACCGCGTAGGCCGTGATCATCCACACGTTGAGCGGCGCCCACCAGAAGTCGAGCGGTTCGGCGCGTGTGCTGCCAAGCACCAGGAATGCGACGACGAGCCCCAGGTTCGACGGGTTGAAGAGGTGCGAACCGCGGTACTTGATGGCGTGCTTGGTGAGCAGCGAGAAGGCAGCGATGCCGGCGAACATCCACCACGCGTGGAACGTCCAGTGGTCGTTGGGGGTGCCGGGCACGCGCAGGATGAGCGCGATGCCGCTGCCGGTGAGCATGGCGCTGGCCGGCCACACGATGGTGCCCGTGGCGCGGAACGTGATGATGACGCCGATGATCGCGGTGGTGAGGATGGCCACCAGGATCTGCGGCACGCTCACCCGGAAGTGCAGGCCCACCTGGCCGAGCACGTGCAGCGTGACGACCACTGCGGCCACGTGCAACCGGGGGTCGCGCAGCTTGGGCAGGATGACCGGGTAGGTGTGCTCGCCGATGTGGATCGCGTGGGCGGGCACCGTGTCGGTGTCGGATGTGGGCGGGTCGAGCAGCGCAAGACCCGGCGGGGAGGCCGTTCCGTGTGCGCCCATCTCGATGTCACCCATCGGGCGCAGACTAGTGCGAGCACCCTGGCGACTGCATGGGCGGGCCTCGTGGTCGTCAGCTAGGAACCGACCGGCGGTGTCCACACCACCGGCGATGCAGCGCCCTTCGTGATGGTGACGAACTGGTCGGCGCCCACGGTGGTCCACGGGCCGACCTCGCCGCCCGGCCACGTCACCCGCACCTGTGCCTCGGTCGCGCTGCCCAGGCCGGTGTGCAGCCAGCCGAGCTCGCCGCTGACGTGCCCGCCGCCCACGGTGATCTCGCGGGTGATGGTGCGGTTGCCCACCTTCACCTCCAGCCAGGCGCCGATCGCGTCGACGTTCGGCGCGGTCTGCTGCAGCGCGATCGACAGCCAGTGGCCCATCGGCACTTGCTTCGACGCGTCGCCGCTGCCCGCGTTGCGCCACAGCTGGATGTTGCTGTTGCGGTCGACCACCACCAGGTCGAGCTGCCCGTCCATGTTGAGGTCGACCACGGCCGCGCCACGCGACTTCTCGTAGCGCACGATCCCTGCCGCCTGAGCGCCTTCGGTGAACGTGCCGTCGGCCGTGCCGATCATCAGGTCGCTCGGGTCCTTCATCGCGCTGTCGAGCTCGCCGTCGACGTTGCCCTTGGTGATGAGCAGGTCGGGGAAGCCGTCGTTGTTGACGTCGCCGAACTCGGGGTGCCACGCGGTCGACGGCAGCACGTCGCCTCCCGCGTAGGGCCGTTGCGTGGTGACCCCGCTCTTGAGCGCGATGTCGTGGAACGAGGGTGTGGTGGAGCCGGCGTCGAGCATCTGCAGCTTGTTGTCGCCCTGGCTGGTGAGGAACACCTCGGGGATGCCGTCGCCGTTCACGTCCTGGCTGGCGATGCCCATGCCCCACACCTGCAGACGCCGCCACCCGTCGGCCGCGGTGTACTGGGCCGGTGCAGCACCGGGTGCCATCCTCCACAGCTGGTCGCCGCCGTCGATGTAGTAGTGCCGGTCGTTGGTGACGCGCAGGTCGGTGTGGCCGGTGTGCCCCCAGTCGCTGAACAGCATCGAGAGCGTGCAGTAGCCGGGAGCCAGCACGGTCGGTGGCGCGTACGTGGTGCCGCCGGCCACCGGCCGCACCAGCCGGCTCGTGTCGCAGTCGAACGTGTCGGCCACCAGGTAGTTGCCGAACGCCAAGGTCGGCAGCGCGCTGCCGCTCTCCCACGTGGCGCTGAACGCAGTGGTCCACGCGGTGCCACCGTCGAGGCCGAACCGATCGTTTGCCGCTGCGAAGCGGCAGTCACCGAGGCCGCGCAGCAGCACGTTGCCGCCGCGCCGCAGCACCATCAGGTCAGGGATGCCGTCGCTGTCGACATCGATCGGGTAGGCCCCGGTCACCGAGGTGAGGTCGGTGACCGGCGACGCCACCTTCTCGAAGCGCAGTGCTCCGCCGACGGTGCTCACGTTGCGGTACAGCGCCGCCGGCTGCTCGCCGCCGGCCAGGTACAGGTCGGGCCGTCCGTCGGCGTTGCAGTCGAACGTGCCGACACCGCCGCCGACGAAGAAGTCGGAGCCACCCGCGTAGGCGTGGTCGATGCCTGATCCGGGCGCATCGTCGACGAAGTGCGGTGCGGCACCGGCCCCGCCCGGGCTGCCCGAACGGGAGCCAGCGCAGGCGCTGACGGCACACAGCATCGCGACCACCGCGACGCCGACGGGGATTCGGCCACGGTGGGTCACGGGCCGATTCAACCACAAGGTCGCGAGGGTATACAGTCGTGGTTGATAGCGCTTCCTCGCCCGCCCCCATAGACAATGGGTCGCGCACGGTGTGGTGCTACATTCCGAGTGGCGCCCCGAGTCGAGGCGTCGCACAACTCAATGAGGGGGAGGTTCGAGATGCATTCTCGACGTTGGGCTGCTGTGGCAGTCGCGGCAATTGCCGTGACCGCATGTGGCAGCGATAGCAAGACCGCTACGAGCACCACGACCGCCGGCACCACGGCGGCTGCCGGTTGCAAGATCGGCGTGTCGTGGAACAACTACCAGGAAGAGCGTTGGGCCAAGTGGGACGAGCCGGCCATCAAGGCTGCCATCACGGCAGGCGGCGGCACGTACATCTCCAATGACGCCGCGTCGTCGACAGAGAAACAGGCGAGCAACGTCGAGAACCTGGTCACCCAGGGCGCCAAGGTGCTCATCGTCCTCGCACAGGACGGCACGGCCATCAAGCCCGCCGTCGCCAGTGCCGAGGCCGGTGGCGTGCCGGTCATCGCCTACGACCGTCTGATCGAGGACCCGAAGGC
>PMCN01000132.1 GCA_003154135.1 Acidimicrobiaceae bacterium
CGGGGTGACACTCGGGTGGCGGGGTGGCACTCGGGTCGGGATGGGGGTGGGGGTGAAAACTGGGGCTGAGCTGGTCGGATGAGGTCTGCTAGGGTGGGCGCATGGGGGATACACCGTGGCAGGGCGATGCCTGCTCACTCGTCGATGAGTTCCGTTCCGGTCGCCGCTCGCCCAGCGAGGAGCTGCAGGCCACCTACGCCGCCATCGAGGCCAGTTCGCTCAACGCGTTCTGTTTTCTCGACCGCGAGCAGGCCGAGGCCTCGGCGATGGCAGCCGACGTGTCGCGCCCGTTCGGCGGTGTGCCGATCGGCGTGAAGGAGCTCGACTCGGTGCAGGGATGGCCCGACACCCACGCGTCGGTGCCACTGCAGCACCAGATCGCCGCACACACCAGCACGATGGTCACGCGCATGCGCGACGACGGCGGNNAAGCTGCACGGCACCACGCACAACCCGTGGCAGCACGGGCGCACGCCCGGCGGCAGCTCCGGCGGCACCGCGGCCGCGGTGGCCGGTGGCATCGTCACGCTCGCCACGGCGGGCGACGGCGGCGGCAGCATCCGCATCCCTGCAGGCTTCACAGGGCTCGTCGGCCTCAAGGCGACCATCGGTCGCATCCCGCTCGGCCCGCGCGCCAAGTACGGCAACCTCACCGTCACCATCGGTTGCCTTTCGCGCTCGGTGCGCGACACGGCGCGCTGGTTCGACGTGTGCAACGGCTTCGACGCCACCGATCCGCTGAGCCTGCCGCGCGTGGGGGGCTGGGAGGCCGGCCTGGGCACCCACCTCGATGCGTTCCGCGGGGCTCGTGTGGCGTTCGCGCCCGACTGGGGCAACGCGACCGTCTCGCCGATGATGTGGGAGTGGCTCGAGGCCGCCGGCATGGACCTGCTGGCCGACACCGGCATGACCCGTGTGGAGGGCATCGACACCGCGCTCCCCCGCATGGGCAGCGCCTGGTCGCTCAGCGGCAACATCGCCATCGAGGCACAGCTGATCGACCACTGGCCGGCCTGCGCCGACGACCTCACGCCCGAGATCCGCTTCGGCATGGAGATGGCCGTCGGCAAGTACGACGCGGCAGCGCGTGCGAAGATCGAGCGTCGCCGCATGGAGGTGAACGAGGCGATGGCGCGCATCTTCCACCCCGTCGACGGCGTCGACTTCGTCATCACCGCCAGCAACCCCGATGTCGCGTTCGACGCCGATGGGCCCCTGCCCGGCGTGTTCGGCGGCATCGACGCCGGCCCGGGCAACAACGGCCGCCTCACCTTCCCCGCCAACCTGCACGGCAACCCGGCCATCTCCATTCCAGCCGGTTCGCTCGACGGGCTGCCCATCGGCCTGCAGGTGGTCGGACGTCACTTCACCGAGGAACTGCTCCTCGACCTCGCGCTCACCGCCCAGCGCAACCGTCCGTGGCCACTCGTGGCCCCGGGCAGCCCCTGCTGACCGCTCGATGAGCTCGCCCGCGCAGGTTCCGCTCACCAGGCGGCAGCGCCTGCTCCTGATCGGGTTGGTGCTCGGTGTCACCCTCGTCGCATTCGAGGTGACCGCGGTGGTGACGGCGATGCCCACCATCGCCGACCAACTGCACGGCGACTCGCTGTTCGGCCTCGCCACCGCGGTGTACACGCTGGCCAACATGGTGGCCCTCGTGGCCGCCGGCGAGCTAGCCGACCGACGCGGTCCGACGCTGCCCTACGTGCTGTCGATCATCACGTTCATCACCGGGCTGCTGGTGGCCGCATGGGCACCCACCATGGTGTGGATCGTGATCGGCCGACTCCTGCAGGGCGCCGGCACCGGCGGCTTCGCCCCCATCGCCTACACGCTCGTGCAGCGCGCGATGCCGGTGGAGCGGCAGCCGAAGATGTTCGCCATCCTCTCCGCCGGCTGGGTGCTGCCCAGCTTGTTCGCCCCCGCGTTGTCGGGTTGGGTGGTCGACGCGTTCGGCTGGCGCTGGGTGTTCCTCGGCATCATCCCGTTCGCGATCACGGTGGGCGTGCTCGCGGTGCAACCCATGCGCCGCATCGGCTCCATCGAGGCCGACCGGCCGAACAGCCGCATCGGGTTCGCGGTGATGGCCGCCGGCGGCATCGGCGCGCTCGCCACCGGCCTGCAGATGGCACACCCGTGGGAGGTGGCCACGGTGGCGGCACCGGGCGCGCTGGTTGCCTGGTGGGCACTGCGCCGGTTGCTGCCCCACGGCGTGCTGCGCGCCGCCACCGGGCTGCCGGCGATCCTCGCCTGCCGCATCCTGGCCACCGCTGCGTTCCTCGGCGCCGACACGTTCATCCCGCTCGCGGCCGACCGCATCCACGGCGCGCGCCCACTGGTGCAGGGCTTCGTGGTCATCGGCGCCGCGCTGTCGTGGACGCTCGGTCAGTGGCTGCGCGCCCGACGGCCCGGTCTCGACCCGGCGTCGGCCGTGCGGCACGGGTTCATGGTGATGACGCTCGGCGTGCTGCTGGTCACCCCGGTGCTGTGGCCGGGGTGGCCGCTTGCCGCCACCTTCGCCGGCTGGTGCGTGGGCGGCCTGGGCATGGGCCTGCTGTTCAACCCCACCACCGTCGCCACGATGACGTACGCCGAGCCGGGCCACGAGGGCTTCGTGAGCAGCCAGGTGAGCTTGGCCGACGCCGTCGGCTTCTCGCTCATGGGCGGCCTCGGTGGGGCCTCGGTGGCGATCGCCGGTCGAACCAGCCTCACCATCAACGGTGCGCTCGGCATCAACTTCGCCATCGCCATCGCACTCACGTGCGTGGGTGCATTCGTGGCCAGCCCCCGCATTCGCCGCGCCGGCTGATCGGATCGCTGTGTCAGTTGGGCTGGTCGCGCACGATGCGGCCGGCGCTCATCTCGATGGTGCGGGTGCGGGCGACGTTGCCCAGCAGCGAGCGATCGTGGCTGACGAGCAGCACGGTGCCCTCGAACGTCGCCAGCGCCTGCTCGAGCTGCTCGATCGCCGGCAGGTCGAGGTGGTTGGTCGGCTCGTCGAGCACCAGGCAGTTCGACCCGACGGCCATCAAGAGCGCGAGCACCAGCCGCGTGCGCTCGCCGGGTGACAGCGAGTCGGAGTGCCGGGTGACGTGGTCGGCACCGATGCCGAACTTGGCGAGCAGCGTGCGCGCCTCGCTGATCTGCAAGCCCGTCGCGTCCATGAAGGCAGCGAGCACGGTGGTCGCCTCGGCGAGCTGCCCGCGCGCCTGCTCGAGACGACCGATGCGGACTCCCGGCCCGCGATGCTGCAGCCCGGCGCTGAGCGGCACCTCGCCGAGCAACGCACCGAGCAGCGTCGACTTGCCCGATCCGTTGGGCCCTTCGATGACCACCTTCTCGCCGTAGCCGATCTGCAGGTCGACGGGACCGAGCGTGAACTCGGGGCGTTCGACCACCGCGTGGTCGAGTCGGGCCACCACGTCACCGCTGCGCTCGGCGGCGGCCATCACGAGTCGCAGCTGCCACGCCTCGCGGGGTTGCTCGACCACGTCGAGGCGCTCCATCATCTTCTCGGTGCGCGCCGCCTTGCCGGCCAGCTGCTCGGTCTGGTTGATCTTGAACGCCTTGATGTTCTTGTCGTTGTCGGCCGGCTTCTTCTTCGCCTTCGACAGGCCCTGCGTGGCCCACTCGCGCTCCCGCTGCGCGCGACCGGCGAGCCCGGTGCGCTTCGACTCGTACTCCTCGTACGCCTGCCACGCCTGCTGACGCGCCACCTCGCGCTCGCGCAGGTACGCCGCCCACCCGCCGGAGAACCGCGTGGCACGGTGGCTGAACTCGTCGAGCTCCACCACGTGGGTGATCGTGCGTTCGAGGAAGGTGCGGTCGTGGCTGACGATCGCGCAGCCTGCGTCGAGGCCGAGCACGAAGCGCTCGAGACGCGCCAGCCCGTCGAGGTCGAGGTCGTTCGTGGGCTCGTCGAGCAGGAACACGTCGAAGCGCGCCAGCATCAGCGCGGCCAGCGACGTGCGCGCCGCTTCGCCACCCGACAGCGACGGCATCGACTGGTGCAGCAGGCGCGGGTCGAGCCCGAGCTCGGCCCACACGTCGCCGACACGGCTGTCGAAGTCGGCCGCGCCGAGCGCGAGCCAGCGGTCGAGTGCGTCGCTGTAACGATCGTCGGCGCCGGCCTCACCGGCGGCCATGGCCTCGGTGGCCGCGTGCAGCTCGGTCGAAGCTGCGGCGACGCCGGTGCGGCGCGCCAGGTGGTGCATCACCGTCTCGTCGTGGCGTTCGGGCTCCTGGGGCAGGTAGCCCACGTTGGCCGACGGCGGCGACATCGTCACCGTGCCGCGGTCGGGAGCCAGTTCGCCGGCGATCACGCGCAGCAGCGTCGACTTGCCGACACCGTTGGGGCCGACGAGGCCGATGCGCTGCCCGGGGTCGACGGAGAGATCGACGCCGACCAGGACGTGGCGGGCGCCCATGGCGAGCGTGATGTCGCGTGCGTGAAGGGATGCCGACAACGGGTGCGCCTACCCGCCGAACTCGGGCAGGTGCTGGTGCATCGTGAGCACGGGCTCGAACAGATCGCCGTGCTGCTCCACCCGACGCAGCACGTCGGTCATGGTGAAGCGCAGCACCGGGCCGCCGTCGGCACAGTCGGCCACCTCGCCCCACGTGACCGGCGTGCTGCACGTGGGTTCGGGGCGAGCCCGGGCCGAGTAGACGCCGATGGTGGTCTTGTGGCGAGCGTTCTGGCTCCAGTCGATGAAGATCTTCCCGGGCCGCTCGATCTTGGCCATCGTGGTGGTGACTCGGTCGCGGTGCATGCTCTCCAGCCGCTGCCCCACGGCGAAGGCCACGGCGGCCGCCGTCTCGTGAGTGCACGGCGAGTTGACGGGCACGTACAGCTGCAGCCCCTTCGACCCCGATGTCTTCGCGAAGCCCTCGAGGTCGAGCACGGCGAGCAGGTCGCGCACCCACATCGCCACCTCGCAGCACTCGCGCATGGCCGCCGGCGCTCCTGGATCGAAGTCGAACACCACGGCTCGCGGCGCATCGAGATCGGCGGCCGATGCCATGGGCACGTGCAACTCGACGGCAGCCATGTTGGCGGCCCACACCAGCGAGGCCGGCTCGTCCATCCGGCAGTAGCCGATGGTGCCGTTGCGATCGCCCGGACCGTCGGCCGTGCCCAACCACTCGGGCCGGTGCTTCGGGCAGCGCTTCTCGAAGAAGCCGTCGTGGTCGACGCCGTCGGGGAAGCGCTTGAGGGTGATGCACCGACCGGCGAGGTGCGGCAGCATCACCGGGGCGATGGCGCGGTAGTAGTCGATCAGCTCACCCTTGGTGGTACCCGTCGCCGGGTAGAGCACCTTCGTCAGGTTGCTCACCGACAGCTCCCGCCCGTGCACCGAGACGGTGGTGCGGGGCGTGCTCACCATCGGGCGTGCACCACTAGGCCGACTTGCGCACCCGGCGCGGCGCCGCCTCGGCGGCCGCGACGGACGCGGTGGCGGCCACCGACTTGGGGGCAGCCTTCTTGGCCGGCTTCGCGGCCGCCCGCTTGGCCGGCTTCTCGACCGGTTCTGGGATGACCGATGGGTGGCGGGCCCTGGCTTCCTTGGCCGCCTTCACGCTGGCCTCGAGGGCGGCCATGAGGTCGACCACCTGCGCCACCGGCACCGCCTGCGGTGCAGCGTCGATCTGCTCGCCGGCAGCCTTGCGCGTGATGACGTCGAGCAGCTGTTCGCGATAGGTGTCGCGATACTTGCCGGGGGAGAACTCGGCCGAGAGCGAGTCGACCAGCGACTCGGCCATGATCATCTCGCGGTCGGACACCTCGACGGCCTCCACGCGGGCGAGCTCGGTGATGGCAGCCGTGGGGACGATCTCGTCGGCGAACACCAGCGTGCTCATGATGAGCACGCCGTCGCGGGCACGCAGCGCGGCCACGTACTGCTTGCTGCGCATGACCAGCGTGCCGATGGCCACCTTGTCGGCGGCCTCCATCGCACGCGCCAGCAGCGCATACGGCTTGGGGTTCTCGTCGGGCGCGACGATGAACGAGTCGTTGTAGTACATCGGGTCGATGTCGGCCAGGTCGACGAACTCCTCGAGCTCGATGCTCTTGGTGGCTGCCGGCAGCAACGGCTCGATGTCGTCGGGGTCGACCAGCACGTACTTGCCCTTGGAGAGCTCGAAGCCCTTGACGATGTGGTCGTCGGGAACTTCCTCGCCGGTCTCCGCCGACACCTTGCGCAGCTTGATGCGGCTCATGGTGCGATCGTCGAGCTGGTTGAACGAGACCGTCTTCTTGTTGACGCCGTGATACAGCTTGATGGGGATCGAGATGAGTCCGAAGCTGATCGCTCCGCTCCATACGGGCCTGGCCATCCCCCTATGTTCACAGATTTTGCGAAGGATTACACCTGGAAAATCGGAAAACTGATCACCCGCTCAGCCGGCGAGGACGGCGCGAGCCACCAAGTCGGTGCCGAACGCAGTGAGAATTGCCAGGTAGAGCAGGCCGGTGGCGGCCATCACCGCCGAGTAGTAGCGCTCGCGGAGCGCCAGGCGGGTGACCACGACCAGCGCGATGGTGGTGACCGCGCAGGCTGCCCAGAACCAGCCGAGCTGACCGTTCCAGCCATCGTCGATGGTGCCGTTCCACACCGACACCATGCCCACCGGCAACAGCATGGCGATCACCTCCAGCGGCCAGATCAAGCCCAGTGCCCGCACCAACTCGTTGAGGTGGCGACGGGGCAGCCCGGGCTGCACCAGGTACCAGTGCCCGAGCAGCATCGCATCGGTGACCGAGCCGAGGAACGCCGCCCCGACGAAGGTGCGCAGCAGCGACACCCACACATGACCGCCGGCATCGACGGACGCGGCGACGAGACCCGGGATGGCGACGATGGGCGCGACGAGATCGAGCCACGGAGGGAACTCGCGGCCGGCCTGCGGCGCGCCGACCTCACGTTCGATGCCGGTCATCGCGGCGACGCGCTCGGTGCGCCGGTCGTACTCGGCCGACTGCCCGCGGACGCCCGCCCTGCGACGCACGATCGACACCACGAGCGCGACCAGTGCAGCGGCAGCGACAGCGACCGAGCTCGCCTCGCGCAACGGCACCGAACCGAAGCGGAAGCCGGAGAACGCGGCGCCCGCCGCGAGCAGCAGATACGTGCCACGCAGCAGCCAGCCGTAGCCGACTCCCACCTCTCGGCGGCGGGTGGTGAACCACAGGAACAGCAGCCCGCCGGCGGCCCATTGCAGCAGCACCGTTGCTGCGTCGAGGCGAATCACGCCCACAGGCTAACGCCCAACCCTGCCGCGACTTCTGCCCGCTCAGCCCGTACGCTCGTCGCTCGTGTCACGTCGCGGTGCTGTTGCCTTCCTCCTGTCGTCCCTGCTCCTCGCCGGATGCTTCACCGGGCAGCGGCCGCACTTCACCGACACCACCGCCCTCCCCGTGGGCAGCCCCACCGGTGACGCCAACATCGACGCAGTGCTCACCAAGCTCGACGCGGCGACGCAGGGCCCCATCACGGCGGCCTACACGGTGCTCACCAAGTACGGCAACACCACGCACCAAGCCATCGTCGAACTGTCGGGCGGCAAGCGCAGCATCACCATCGGCAACATCCGCTACATCCAGAACGGCACGGCGTCGGCCACGTGCACCGTCGACAGCTCGGTGCCGTGCGCCGATGGCTTCAACCCGCAACGGATCAGCGACATCGGCATCACGGTCGACTTCTACGCCACCGATGCTGCCAAGCGCCTACGCCGCGATGCGCAGGCCAAGATCGGCCCCACCACGGCGAGCACGGCCGCCATCGCCCAGCAGCCGGCCACCTGCGTCGACGTTCCCCTCGCCGGCGGCACCGCGGTCTACTGCGTGCTGGACAACGGCGTGATCGCGAAGCTCGACGAGGGCGACGTGCTCGTCACCCTCACGCTGTTCGGCTCCTCGGCCGACGACTCTCGCTTCGTCATCCCCGCCTGACACGGCTGCCCAACGACNNCGTCAGCGCACGGCGACGGTCACCGTGTCGGTGCCGCTGCGCAGCAACCTGCCCGGCCGCGCCGGCAGCAGGTCGCCGTGCTCGACGCACGGCACACCGTTGACGATCACGTGGTGCACGCCGACCGCCTCGCCGTACACCCGGCCTGCCCCGCCCGGCAGGTCGAAGCGCATCGCGACAGGGCCGGGACCGACGGTGGCAGGGTCGAACACCTGGAGGTCGGCGCACAGCCCCTCGCTCACACGGCCACGTTCGTGCAGCCCGTAGAGCGCGGCCGGAGCGCCGGTGAGGTAGTGCACGGCTTCCTCGAGGGGAAGCAGGCCCCGCTCGCGCACGGCGCGGGCGAGCAGGGTGGTGCTGTAGGCGAAGCTGTCGATCATGTCGAGGTGCGCACCGGCGTCGCTCGCGCCCACCACAGCGCGGTGGTCGCGCCACACCTCCACGCGACGCGCCCATGTGGCATCGTCCTGCCCGCGGTCCTGATTGGCGATCACGGTGCGCAAGCCGTCGGCGACGACGATGTCGCACAGCACGTCCCACGACTCGCGCCCGAGCTCGCGGGCGATGTCGCCGATCACGCGACCCTCGTAGGGCTTCCACTCGTCGCTGAAGGTCTGCAGCACCCAGTAGCCGGCCCAGTTGCCGATGGACCGCTGCGCGCCCTGCGTGCCCTGCGCGAGCCGGTTCCACCCGGCGCGCCCGGCGGGGTCGCGGAGCTGGCGCAGCTTCTCGTCGACCGGCAACGCCATGAGCGCATCCCATCCGTCGAGGATGTCGAGGATGAAGCCGCTGGTGAAGTTGAGCCGCAGTCGGAACGTGTCGGGCAGGGTGAGCGCCAGCACGCGCCCACCTTCGGCGGCGGCGAGATCGAAGCCAGCCAGCTGGTGCTGCACGAGCTCCCAGTTCTGCGCGTACACCTGCAACAGGTTCCAGTTGAGCGGCCGGTTGGCGGCGGCGCTCATCGCGCCCATCAATCGGAACGTGTCGTCGCTGAACTGCCCGACGGCCGGGATGAACTCGAGCTGCGTGCCCGGGAACTCGCTCACCACTGCGCAGAGCGCGATCAGCTCCTCGCGGCTCGCGCAGCGCGACGGCACCGGCCTGCCGTGGTGATCGTTGTGACTCGGCGACCACGTGCTGGTGAATCCCATGCCACCCGCGGCCAGGCCCTTGCGCAGCAGGCCCTTCATCTGCTCGACCTCGGCAGGCGTCGCATGCCGTTCCGACGCGTCGTCGTGCATCACCACGCGACGGATGGCCGAGTGGCCAACCATGAAGCCGGCGTTGGGCATGAGCGTGCCGTCGAGGAGGTCGAAGTACTCGGCCGACGTGCGCCAGTTCCACGGCACGCCCTGCTGCAGGCTCTCGAGCGGCATGCCCTCCACGCGGGCGAGCATGCGCATGAGGTAGTCGGCGTCGTCGGCGCGCACCGGGCCGTCGTCGCCGGCAAGTGGTGCGATGGTGAACCCGCAGTTGCCCGCCATCACCGTGGTGACGCCGTGCAGCGGTGAAGGGCTGAGCGTCGAGTCCCAGAAAGCCTGCGCGTCGTAGTGCGTGTGCAGGTCGATGAACCCGGGCGCGACCACGAGATCGGTGGCGTCGATGGTGCGCGTCGCCCCCTCGCCGACGTCGCCCACCGCGACGATGCGGCCGCCGCGCACGCCCACGTCGGCACGACGGCCGGCCGCGCCGGTGCCGTCGACGACCGTGCCACCGCTGATCTTGAGGTCGAGCATTGCGAGTCTCCTTGGTTCAGAGATCGGCGAACCAGCTGCCGTGGAAGCCGTGCGGGACACGCTGCGGCAACGGCACGGTGGCGATCGGGGCGGCCGTCATGTCGGCTGCGTGGAGCACCACGAACTTCGACGTCTCGGTCGCCGCGTCGTGCACGTAGGTGACCAGGTAGCCGTCGTCCTCTGCCGCGTCGTCGCCCGCCGGCACGAACACCGGCTCGCCGCTCTGCGACGTGGGGCCGAAGTCGTGGACCGAACGGGCGCCGGTGTGCAGGTCGTACTTCACGATGCAGGAGGCCGCGTCCATGTCGCCGTTGCGGCTGCCGTTGCGGCTGCCGTTGATGCTGCCGTTGATGTTTCCGTCGCGCGGCGCCACCGCCCAGCCGAAGCGGTTGGGCAGGCCGGTGAGACGGTCGTCGATGCGCGGGAACGCGTGCGACACGTCGTCGAGCTGCTCCTCGTGCACCTGACCCGTGTGCAGGTCGAACCGCCAGCGGTGCATGAAGCAGGGTTCGAACGAGTCGGGGCCGCCCGCCCACATGGTGGCGTGGCGCCCGGCGTCGAGCCACACCGAGGTGGCTTCGGTGTCGTCGGTGCCGTCGTCCCACGCGTTCATGATGTGGAACACGTAGCAGAGCGGCACGTCGAACCAGCGGGGAGCCTCGCCCACGCGGGCACGGTCGCGATGGAGCAGACCGATGCGGGCCCCGTACGACTCGCGCCACTGGAACGGCATGGTGCCGGTGAGTGCGAGGTCGAGATCGAACACCACCGGCAGGTCGAGGAAGATGGCGTAGTGCCGGCTGATGGCGAAGTCGTGCACCATCGTCGGGCCGCCCACTTCGATGGGTTGGCTGTGCACCAGCGTGCCGTCGCGATCGACGACGTGGTACGTGACGAACGGCGCGCTCACAAGTTCGTAGCCGAAGAAGTGCATCTCGCCGGTCTCGGGGCAGGTGTGCGGGTGCGCGGTGAACGGCGTGTGCAACCGGCCGTCGAAGTCGCAGGGGCCCAACGTGTCGAGGTCGGGGCTCACCTCGTTGGGAAAGCTGCCCTCCTCGAGCGCGAGGATGCGGCCCGCGTGGCGTACGACGTGGGTGTTGGCGAGCCCGACGGTGAGGTCGAAGGTGCCGGTGCTCATGTCCATCCGGTCGACGCCGTCGAGCGCCTTCGTGCGCACCCACCTGTTGCGGTACCACTCGGCGCGGCCCTCACGCAGGCGGATGCCGTGCAACATGCCGTCGCCCGCGAACCAGTGCATCGTCGGGCCGTTCTTCGGGTTGGCACCGTTGCGGAAGTACCGGCCGTTGAGCTCGTGGGGCAGCGCACCGTGCACCGGCAGGTCGACCGCGTCGACCTCGCTGAGCACCGGGGCGTAGTTGCCACGAAGGTGCCACGGGAGTCGTCGGGCGGGAGCGGTGGCGTCGTCGAGCGCAGTCATGCGCGTCAGCTTCGCGCAGCCCGGCTCAGCCCAGCGTCACGAGCGCGTGGTCGGCGACGTTCATCGGCAGCGGCCCGTCGACGGTGGCGACCACGATGTCCTCGAGCCGCATGCCCCACCGGCCCGCCACGTAGATGCCGGGCTCGACGCTGAACGCATGGCCGGGCGCGATGGGCAGCGTGTTGCCCTCCACCATGTACGGGTCTTCATGCGCTTCCATGCCGATGCCATGGCCGGTGCGGTGGATGAAGTACTGCCCGAAGCCGGCGTCGGTGATGATGCGACGGGCCGCCCGGTCGACCTCGTGGCACGCTGCACCCACCACGCCGGCGGCCACACCGGCAGCCTGCGCCTCGTGCAGCACGGCGTACGCATCGGCCACCTCGGCCGGCGGTGCGCCCAGCGACACGCATCGCGTGATGTCGCTGCAGTAGCCGTCCATGGTGCCGCCGAAGTCGCACAGCACGAGCTCGCCGTCGCGGATGACGTGCCCACCGGCGTGGTGGTGCGGCGAGGCCGCGTTCTCGCCGGCGGCGACGATGGCGAAGTTGACCACGTCGTGCCCTTCGGCGATGAGCCGTGCGCCGATGTCGGCACTCACCTCGGCCTCGGTACGGCCGACGAGCGCGATCTCGCCCGCGTGCAGCTGCGCGGCCACGCGGTCGGCCGCGGCCCCGGCCGCCTGCAGCGCCGCGATCTCCGCTGCGTCCTTGCACATGCGCAACGCGTTCATGACGGTGGTGCTGCGCACGAAGCGCGTGCTGCTAGAGGGCCAGTGACCCAGCAGGTCGACGAGGAAGCGGGCCCACATCGTGTCGCCCACTGCAGCGACCGCCGGCCTGGCAACCAGGTCGGCGACGATGGCCACCGGGTCGTCGGTCTCGTCCCACGGTCGCATCGTGAACGCCCCGGGTTGCTCGACCACGCGCGGCGCCTCCAGGCGTGGGATGACGAGCGTGGCGTCGCCGTCGCGAGGCACGACGAGCATCGTGAGCCGCTCGAGCGGCATCGCCTCGTAGCCGGTGAGGTAGGGCAGATCGCTGCCGACCGACACCAGCAGTGCGTCGACTCCCGACGCGCGCATGCTGGCCCTGGCGCGAGCGAGGCGGTCGAGGAACACGGCGGTGGGAACGGTCGTCGTCACCCGGTCATTCTGCCCTGCCGCCAAGGACCTATGCTCGCTCCGTGCGCACTCGAGTGATTGCTGTCGTCGGATTGGTCGCCATCATCACCGCGGCATGCGGCGCCGCGGATCCCGGTGTCACCGCGACCCGCAGCCGTGCAGGTTCCACCGGCAACACCCCTACCGACACCACGGGCGGCGGTGGTGGGCAGCTCATCCCCAGCGACACCACGGGCGGCACCACGGGCGGCGGCGGCACCACACCGCCGAAGAAGACGTACACCATCATCGACGGGGTGGTCGACTTCGGGAACCTCGGCCCGCGCCACCCGAAGTACGACGGTTTCCTCACCGCCGCGTTCGGCGACATCCAGGACTACTGGGCCAAGGCCTTCCCCCAGGCCTACAAGACCGCCTGGACACCGCTGAAGGGCGGCATCTTCGCCGCCTACCCCGACCGCACGACGCCCATCCCCGGCTGCGGCAGCCCGCAGTCGAGCTACCAGGACGTGGCCAGCCGAGGCGCGTTCTACTGCAGCCAGGGCGACTTCATGGCGTACGACGACGACAAGCTGCTGCCATCACTCGTCGACCAGCTGGGCAAGGAGGCCGTGGCCGTCGTGCTCGCCCACGAGTTCGGCCACGCCGTGCAGCACCGGGCGGGCGAGGACAACCAGCCCGTCATCCTCAAAGAGCAGCAGGCCGACTGCTTCGCCGGCGCCTGGACCGCGCACGTGGCCAGCGGTGGCAGCAAGCTCATCTCGTTCGACGACAACGCGGTCAAGGGCGGCCTGATCGCCATGATCAACGTGCGCGACCCAGTCAACGGCAACGGCCTCAACGATCCCGATGCCCACGGCACGGGGTTCGACCGCGTGGGCGCGTTCCAGGATGGCTTCCTCGGCGGGCCCGACCGGTGCAAGACGTTCTTCACCGAGGACCGCGTCAGCAAGCTCATCGACATCCCGTTCGACACGGCCGACCCCAACCAGGGCAACCTTCCGCTCGTCGACCCGAACCCCGACCCCACCAACGGGGCGTCCGACATCGTCACCCTCATCCCGAAGAGCCTCGACTTCTTCTGGGAGGCGCTCGCCACGGCCAACAAGGTGCCGTTCACCGCACCGAAGTTCACCCAGTACCCCGATGCCGGGCCATATCCCAACTGCGCGGGCATCGCACCTGCCACGTACAAGAACAACGTGGTGTACTGCGCTGCCGACAACACCATCTACTGGGACTTCGACTATGCGTTGAAGCTGTCGAAGGATGCGCTCACGGGTGACATGTCGGTGGGCTACCTGTTCTCCAACGCGTACAGCGACGCCATCCAGACGGCACTGAAGAGCTCGCGCAAGGGTGCCAAGCGCGCACTGTTCGACGACTGCCTCACCGGCGCCTGGGTGGGCTCCGTGGTGCCCCCCATCCCGACCGACCGGCAGGACCAATTGAGCCTCTCGGCGGGCGATCTCGACGAAGCGGTCATCACGGCCATCGCCCGCGGTGACCAATCGACCGACAGCAACGTGAACGGCATGGCCTTCGACAAGATCACCGCCTTCCGCACGGGTGTGCTCGGCGGGCTCAACGTCTGCCAGTCGCAGAAGTAGCCGTCAGCCCCCGGCAGGCGGCGTCGTGGTGGCGGTCGTGGTGGTGTGAGCCACCGTGGTGGTGGTCTTGGGCACCGTGGGCTTGGGCACCGTCGTGGTGGTCTTCGGCACCGTGGTGGTCGTGGTGGTGGTGCTCGTCGTGGTGGTGGAGCTCGTGGTGGTGGTGGCGTTCGGGTCGGGATACTCGAAAGGAGGTGTCATCTCCTTCTTCGACATCGACTCGGGCTCCTTCACGCCGTCCCACACGAACACCCGGTCGCCGAGGTGCACCAGCGTGGGGAAGTAGTCGGCGATCGACTCGGGGATGCGGATGCACCCGTGCGACGCCGGGTGGTTGGGCACGTTCTGCGCACCATGCACGGCGATGCCGTAGTTGAAGTACACCGGGTTCCACATGCCACCCAGGGGGCCCACCCGATCGCCGGCGTACTCGCGGTAGAACTTGAACACGCCGCCCGGGGTCTTGGTGTAGCCGCACACCGCTTTCTGCACCGGGGGATCGATCGGGTTGCCGTAGTAGTCGGTGTCCTGGTTGATGGTGGTGCAGAAGTTCGACGGCTGCCCGTTGGGATCGACCGAACCCGACGAGATGTGGGTGATGAGCGTGGGCTTGTTGTCGGTGAACACGATGGCCGACTGCGTGGGCAGGTAGATCTCCATGTGCGTGGCACCCGCGGCATCTCGCCGGCGCGGTTGGAACGTGATGGGGTCTTGCAGGAGCTGCCACAGGTCGTTGGTGACCTTGTCGTCCTGCTGCTGCCAGCCGACGTTCTGCACGATGCCCTTGAACGCCCACACCGACTGCGCGGTGCCCGTGCCGAACTGACCGTCGATGACGCCCGGATCGAAGCCGAGCTCCTTCAGGCGCTGCTGGAGCGCCTTCACCTGCGTGCCCGACGACCCGATGCGCAGCGTCTGCGTGAGCTGGGTCTTCGGGATGGCCGGGTTGGTGTCGATGACCACCGCCGGCGCGACGCTGGAGGGCACGGTGAGGCCCTTGGGGTCGACCGCTCCCGGGTTGTTGCCCGGCGCCGCAGCCGATCCTCCGCCCTTCGACACGCCGGCCAGCACCACCACGCCCAGCACCCCGGCCGCGGCGATGGCGGGCAGCCATCGTTTGATGGGTGCCGACGAGGCGGCCGACGCAGGGCGCCGACGAGGTTGTGAGGCGGGTGGCCGAGGGGTGGTCACGATGGCTCCGAACGAATCCGAAGACTGAATCTACCAATGCTCGCGACGAGCCGGGCCTCAGGAGCCGACACCGACCACCGGTTGCAGCCCTTTCAGCTGCTTGCGCAGGGCGAACATCTCCTTCAAGATCTTGCGGATGACCGCGCTCGACGCCAGCGTGCTCTCACCACGGGTGCGGGGGAAGTAGTCGACGCCGAACTGTATGACCTGGTAGCCGAGCTTGCGGGCCCTGATGATGAGCTCGGCATCGATGAACGAGCCTTCGCTCACGAGCGTGATGTGCTCGAAGATCTCGGTGCGGCAGAGCTTGAAGGCGAAGTTGATGTCGCGCATGCGCACACCGAAGAGCGTGCGGATGAACAGGTTGTAGAAGAACGTGTAGATCGCTCGGCTGCTGCCCTCACCGGTGCGGTCGAACCGGTAGGCGCTCACCACATCGGCCTCGTAGTAGCGCAGCAGGCGCACGGCCTGGCTCACCTGCGCCATGTCGAAGGGCAGGTCGGCGTCGCTGTAGAGCACGAGATCGCCGGTGGCACTGGCGAAGCCGGTCTTCATCGAGCCGCCCAGCTTGCGGTTGACGGGGTGATGCACCACCCGCACGTGCGGGTCGGCGACGGCCATCTCGTCGGCCATCTGCGGGGTGCGGTCGGTGCTCGCGTCGTCGACGACGATGAGCTCGTAGTCGAGGATCTCGCCGCGGGAGATGAGCGCCTCGCACTCGTCCTTGGCGTAGCCCACGGCGCGCTCGACGTAGGCCTCCTCGTTCCACATCGGGAAGAAGATGCTGAGCTTGCGGAAGGGCTCACCGGTCACGGGCGTCGAGGCTAGCGGCAACAGGTGAGTCCCGAGCGGGCGCCGCCAGCACTACCCTCTGCCCCGATGCAGCCCATCCCCGATCCCCCGTCAGCCGATGCGCAGGATCCGCCCTCCCGCGATGCACTGGGTCCGCGGCTGCCCGCGGCCGACGCCGGGGCAGCATCCGACACCCCTCCGCCCGGTGCGCAGGCGCCGTTCCCGTTCACGGCGCCGCCGCCCTCGGCCGCTGCGCCGACCCGCGACGGTCAGCTCACCACCGGCTGGGGCACCGCCTTCTGGCTCGCCTGGGCGGGAGTCGCGGGAGGGCTCGCGGCGGTGTGGTACAGCTCGCGCACGCTCGGCCTGTCCACGTGGTGGCTCGGCCCCGAGACCGAACCTCGACTCATCGTCGTCAGCCTCCTGCCGTTCGTCGCCCCGCTCGCTCTTGCCATCCAGGCGCTGCTGCAGAGGCCCTGGCTGCCGTGGCTCGGCATCGGCGGCGCGGTCATCACCGCGCTCGTCGGCGTGGGCGACATCGGCCGCGTGAACGGATACGCGTCCATCGAGCTGCTGCTCGCCGCGGGCGGCCTCGCCGTGTCGACCGCCTGCTTCGCCGGCATGCTGCGCCGTCCCGGCGTGGAGGCCGCGGCGGCCGGCCTGCCCGACGCCGCGACCTGACGCGCGGCTCGACGCACTCCCGCACCGACGACCCGACGGCGCGTGCCGCCGCAGCCCATGTTGGATAGCGTCGTGTGCCTATGTCGAAGGTATTGACGTCGTTGCCCGTCGGTGAACGGGTCGGGATCGCTTTCAGCGGGGGACTCGACACGTCGGCCGCCGTGGCCTGGATGCGCGAGAAGGGGGCGGTCCCCTACTGCTACACGGCCGACCTCGGCCAGCAGGACGAGGCCGACCTGCCCGGCGTACCCGACCGCGCGAAGGAGTACGGCGCCGAGCACGCACGCCTGGTCGACTGCCGCACCGAGCTGGTGCACGAAGGTCTCGTCGCCCTCCAGTGCGGTGCGTTCCACATCATCACGGGCGGTAAGACGTACTTCAACACCACCCCGCTCGGCCGCGCCGTCACCGGCACCTTGCTGGTGCGGGCGATGCAGGACGACGGCGTCGACATCTGGGGCGAC
>PMCN01000262.1 GCA_003154135.1 Acidimicrobiaceae bacterium
GTGTCGCCCTCGCCACCCTCGTCGTCGAACTGCACGTCGCCCATCTCGTGCTCCTCGATGAGCTGGTGGGCTTCGTCCTCGAGGCGATCGGCCTGCCCGGTGAGGGATGCCTTCTCGTGCAGCAGCAACGTGCGCTGGGTGGTGAGGAACTTGGCGTCGAAGTCCTTGGTGTAGGCGATGCCGTCCTTGGTGACGCCCTTCACCACCGGCTTCTCGGGCTCGACCCGGACCATGGGGCCCTTCTTGGGGGCCTTCTTGGTGGGCACCGGCACCGCCGGAGCAGCAGCGACCTTGACGACCGATGCGGGCGCAGCCTTCTTCGGTGCGGAGGGAGGGGTCTTCACAGGAGCGTGGGCTGCCTTCTTCTTCGGAGCAGCGGTCGCTGCGGGAGCGGGGGCTGCCTTCTTGACGGGCACAACCTTCTTGGCGGGTGCAGGCGCTGCCTTCTTCACCGGAGCAGCCTTCTTCGCCGGAGCAGCCTTCTTCGCGGGCGCAGCCTTCTTCACCGGAGCGGGCGCTGCCTTCTTCGCGGGAACGGGCTTCTTCGCGGGAACGGGCTTCTTCGCCGGAGCCGGCACGGCCTTCTTCGGCGCTGCCTTCTTCGCCGGCGCGGGCGCAGCCTTCTTCACGGGCGCAGCCTTCTTCACAGGGGCCGCCTTCTTCACAGGGGCCGCCTTCTTCGCCGGAGCGGGCGCAGCCTTCTTCACTGGCGCAGCCTTCTTGGCGGGTGCAGCCTTCTTGGCCGGCGCGGGAACCGCCTTCTTGGCGGGCGCAGCCTTCTTCGGCGCGGCCTTCTTGGCGGGCGCTGCCTTCGCGGGTGCCTTCTTGGCGGGTGCCTTCTTGGCGGTGGCCATACAGCTCGTCCTCCGTCGTCCGGGATGTGCTCCGGTGTAACGGCGGGATGCTATCGCTCCGCGGCCCCGAAAGAACCGATCCACGGTGCGAGTCGCCGACGCACCTCGTCGGCGTCGAGAGCCACCGCGAGCTGCTTCGAACGTGCCCTGCGACCGCTCACCAGGGTGACATCGCGGGCCCGCAGACCCAACGCCGAGGCCAGTACGACGCACACCTCGTCGTTCGCCCGGCCGTCGACGGGCGGGCTGCACACGCGCACCCTCAGCTCGTCACCGTGCAGGCCCACGATGGCGGCCGCGCTGGCGCCGGGCACTGCCCGCACTGCCACCACAGCACCGTCGCCCTGGGCGCGCACGGGTGAGGTCAACCGGCCACCGCGACGGCGATGTGCACCCGCTCGCCGTCGAGGTCGGCGTTGGGTTCGCCCGCCGACCACACCAGCGAGGTGGTCAGCGTGGCGTCGGTGAGCACCTGCTGGAAGGCCACCACCTGACGACGCACCGATTCGGGCACGCCGAGCGTGAGGGTGATGCGGTCGCTCACCTGCAGCCCGGCGTCGCGCCGCGCCTGCTGCACGAGGCGCACGAGATCGCGCGTGACGCCCTCGGCCTCGAGCTCGGGCGTGATGGTGGTGTCGAGCACCACGACACCGGTGCCCGACCCGAGTGGCGCGCTGGCACCGTCGCCCTGCACGACGAGGCGCAGCGAGTACTCGCCCTCGTGGAGCGCCTCACCTCCGGCCAGCACACCGTCGTCGGTTCGCTGCCAGTCGCCGCTCTTGACGGCCTTGATGACCTGCTGCGTGCGACCGCCGAGGCGCGGCCCCACTGCGGCCGGCACCACCTGCAGGTCGAACGTGGCCACGGAGGCGACGTCGTCGGTGAGGCGCACCGCCTTCACGTTCACCTCGTCGGCCACGAGCTCGACGAAGGGCGCGAGCCGCTCGGCGCCGTCGACAGCGACCAGCAGCGACGCCAGCGGTTGGCGAACGCGGCGCTGGTGCGCCTTGCGCAGGCGCAGCGTCGCGTTGCACACGTCGCGGGCGAGGTCCATCGAGTCGACCAGTTCGCGATCGGCCGGGATGGAGGCCGCGTCGGGCCAGTCGGTGAGATGCACGCTGCGTTCGCCGGTGAGCCCGCGGTACACCTGCTCGGTGGTGAGCGGCAGCAACGGGGCGAGCGTGCGGCACAACAGGCAGAGCACCGTGTGCAGCGTATCGATGGCCGCCTGGTCGCCGGCCCAGAAGCGGTCGCGGCTGCGGCGCACGTACCAGTTGGTGAGCGCATCGAGGAAGGCGCGCACGGACCCACACGCGCCGAACAGGTCGTACGCGTCCATGGCGACGGTGACCTCGGCGACGAGGTCGTGGGTCTTGGCGAGGATGTAGCGATCGAGCACGTCGGTGCTGTCGGTGCGCATCGAGCCCGAGGTGCCGGCCGCGTTGGCGTACAGCGACAGGAAGTACCACGAGTTCCAGATGGGGAGGATGACCTGGCGCACCGTGTCGCGGATGCCGTCCTCGGTGACCATCAGGTCGGTACCGCGCAGGATGGGAGAGCTGAGCAGGTACCAGCGCATGGCATCGCTGCCGTACGTGTCGAACACCATCATCGGGTCGGGGTAGTTCTGCAGGCTCTTCGACATCTTCTGGCCGTCGTTGCCGAGCACGATGCCGTGGCTGACGCACGTGGTGAAGCTGGGGCGGTCGAACAGCGCGGTCGCCAGGACGTGGAGGGTGTAGAACCAACCACGCGTCTGGCCGATGTACTCGACGATGAAGTCGCCCGGGTAGTGGCTCTCGAACCACTCGCGGTTCTCGAACGGGTAGTGCACCTGTGCGTACGGCATCGAGCCGCTCTCGAACCAGCAGTCGAGCACCTCGGGCACGCGGCGCATCATCGACCGGCCCGAGGGGTCGTCGGGGTTGGGTCGCACGAGGTGGTCGACCATCGGCCGGTGCAGATCGGTGACCTCGACGCCGAAGTCTCGCTGCAGCTCCTCGATCGAGCCGTACACGTCGATGCGCGGGTGGTCGGGGTCGTCGCTCTTCCACACCGGGATGGGCGAACCCCAGAAGCGGTTGCGGCTGATGCTCCAGTCGCGAGCGTTGGCCAGCCACTTGCCGAAGCTGCCCTCCTTGATGTGCTCGGGCACCCAGCGGATCTGCTGGTTCAGCTCCACCATGCGGTCCTTGATCGCAGTGACCTGCACGAACCAGGAACTGATCGCGCGGTAGACGAGCGGTTCTGCACAGCGCCAGCAGTGCGGGTAGCTGTGCTGGTAGCTGTCGTGGCGCACGACGAGGCCACGTGCCTTGAGATCCTTGATGACCTCCGGGTTGGCGTCGAACACGTGCACGTGCGCCCACGGGGTGATCTCCGCCGTGTACCGGCCGTGCTCGTCCATCGGGCACACGGTGGGGATGCCCACCGCGTTGCACGCGTTCTGGTCGTCCTCACCGAAGCCTGGCGCCATGTGCACCACGCCGGTGCCGTCGTCGGTGCTCACGAAGTCGGCGGCGAGCACGTGGAACGCGTTGTCGGTGTCGGCCAGGAACGGGTACAGCGGCTTGTACTTGCGGCCGACGAGATCGGCACCGAGGAGGGTGCCGACCCGCGTGGCGTTGGCCAGTTCCTTCTCGTACGAGCCGAGGCGGGCATCGGCCAGGAGGTAGCGCACGCCGCCCTCCTCCATCACCGCGTACTCGATGTCGGCCCCGACCGCGAGGGCCAGGTTGGCCGGGAGGGTCCAGGGCGTGGTGGTCCACGCCAGGATGCGCTCGCCCGATTCGAGCTCGAACGCAACGGTGAGCGCAGGGTCTTGGCGGTCCTTGTACACGTCGTCCATGCGCGTCTCGGTGTTGCTGAGCGGCGTTTCGCAGCGCCAGCAGTACGCCAGCACACGGAACCCTTCGTACACGAGACCCTTGTCGAACAGGGTCTTGAACGCCCACATCACGCTCTCCATGTANNCGTCGTTGAACTTGTCGATGCCGAAGCGGGTGATCTCGGGGTGGCCGCTGATGCCCAGTTCCTTCTCGGCCACCACCTCTGCGGGCAGCCCGTGGCAATCCCAGCCGAAGCGACGCTGCACCTGCTGGCCGCGCATCGTGCGATAGCGGGGCACCGCGTCCTTCACGAAGCCGGTGAGCAG
>PMCN01000200.1:0-867 GCA_003154135.1 Acidimicrobiaceae bacterium
ACGCCGTGGGTGCTCGGGTGCTGGGGCCCCATGTTGATGATCATGGTCTGGTCGTCGGCCGGGTCGGCCGGGATGTCGCCGAGCTTGGCGGCATCGGCCTCGCTCATGCGCAGCACCGCGCCCACCTCGCGGAGCAGCTCTCGGGCGGTGATCTCGCTGCGCGGCTTGAGGCCCTGTGCCGGCTCGTTGCCGTCGCGGATGACGTCGACGATGTCGGTCATGACTCGGTCTCCGATGAGGCGGAGCGGGCGCTGAAGTCGGGGCTGAACTGCACCGGGATGCGGCTCGGCGCGTCGTCCTTGCGCAGCGGGTGCCCCTCCCAGTCCTCGGGCATGAGGATGCGNNGCGCAGGCGGATGCGCTCGCGGCGTTCGATCGACAGCAGGTTCACCACCACCTCGAAGCGCTCGCCGACGATGGTGTCGGGCAACGTGCGCGTGGGGTGCAGGAGGTAGTCGACAGCCGTGAGGTCGCTGCACATCGTGTAGGTGTCGTCGAGCAACGCGCGCACGACCTTCAGGTACTGGTCGCGGGTGGGGTGCAGCACGCGCTGGCCGCGGCTGTCACCGAGCAGCACGCCGTATGCGGTCGTCGGCACCGCCGTTGGCGCGGTCTCGTCGGGGGTGGTGGCCTCGCTCATGGATCAGCGGATCCCCAGGATGACGGGCACCGACTGCTCGCCTGCGGCGATCTCGGTGACGTGCACGTTGGCGCCTGCCCCGGTCTCGGCGCGGCGCTTGAGCAACTGCCCGTCCTCGATCAGCTGGTGGAGGGTCTCGATGGCGTGGATGAGAGTCTCCGGGGTGGGCGGGCAGCCCGGTGCGTACACGTCGACAGGCACCACCTGGTCGACGCCCTGGACGATCGC
>PMCN01000200.1:936-4975 GCA_003154135.1 Acidimicrobiaceae bacterium
CCGGTGGCCATCATCTCGATGGCGCAACAGGCGAGACCGAACGAGGCCGGCCACGAACTGCGGCTGCGGGCCCAGTTGACGAGGTCTTCCAGCTTGGCCGTGATGGCGTTGTGCTGGATGCCACCCATCCCGTCGTCGAGGATGTCGTTGACCACACCCACTAGGCGGCCTCTCCCTCGGGGCGGCCCTCGAGGCCGACGCGGCGGATGGTGCTCGTCGTCGTGCGCTCGGGCGACACGATGGTGTCGAGACGGCGCTGGCGGGCGACGGGGCCCCAGTCGAGTGCGCCCCTGGCCACGATGTAGACGAAGGCACCGAAGAACACGACGCTGAAGGCGACCATCTCCCACAGCGCATAGGCGCCGAGGAACGTGCGATCGACCGCGAACGGGTAGATGAAGATGAGCTCGATGTCGAACATGATGAACAACATCGCGACCACGTAGAACGTGACCGGGAAGCGTTCCGGTGGCTCGCGGCTGGGCACGATGCCGCACTCGTAGGGCGCTTCCTTGGCCGCCGAGGGGCGGCGCGGCGCCAGCAGCCGCGATGCGCCGAAGCTCACCGCGCCGAACAGCACGCCGACCACGAGCAGCGCCACGATGGGCAGGTACTGACCCATCGTCACGCCTTCGCCGGCAGTGCCGGGGCTGCCAGGTTCTCCTTCACGATGCGGTCACGACGATGCAGCAACCAGCACAGGAGCAGGAACAAGACGAGCGAGGAGATGCAGATGACGGCCGCCGGCTTGCGGCGCGAGCCGAGGTCGCGGACCATGTAGATGTACTCGTGCGACCGCGTGGTGTCGATGACCGAACGTGCGGGCGCCCGGCCCGGCTCGCTGCGTTGCGGCACCAGTGGCGCCACTTCGACCAGCGAGTAGTGGGGTTTGTGGAAGAACGCGACGAAGTCGATGCGTCCACCGAAGAACGTCGGGCTGCGTTCACCACCCTTCTCGAACACGGCGACCACGGCGAAGTCGCCGGCTGCGAACGCCTTCGAGTCGACCATGAACGTGGTGCCCGCCGCGCCCGCCTGCTGGAACGACGGCAGCGCCGAGTCGAGCTTTCGCCAGCCGTTGCCCTGCAGCGCCACGGTGACGTTGCCCGCGGCGCCGGCGGGCGTGCCGGTGACGTCGACAGGTGCATCGAGCACTCCCACGGCCGACAGCTTCCCCGGGTCGCGGATGATGGTCTTGCCCGCCACTGGCTTCCACGACGGGTCGGGACCCAGCAGGCCCTTGCCGTAGGTCCACCACATGGCACCCATGAGGAACATCCAGCCGGCGAGAGCAGTGAGCGCGACGAGGAAGCCCAATCGGGCACCCAGGTTGGTGCCGAGGATGAGGTAGAGGCTGCCGCAGAGCACACCCACCGCGATGATGACGATGAGGGTGCCGCGAAGCTCCCATTCCCAGGAAACGGCCAGCAGTGCACTCATCACAGACTCCGCACGTAATCGACGATGGCCTTGATCTGCTCATCGGTGAGCAAGTGGCCGAAACCAGGCATGCGACCCGAACCCTGGCCCTGCATGCCGTACTTCTTCCCCATCTGCGACCCCGCCTTGATGAACGAGATCATGTCGGTCTCGTTGGGGAAGTGCGCGTTGGTGGAGCCTCCGGTGAGGTTCCAGCCCATGCCACCCTGCGCGGTGACGCCGGGGTCGCCGTAGCTCCAGCCCTGCGTGTGACAGCGGGCGCAGCTGTAGGCGCCGCTGGACAGATCGCTGTTGAACAGCGCCTCGCCCTCGCTGGCACCGGGGTGGGCGGCCTGGTAGGCCTTCACCGCGTTGGTGATCTCGTCCTTGTTGGTCTGGGGCAGCGTGCCGCCGTCGCACACGTAGGGGTCGGCCTTGTCGACGAAGTCGGCCTTGGTGAGGCAGGTGCCCGCAGTCGGCTTGATCTGGATCGACTGGAGGTAGACCAGCAGGGTCTCGATGTTCTGGTCGGTCATCGGGCCGCCGCCCAGCGAGCCCCATGCCGACATCGGCGAGAACGGGCGGCCGTACTGCAGGATGAAGCGCACCTCGTCCTGGCTGAAGCGGTAGAAGACGGTGTTGAGGGCGGGGGCGTACCAGTTGACCGCCTTCACCTCTCCGGTGTTGGGGTCGGTGACCGCGTAGGGCGCCTGGCCACCCGTGGCCTTGAGGCCGCCGTGGCAGCCGGCGCAGTTGAAGCCGCCGTTGGCGGTGGTCTGGAAGAGCTCCTCGCCCCAGAAGCGGAAGCGCTCGTTCTTGCCGGCGACCGCACCCGCCTGACGGGCGGGCTCGTGGATCCAGACGGCCGGCAGGCCGATGACCAACGTGAGCAGCAGCAGCACGCCGAGGATCTGCATCCGCTCGAGGCGACGGCCCTCGAGCACGTCGTCGTCGTAGTACGTGCGGCGGTTGGGGGCCATCTCGGCCTCGGAACCCAGCTCGCGCCGGGCACTTGCCTTGTTGAGGAAGAAGTAGACGATCCAGCCGACCAGGATGACGGCGAAGATGACCCACGCGATGACCGTGGTGTTGAGCGCAACCATCAGTGGTGTCCTCCGCCGGTGATGCAGTGCGGGCCCTCGGCCTCTTGACCTGTGGTGTTGGTGCCGATGGGGGCACCGGTGAACACGGTGGACGTGTCGATGACCACGTCGCCCGACGCCGAGATGGTGATCGCGAAGTGGTCCATGCCGCGCGGCGCCGGGCCGCCCTTCTTCTCGCCCACGCGGTTGTACTGCGACCCGTGGCACGGGCACTCGAACCATTGGCTGCTCGGGCACTGCGGCACTCGACAGCCCAGGTGCGGGCACTTCTGGTACATGGCGATGAGGCCTTGCGACAAGCCATCGAGCAGGGGCTTGTAGTTGGCCACGCCCTTCGCCTTCGGCAGCGCTTCGGGCGGGTAGACGGTGAGGTAGGAGCGGGCGCTCGAGCTGTAGAAGAAGCCGCTGTTGCTGCGGATGCTCGACAGGATGTCGTTGAGCTTGCCGACGTTGACCTTGCCGCCGAACACCGGCACCGCGGTGGGCCACAGGAAGGCCACGAAGCCCGCCGCGGCGAACGTGCCCAGACCGGCGCTCATGAGGGTGACGGTGGCCCGGTTGAGGAACTGGCGGCGGCTGACGCCGATCTCCTCACGGTCGGGTGCCACCCACACGGTGGGCACCGTGGGGGCGGCGGCCACCAGGCTCTGCTCGCGCGCGGCGACGGCAGCACGCTCGACGTCCTTGCCCGTGACGACCGGGCCGTCGATGAGCGAGTCCTTGTCGCGCTTGCGCGTCTCGCGGCTCAGCGCGCCGGCGCCGCGGACGTCGCTCTTGCGGGCGGAGGTCAGCAGCACCACGGCGAACAGCACCACGAGGGCGGCGATGGCGATGGCGATGATGGCGGCAGCAGTCATGACAGCGATGACCTCACAGGTCGAAGAAGAGTCCGTCACGCCACGGGAGCGTGAAGTTGAAGCCAGGACCTCGGAAGAACGAACCGATGATGACGAGCACGGCCCAGAACATGAGGTGCACGGTCATCAAGGAGGTGGCGAACTTGCGGTCCTCGGGCTTGTTCGAGGGGTTCTTGTCGATGTAGGGGGCGAGGATGAGGACGATCATGCCCACGCCGGGAATGGTGACGCCGGCCACCATCGGGTGGAACATCGTCAGCAGTTCCTGCAGACCGAGGAAGTACCAGGGCGCCTTCGACGGGTTGGGCGTCTTGTTGATGTTGGCCTGCTGGAGCAGCGGGGCGTTGACGAAGACGGAGAAGAAGAAGACGAACGACAGGCACGCCAGGGCCGCGACGAACTCGGCGGCCAGCAGGTGCGGCCAGGTGTGCACCTTGTCGACCGGCGACGCCTTGACGTCTTGGATGCTGCCGCTCTTGACGACCGTGAGGAGGCGCTGCGTGTGGCCGCCGGGGCCGGCGCCGACGGGGACGCCGCCAGCGGCCGGGCCTGCGGCGACGACGCTGGCCACCTTCTCCTGCACGGCCACGCCACCGCCGGCGCCACCGGCGTCGGCCTGGGCCTTGCGGGCCTTGCTGCGCTCGAGCAGGTGCGCGGGGA
>PMCN01000106.1 GCA_003154135.1 Acidimicrobiaceae bacterium
CGCCCGGCGCATCGACGACCGGCGCAGGGGCCGGCGCGGGCTCGACGGCCACGGGGGCCGGCGGCACTGCGACACCCGCCAGCAGTTCGTCCTCGGGCGTGGGTCGGGGCATCGGCTCGGTGGCATCGCCGCCGAACAACGACCCGGCGAGGATGGGCAGCGGGGCTGGACGCGGGAGCCGTTCGGCGGCCGCCACGAGCGCGCGACCGAACTCGGCTGCTGTCGACCGATCGGCCGGATCGGGTCGGCCAGCGCGTTCGAGCACCGAGGCGAGCGGGCCGAGATCGGCCGACACCGGCATCAGCTTGTCGACGCGATTGGCGAGCGTCGCCACGGTCGAGTCGCCGACGAACGGCACGCTGCCCGTCATCGCCTCGAGCAGCGACAGGCACAGCGAGTAGACGTCGCTCTTCGCCGCTGCCGCCCCGCCGACCGCCTCCTCGGGTGACGCGTACTTGGCTGTCTCGTTGATCCGGCTCATCGCGCCACCGGTGGCCACCGCGAGCACCTGGGCGACCCCCGCGTCGACCACGCGCACGCGCCGATCGGCGCCGAAGACGAGCGTGCTGGGGCGGATGTCGCCGTGCACGAGACCGGCGCGGTGGAGCGCGTCGAGAGCCTTGCACGCGTCGAGCCCTACGACGAGGGCCTGCGACGGGGACAGCAGTCGCCCGCGGTCGAGCATGTCGCGCAGGCTGCCGCCGGCGAGCTGCTCGCTGACGACGTAGAGCACGTCGCGACTGTTGAACGTGGTGGTGCCCCAGTCGAGGACGGCGGCGACGTTGGGGTGCTGCAGCGAGGCGGCGGCGTTCATCGACGACGTGAACGCAGCGCGCACCGCCTGCGATCCACTGAGCTCGGGGTGCACCAGCTTGACGACCACCGGTTGCTGCCGCTGTTCGTCGAAGGCCTCGAAGAGCGCTGCATCGGGCGAGCTGCCGCGCCGAGGTCCGAGACGGTACCGGCCGGCCACCATCCGCGGGTCGGCGGCGGGCGGTTGTCGATCGTCGTTGACCTCCATGGCAGTGCTGAAGCTAGCCCTGCCGGTGGGTGCCCCGCACGCGCGGTGCGATTTCATCCACCGTCAGAGAGAATGGGGGTTGTGCGCCGTCCGTTCGGGCGACCGAAGTGGTCGCTGCTCCTCGTCAGTCTCGTCATGGCGATCTGCGTGGTCGCCGTCGGCTACGCGTTCTCCATCGCGGTCACGGGCAAGGCCCGCCAACAGCTCCCCGACGCCATCGAGAACACCGATCCCGTGCGTGATGCCGTGCAGGTGCCGGCCCAGACCGAGGTCTTCGTCGACATGCAGGCCGGTTACACGGGCGTGCTCACCATCGACGGCCTCGAACTGCGCACCGTCGACACACGCGATCTGCAGGACGCGGCCAAGCCCGGTCAACAGATCAAGCTGCCGCCCACCACCATCTACGACGCCGGCAACGCGACGCTCACCTTCAAGCCCAGCAAGGAAGCCGACATCCCCGACTTCTCGCAGGGCATGCACCTCGTGACGGTCACGTACTGGAAGGTCATCGAAGGGCGCGCGCACGCCAGGACGTACACCTGGCAGTTCAACGTGTTCTGAGGCGAGCAGTCACCTGCTCAGGCGACGGCTCGTCGCCGTGCTGCAGGAACAGGTCGTGCACCATCACCGCCGCCACCGCAACATGCGTCGTCGTGAGCGGTGCCACGTCGCCGGGCAGTTCTGCACGACGACGCTCGAGGTACGACGCCGCGGCGACCACCGCGTGCTGCAGCACGCGATCGTTGGCGGAACCGAGCTCGAAGCGCCAGCGCATCGCCTGCGCGACGATCAGCGGCTTGTCGTCGACCCGGTCGGCCACGCCCGCGGCGGCGAGCACGCGACAGTCGTAGGTGCGGCACGTACGGGGGCGGTGGGCGTAGATGGAGCAGCCGTGCTCGCCGAGCATGGGGCAGCGGCCCTGCTCGTCGTAACCCATCAGCACGTACGTGGGCTTGCGGGGCGCAGGGAAGAGCAGTTCGGGCGGGATGTGGGCCAACGCATCGTCCTCGTCCGGCCCGATGAGGACGAACTGCGAGGAGCTGCAGCAGCCCACGCAGGAGCCGCACGGCACG
Organism: Acidimicrobiaceae bacterium; assembly: GCA_003154135.1. GTDB lineage: Bacteria > Actinomycetota > Acidimicrobiia > Acidimicrobiales > Ilumatobacteraceae > UBA668. The sequence continues at coordinate 2,098 of PMCN01000106.1, forward strand.
TCGGCGTCGTCGTGGCCGGCGATGGCGCGTCGCATGCCGTCGAGCCACACGGCNNGGCAGCAACGTCACCGGCAGGCTGCCGGTCGCTGGAGTGCGGATGATCGGGCATGGCCTCGGCACTGTACCGCCGCCGTCGCGACCTGCCGGATTGTCTGCCACATGGCGTGCTATGCTTTGCCACATGGCACACGCCGAAGCCGTCTCCCCGCTGTCCGAGCACGACGTGCGCCGCGGCGTCCCGGTCACCACCGTGGCCACCGTCGCGTCCGCGCTCGACCTGCCCGTCGCGACCATCCTCGACTGGCTCAGCATCTCGCCGCGCACGTGGGCGCGGCGCAAGCAGACCGGCGTGCTCGACGTGCTCGAGAGCGACCGCCTGGCTCGCCTCACCCGGCTCCTCCGTCGCGCCGGCAGGTTGCTGGGCGGCGCAGCCGCGGCGCGGGTATGGCTCACCACGCCGCAACCGGCACTGCAGCGGCGCACACCGTTCGCCGTGGCGGCCACCGAAGTCGGGGCCGAGTCGGTGTTCAACCTGCTCGGCCGGATCGAGCACGGCGTGTTCAGCTGACATGCGCGTGTGGCGCATGGTGGCCGCAGCCCACGCACGGCGCTCGATGACCGGCGACGGGGCAGCGATGTACGGCGGCCGTTGGAACCCCGTCGGCCGCCGCATGGTGTACACCGCCGACTCGCTGGCGCTGGCAACTCTCGAGCTGTCGGTGCACCTCGTCGGCGCACGCGTGAAGTACACCGCGATCGAAGTGGACGTGCCCGATCACCGCATCGACTGGCTCGAACCTGCGGGCCTGAAGCGCGCCTGGGCCACCGATGCGGCGGCCACCGCCCGCGTGGGCGAGGCGTGGGCCGTGTCGGGCCGTTCGCTCGCGCTCGCCGTGCCCAGTGCGTTGGTGCACCCCGACAGCGGGGAGCGCAACATCCTGCTCAACCCGGAGCACCCCGCCGCGGCGATGCTGATCGAGGTGCAGCGGCTCGACGTCACACTCGACGAGCGCATCTCGCGCGGCGGCGACCCGAACTGACAGGTTCCGGGCAGCGTCACCGACCGCTTCCGTCAGGATTCCTGCCCAGAAGCCGAAATGGCGGGATTCCTGCCCAGAAGCCGAACGGGCGCGGTCAGGGGAGCTCGCCGGTCTCGAGGAGGCGCACGAAGCCGGCCTCGTCGAGGATGGGCAGGCCGAGCTCGGTGGCCTTGTTGAACTTGCTCAGACCCGGATCGTCGCCGACCACCACCGCGAAGGTCTTGGCGCTGACGCTGCCGGGGCTCTTGCCGCCGCGGTCCTTGATGGCGGCCTCGGCGCTCTCGCGGGTGAACCCGTCGAGCGAACCCGTGACCACCACTGCCTTGCCGGCCAGCAGTGGCGGCAGCACGCTGATGTCGACCCGGCCGAACTCGACGCCGGCTGCGCGCAGCTTCTCGACGAACACGCGGTTCGGCTCGTGCGCGAACCAGCGCACGATGGAGCTCGCGATGACGGGTCCCACCCCGTCGGTGGTGGACAGCTCCACCTCGGAGGCCTGCATGATGGCGTCGAGCGTGCCGAAGTGGCGGGCGAGCGCCTCGCTGGCCGACGGCCCCAACCCGCGGCAGCCGAGCGCGGTGAGCACCTTCGGCAACGGTCGGCTGGTGGAGCCGGCGATGGCGGCGAGCAGGTTGTCGGCCTTGGTGGTGCCCCACTTGTCGAGTGCCATCAACTGCTCGCGGGTNNAGTCCCTCGATGTCCATCGCGCCGCGCGAGGCGAAGTAGATGATGCGCTGGTCGCGCTGGAAGGGGCACGCCGGCTCGACGCAACGGGTGTCGGCTTCGCCCTCGGGGCGCACCAGCTCGGTCTGCAACGGGCACGGGCACAACGTGGGGAACTGCCACGGCCGACTCTCGGCCGGGCGCAGCGCGAGCACCGGGCCGACCACCTCGGGGATGACATCGCCCGCCTTGCGCACGACCACCGTGTCGCCGGGACGCACGTCCTTCAGGCGAACCTGGTCCTCGTTGTGCAGCGTGGCCATGCCCACGGTGGAACCGCCCACGAACACCGGCTCGAGCACGGCGAACGGAGTGGTACGACCGGTGCGACCCACCGACACCTGGATGTCGCGCAGGATGGTGGTGCGCTCTTCCGGCGGGAACTTGAACGCGATGGCCCAGCGCGGCGCGCGCGACGTGAAGCCGAGCAGCTCGCGTTGGGCGAGCGAGTCGACCTTCACCACCGCGCCGTCGATCTCGTAGCCGAGGTCGTGGCGGTGCTCCTGCCAGTGACGACAGAAGGCGTACACGGCATCGAGGCTGTCGACCTCGCGGATCTCGGGATTGACCGGGAACCCGAGACCGGCCAGGAACTCGAGCGTCTCGTGGTGGGAGGTGAACGCAGGACCACCCTGCACCTCGCCGAGCTGGTAGCTCCAGAACGCTAGCTCGCGCTGAGCGGTGATGGACGGATCCTTCTGCCGAAGGCTGCCGGCGCCCGCGTTGCGCGGGTTGACCGGCACCGGCTCGGGCCGCCGCCCGGCCGCGACGCGCTCGACGTTCTCGGCCTCCTTGGCGGCGCGCAGGCGCTCGAACGCGTGGAGCGGGAGGTAGACCTCGCCGCGCACCTCGAGCACCGGCGGGGCGCCACGCAGCACCTTGGGCACGGAGGCGATGGTGGCCACGTTGGCCGTGACGTCCTCGCCCATCCGCCCGTCGCCGCGTGTTGCGGCCTGCACGAACCGGCCCTCCTCGTAGCGCAGGCTCATGGCCAGCCCGTCGATCTTCAGCTCGCACACGAACAACGCCGGCGCGCCGGCCAACCCGCGGGCGACGCGCTCGCCCCACGCCGCCAGCTCGTCGGCGTCCATGGCGTTGTCGAGGCTGGTCATCGGCACGCGGTGGGCGACCGGTGCGAACGCAGTGGACAGCTCGCCGGCGCCCACCAGACGCGACGGCGAATCGGGGTCGGCGAGCTCGGGGTGCTCGGCCTCCAGGCCGGCGAGCTCGCGGACCAACTGGTCGTAGTCGGCGTCGCTGATCTCGGGCTCGTCGAGCGCGTAGTAGCGCTCGTTGTGGTGTGCGACCTGGGCGCGCAACGATGCGATGCGTGCGGCGGGGTCGCTCATGGCCGCAGTGTAGGGGAAGGGTGCGCGGCGGTTCGGTGCCGTTGCAGGGTCAGGCGCCGAGCGCCCAGCGGCTCGCATTGGCCTGGTCGCGCACCCGCCGGCTCACCTCGGCGGCGATGCGATGCACCCGCTCGGCCACGGCCGGGGTGTGCGTCGACAGACCGCATTCGGGGGTGATGATGGCCTGCTGGCGCAACATGGCGGGGTCGGCGCCGCGCTGCACGAGCTCGCACCACAGCTGGCTCAGCTGGCGCCACGGACGCTCGGCGGAGGTGGTGATGGGGCCGCTGGTGGGCACCACGCCCCATGCGATGTAGCCACCGCGCTCCAAGAAGCGCACGAGGTAGCCCGCCGAGTCGACGATCTCGGGCCGCACCGGCAACGAGAGCACCGCAGGGCCTGACGCGAGCTGCGTGGGGATGTCGGCGAGGCCGCACACGTGCAGGCCGGCCACTGCGGAGGTCTCGATGGCTGCGAGCGCACCGGACACGAGGTCGATCGCCGTATCGGGCGCGATGGGAAACCCCGGGTTCATCAGCTCGCCGAGGTCGGCCTCCTCGATGAACACGAGCTGACGGCAGCCAGGGAGCGCTCGCTCGACCGCCCCCATGAGGTGCTCGATGCGGTCGCGCACACAGCGCACCGCGGCCTCGAACGCCTCGCTCACCGGCACACCGGCGCGCATGAGCGCGAGACCGAACGTGACCGGGCCGACGAACTGCCACTTCACCCAGCCGGTGTGACCGTGTGCCGCGTCGAGGAACGTGCGGAAGCCGACGAACGCGTCGTGCTGCAGGTCGGTGATCACGGGTGCCAGCGGATCGACCATCGCCGCGTCGACGGAGATGCTGCCGTACTGGCCGATGGTGATGCCCTGCATGCCCACCATGGCCTGGGCGATGGCACCCTCCGCGGGGCTGCGCCGCGGCAACGAGGGAACAGCCGGGAGCTCCATGTTGGCGAGCACGAACGCGGCGGCCTCGGCGGCGTCGCGGTGAGGGAGGCCGCCGATGCCAGTGGCGATGCCGCTGGGAATGCCGAGGTGCAGCATCCGGTCTCCTTTCCCGTGTTTCCGTCGCTGGTTCATCGTCGCACGGGTGGGCTGTCGGGTGCGAAGCGTGAGAGGTCTCCCGATACGTTGGCCCGGTGGCTGCCCGTTCGACAAATCTGTGGGGATGGCTGTGACCGACACCCTGCTCTCCCCACGCACCTTCCTGTGGTCGCTGCGCGTCGTCTGGGTGGCACTCGCTGTCGCGTTGGGCATCGCCATCAGCCGTGCGGTGCACGACCACGGCACCTCGCGGGTGCTCGCTCCCGTGGTGTGGTGGGCAGTCGTCGCCGTCGTCGTGGTCGCGCTCGTCGTGCCCAGCGCCACCAGCCTCACCGCCGTGCGCCTGCTCGTGCCCGCCACCGTCCCGGCAGCACTGGCCGCACTCGTCGGCGGCGCACCGGCCGGCGCGGGCGTGGTCGCGCTCGCGCTCGCCATGGTGGCCACGCTCGTGTCGCTCAGCGGCGAGGCCGGTGAAGCACTGGTCCAGGGATCGGCCTACGGCGACGAGCGCCGCTTCCCGTTGCGCGTGCCGGCGCCCATGCTGCTCCCCGTGCTGCTGTCGTGGGTGCTGTGGTGCACGGCCACGCTCGGTGCAGTGGTGCTGCTCGGCGCGCAGCGCTGGGTGGTGGGCGTCGTGGTCGGCGTGCTCGCCGCGGGCCTCACCTGGCTGCTCTGGTCGCGCTTCCACATGCTGTCGCGGCGGTGGCTCGTGCTGGTGCCCGCCGGCGTGGTGGTGCACGACGCACTGCTGCTGGGTGAGACGCTGATGGTGCAGCGACCCAACGTCGCGCTGGCCCGTCTCGCCCTCGCCGACACCGAGGCAGCCGACCTCACCGGCCCCGCCGCGGGCCACGCGGTGGAGGTGTCGGTGCACGAGATGGTGCTGGCCGTGTTCCCGAGCAGCCGCGACCACCCCACCGGGCGAGCCATCCACGTGCAGTCGTTCCTGGTCGGTCCCAGCCGACCCGGCAGGGCGTTGCAGGCCATGTCGAGCCACAAGCTGCCCGTGGGCTGACCTCGGCTCCGCAGCATCAACCGGCGATGCCGCCACCCAGCACGTACCGGTCGGTGGGGTCGTAGAAGACGACGCTCTGGCCGGGTGCCACACGCCGTTGCGGCTGCGCCCACCGCACCGACAGCTCGCCCGTACCCGACGGCTCGACCCTGCCCGACGGCTCGACCCTGCCCAACGGCTCG
>PMCN01000118.1 GCA_003154135.1 Acidimicrobiaceae bacterium
ATGGCGATGTTCTTCGCCTTCTGGGCGGTCGGCTCCCTCGACTGGACCGCGGTGAACGGTGCGGCGGGCACGCTGTCGAAGAGCACCGCCACGGCCATTGCGCTGTTCGCCTTCCTCGGCGCCTGCGGCAAGAGCGCTCAGCTGCCGCTGTACCTGTGGCTGCCCGATGCGATGGAAGGCCCCACCCCGGTGTCGGCGCTCATCCANNGCGGCCACGATGGTCACCGCGGGTGTGTACCTGATGGTGCGCATCAGCCCTATCCTGCACGTCAGCGCGGGGTACGCCACGTGGATCATCGCCATCGTCGGCGCCGTCACCGCGTTCTACGCCGCCACCATCGCGGTCGCGCAGAACGACATCAAGAAGGTNNCAGCTCGGCTACATGTTCCTCGCCGTCGGTTCGGGCGCCTACGTGGCCGCCATCTTCCACATGGTCACGCACGCGTTCTTCAAGGCGCTGCTGTTCCTCGGCAGCGGATCGGTCATCCACGGCATGCACCACGAACAGGACATGCGCAAGATGGGCGCGCTGCGCAAGCTGATGCCCGTCACCGCGATCACCTTCATCGTCGGCTGGCTGGCGATCGCCGGCGTGCCTCCGTTCGCCGGCTTCTGGAGCAAGGACGAGATCCTGCTGTTCGCCTACGACAAGAGCCCCATCCTGTACGTCGTCGGCCTCGTCACCGCGCTGCTCACCGCGTACTACATGACCCGTCAGGTGATCATGGTGTTCTACGGCGAGGCGCGTTGGCACGACGCCCACGAGGAGCACGGCGCGCACGGGGATTACGACGGCGCGGAACCCCACGAGAGCCCGAAGGTGATGCTGCTGCCGCTGGTGGTGCTCGCTGCGCTCGCTGCTGTCGGCGGTCTCATCCAACTGCCGTTCAACGACAACAGCAAGCGACTCGAGAAGTGGCTCGAGCCCGTCGTCGGTGGCAGTCAGCGCGTGCTGAAGACGTCGTCCGACGACATCAAGTACGTCCTGATGGCCGTGGCCGTGGTGGTCGCACTCGCGGGCATCGCCGCCTCCGTCGCCGTCTACTCGAAGCACAAGGTGAAGCCCGTCGAGCCGGCCATCCTGGCCGACGCATGGGGCTACGACCGTGCGGTCAGCGCCTTCATGAGCGGGCCGGGTCGTGACGCATTCGAGGGTGTTGCCTGGGCCGACGCGCACGTCATCGACGGCGCGGTCAACGGCACAGGCACGTTGGTGGCGGCCGCCGCCGGCCAGGCACGCAGAGCGCAGACCGGCAACGTGCGCAACTACGCGGCCGCACTGGGAGTCGGAGTCGTGTTGCTGCTCGGTTGGTTCGTCATCGTTCGAGGCATCCTGTGAGCGGCTTCCCCATCCTCACCGTGCTGGTGCTGATGCCGGCCATCGGCGCGCTGCTGGTCGCCCTCGTCTCTTCGCGTCGGCCCGACCTCGTCAAGGTCACCGCGCTCGTCAACAGCGTGGTCACCGGCGGCCTCTCGTTGTGGGTGCTGTTCGCCTTCAAGAAGGGCGTCGCCGGCTTCCAGTTCGTCAGCCAGCACGAGTGGATCCACGTGTGGGGCATCTCGTGGCACCTCGGCATCGACGGCATCTCGATCTTCCTCGTCGTGCTCACGGGCATCCTGTTCCCGTTGGTGATCGCAGGCGTCGACCCGCACCACGACCACAAGCGCTACCTGTCGTGGATGTTGCTGCTCGAGGCCGGCGTGCTGGGCAGCTTCGTCAGCCTCGACCTGTTCCTCTTCTTCGTCTTCTTCGAGATCGTGCTCGTGCCGATGTACTTCCTCATCGGTGGGTGGGGCTACGACGACCGCGTGTACGCGGCGACGAAGTTCTTCCTGTTCACGATGGTCGGCTCGGCGTTCATGCTCGTGGGCATCATCGCCACCGCGGTGCTGGCGAAGGCCGACAACGGCCATGTCACGTTCGACCTCATCAAGATCGCCGAGAACGGCTCCTTCGCTGCGGGTACCGGGCGTTGGCTGTTCTTCGCGTTCGCGGTGGCGTTCGCGGTGAAGGTACCGCTCTTCCCGTTGCACACCTGGCTGCCCGACGCGCACACGCAGGCACCCACCGGCGGCTCCGTCATCCTCGCGGCCGTGCTGCTCAAGCTGGGCACCTACGGGCTGCTGCGCTTCGGCGTGTTCCTCTTCCCTGCGGCCGCCGTGTGGGCCCGCCCGGTGTTCCTCACGCTCGCCACCATCGGCATCCTCTGGGGCGCCATCGCGGCCACGATGCAGACCGACCTCAAGCGGCTGGTCGCGTACTCGTCGGTCGCGCACCTCGGCTTCATCGTGCTCGGCACGTTCGCACTCACCACCGAAGCGGTCACGGGCAGCGTGATGCAGGGCATCAACCACGGCATCAGCACCGGCGGCCTGTTCCTCCTCGTCGGCATGATCTACGAGCGCCGTCACACCCGTGAGATCTCCAAGCTGAAAGGTCTGCAGAAGGTGGCCCCGGTGTTCGCCGGCGTGTTCATGCTCGTCATGCTCTCCAGCATCGGCGTGCCCGGCCTCAACGGCTTCGTCGGCGAGTTCCTGGTGCTCCTCGGCTCGTTCGCCACGGCGCGCTGGTGGGTGGTGGTCGCGGCCACCGGCGTCATCCTCGCTGCGCTCTACATGCTGTGGGCGTACCAGCGCGTGTTCCACGGCGAGCCCGACGACGACAACAAGAAGTTCCCCGAGATGAAGTGGAAGGAAGGCATGTTGATGCTGCCGTTCCTGGCCATCATCGTCTTCACGGGTGTGTACCCCAAGCCGATGCTCGACCGCATCGAGCCCTCGGTGAAGGGGCTCCTCACGCACGTCGAACAGCACTCCACGTGGCACGTACCCACCGTTGAAGAGGGGAAGGGCTGATGGGCGCGCTGCTCGCCGAGACGCTGAAAGGCCCCAGCATCGACTGGTTCGCCCTGAGCCCACTGCTGGTGCTGCTCGGCGGCGCGATGCTGCTGCTCGTGGTCGGCGCACTCACGCCGCCGTGGCCCAAGCATGCGGAGGCACTGTTCACCGTTGCCGTCGCCGTCGCCTCGGGCGTCCTGGGCGTGGTGCTGTGGCACCGCGTCGACCAGAAGGGCCCCAAGCTCCTCGTGGGCGGCGCGCTGCAGTTCGACCGCACGTACGTGTGGGTGGTCATCACCATCGCGATCGCAATCGCACTCGCGGCGCTGCTCACCGACGACTACGTGCGCCGCGAAGGCATCGACGGACCCGAGGTCTACGCGCTCTACATGCTGTCGGCGATCGGCGGCATCGTGATGGGCTCGGCAAACGATCTCATCGTGCTGTTCCTGGGCATCGAGATCCTCTCCATCGCGCTGTACGTCATGGCGGCCAGCCACCGGAAGCGCATCCAGAGCCAGGAAGCCGGCATCAAGTACTTCGTGCTCGGCGGCTTCTCGTCGGCGTTCTTCCTCTATGGCGCCGCGCTCATCTACGGCGGCACCGGCAGCACCAACTTCACCAAGATCATCGGCGCGTTCAACTCGAACATCAACGCCAACCGCCATCACGACGCGATGATCCTCGCCGGCGTGGCCCTGCTGCTCGTCGGTCTGTCGTTCAAGGTGGCCGCGGTGCCGTTCCACTTCTGGGCGCCCGACGTCTACCAGGGAGCGCCCACGCCGGTCACCGCGTTCATGGCGTCGGCGGCCAAGGTGGCCGCGTTCGCCGCCATGCTGCGCGTGCTGCTCGAAGCGTTGCCGCACTGGAGCGCCGACTACCGCCCCGTCGTCTGGATGCTCGCTGTGCTGTCGCTCGTGGGCGGCTCGATCATGGCCGTGGTGCAGACCAACGTGAAGCGCATGCTCGCGTTCTCGTCGATCAGCCACGCGGGGTTCATGCTGGTCGGTGTGGAGGCGGCCGTGCACCTCGCCGGCGCCACCGGCCCCAACGACGGTCACTCGGCGACGCTGCTCTACACGCTCATCTACGCCGTGCTGGTGCTCGGCACGTTCGGCGTGGTCACCGCGGTCGGCCGCACGGGCGACAACGCCACCGACCTCGGGGCGTTCCGCGGCCTCGGCCGTCAGCGCCCGCTCCTCACCGGTGGCATGACGGTGCTGCTGCTCGCGCAGGCGGGCGTGCCGCTCACCAGCGGGTTCGTCGCCAAGTTCGGCGTCATCCGCGCAGCGGTCGAGGTGCACAGCTACGCCGTCGCCATCATCGCCATGCTCGCCGCGGTCATCGCGGCCTTCCTCTACCTGCGCATCATGATCAGCATGTGGGTCACCGAGCCCGAGGCCGGCGACGACGCACGCGAGGCCGTCAAGGTGCCCGCCCCCCTCGCCGTCGCCATCGGCCTGTCGGTCGCCTTCACCCTCGTGATCGGCTTCTTCCCCGGCTGGCTCATCCACCTCGCCCCCTGACCCCCGCCCGCGGCCGGTCCCCGTCGGTCCGCGTCGGTCCGGGTCGGGCGCGAAACGGGTCGGGCGCGAGACCTCCCACCGCCAAGTCTCCCCGCGCCCACGGGTCCGCTTCATCCCAACTTCGGGTCACATCGTACCCGTGGGCGCGATTCGTCTCAGCGGGTGATGCGCGACGGTCGGGCGTGGCGCGGCGATATGGTGCGCGTCCATCGGCTTCCCCCGACACAGGTTCGAGTCTCGGGAGGTCGTCGTGGCGTCATGGCAACGACAGGTCGATGAATGGTTCCGCACGCATCACGGCATTGCCAGCGCGTCCGCGCTCGAGCGGCTGGGCGTGTCGTACGCCACGGTGTACCGCTGGGCGGCAGAGGGACGCCTCATCCGCGTGATGCCGGGCGTGTTCCGCAGCGCGCAGTGGCCGGAGAGCCCGTTGCAGGCGTGCGCCGCCGCGTGCGCTCGCAACCCGTCGCTGCTCATCGGGTTCACATCGGCGTGCAGCATCTGGGGCTATCGAAAGGTGGTCGACCGTGGACTCCATGCGCTTGTCCCGCACGGAGTGACGCCGGAGATCGACGGCATCGTGGTGCACCGGTGCCGGCGCATCGACCCGGTCGACATCGTCGACCGTCCGGATGGCATCCGACTCACGAGCCCACCGCGCAGCCTGTTCGACAGTGCCGACATGCTCGGGCTCTCCGTCGCTCGGTCGGTGATGGAGCAGATCCTGCACGAGGAGCTGTGCACGCTCGGCACCATCACCGACACCTTCGCCCGCCTGGCCCACCCCAACCGACCGGGCAGCCGGACGATGGCGGAAGTGATCGCGTCGCGGCCGACGTGGCGGCAGGCCCTGCACTCCGATCTCGAGCAGCGGGTGCTCGTCGAGATCGAACGGCAGCTGTTGCCGAGCCCGGTCACGCAGTGCCCGGTGCAGCTGCCCATGGGCCGAGTCATCCACCTCGACTTCGGGTGGCCCGAGTGGAGAGTGGGCCTCGAAGTCGACGACCCGGCCTGGCACGCCGGCTTCGAGGAGCGGCATCGCGACATGGGCCGCGACCGGAAGGCGGCGATGGTCGGCTGGAGCGTGTCGCGGGTGTCGAAGATCGATGTCGAATCGGCTCTGCGAGACGCCATCGGCGACATCGCCACGATCATTCGCGCCCGATCCCTCGCGGCATGATTCGCGCCCACGGGTACGAAAAGTCCCACTTCCGGGACCACTCGGACCCGTGGGTGGGGGACCACTCGTGGATGAGGCGTTTCGCGCCCGACCTGACGNNCGGATGTGAGGCGTTTCGCGCCCGACTCGATCGGGGTGTGGTCAGGTGTGGTGGACCAGGTGGTCGAAGAGGCCTTGCTGCTGGGGGTCGGTGTCGGCGGAGTCCTCGGGGTGCCACTGGGTGGCGACGATCCAGCGCGCGCTGCGCATCTCGGCCGCGTGCACGATGCCGTCGGCCGTGCGTCCGGTGACCGTGAGCCCCTCGGCAACCCGGTCGAGTGACTGGTGGTGCACGCAGTGGCAGGCACCCGGTGCGTCGGTACCCATCGCCTTGGCGGCGAGCGAGTCGGTGTCGAGCGTGGGCGTGGTGAACTGCATCCAGTGGTCGTCGCTGCCGATGTGCTGCACCAGCGTGCCGCAGAGCGCGACGTTGAGCACCTGCATGCCGCGGCAGATGGCCAGCATCGGCACGTCGAGGTCGACCGCGGCGCGCACCACGGCCAGCTCCACCTCGTCGTGCTCGGCCACGATGCCGTACAGCTGCTCGGCCGTGGCCTCCTGCCCGTAGTGCCGCGGATCGACGTCGCCGCCGCCGTGGAGCACGACCGCGTCGACCCGGCGCAGCAGGTCGGGCACGCCGTCGACGAGCGACAGGATGGGCGGCAGCATGAGCGGGGTTCCCCCGGCTCGGGCCACGGCGTGGAAGTAGCGGCGGCCGGCGGCGAAGGGCTCACCCCGCACGCCCTTGGCCTCGGTGGCCATGCGGCCGACGATGAGCACCAGCGGGTTCACCGGGCCAGCCTATGCACGCGCCGCAGTGGGCGAGGCGGCACGCGCCGCCGCACGACGCACGAGCTCGTTGTAGATGGCCTGCTGCTGCGGCTTGTGCGTCGCGGTGTCCTCGGGGTGCCATTGGGCGCCGACCACCCACGAGGCGGTGGGCAGCTCGACGGCCTCGAGCTGGCCGTCGGGCGCCCAGCCGCACGCGATGAGCGGCTCGGCCAGGTCGCGCAGTCCCTGGTGGTGCACCGAGTGGCAGTGCTCGAGGTGCGTGGTGCCCGCGGCCTCGGCGAGCTTGCAGCCCTCGGCGAGGGTGACCTCGTGCTCGCGCATCCAGTGGTCGCTGTTGCCGATGTCCTGCACCAGCGTGCCGCCGAGCGCGACGTTGAGCACCTGCATGCCGCGGCACAGCGCGAGCATCGGCAGGTCGAGCTCGATGGCCGCCAGGCACACCGCGATGTCGAGGTCGTCGTGGGCGGCAACGATGCCGTACAACGTGTCGTCGTCGGGTTCGGCGCCGTAGCGCCGCGGGTCGACGTCGCCGCCTCCGGGCAGGAGCACGCCGTCGAAGTGCTGGAGCACGGTGAGGGCGTTGGCGGCGAGCTCCTTGATGGGCGGCACCAGCACGGGCACGCCTCCGGCGCGGGCCACCGCGCGCGAGTACGGCTGGCTGCTGCTGAACGCATCACGCTTGCCCTCGTCGGAGAACGTGAGGGTGCGGGCGCACAGGGCGATGAGGGGCGGCGGCTGGCTCATTGCCGACCATTCTGGCGCACCCTCGGCGGGCAGCTACCCTCCATCGACGTGTCGACCTTGCTCACGCTCCGCAACCCTGCCACCGAAGCGGTCATCCACGAGATGCCGCACGCCACCGTCGACGACGTCGACGCAGCCATCGCCAAGGCCACGGCGGCGTCGCCCGCCTGGCGCAAGATGGCACCGGTCGACCGCAGCCGGCTGCTGCGGCGCTTCGCCGACACGGTGGCGGCGCACGCCGACGAGCTGGCCGAGATCGAGACCCGCAACATGGGCATGCCCATCGGCAACTCGCGGTGGTGCGCCAACATGGTGGCCGACGTGCTGCACTACTTCTCCGGCGCGGTCGAGAAGCACACCGGGTCGTCCATCCCGGTCGCCGGCGGGGTGGACATCACGTTCCACGAGCCGCTCGGCGTGGTCGGTCTCATCACGCCCTGGAACTTCCCGATGCTGATGGCGTCGTGGAAGGTGGGCCCGGCGCTCGCCGCGGGCAACACCGCGGTGCTGAAGCCGGCAGAGATCACGCCGCTCAGCTCCATGCGACTCGCCGAGCTGGCGCTCGAGGCCGGCATTCCCGATGGCGTGTTCAACGTGGTCGTCGGCCCCGGCTCCACGGTGGGCTGGCGGCTGGTCGAGCACCCCGACGTGCGAAAAGTTGCGTTCACCGGTTCCACGGAAGTGGGCAAGCGGCTGATGAAGGGCTGCGCCGACCAGGTGAAGCGCCTCACGCTCGAACTGGGCGGCAAGAGCGCGAACATCGTGTTCGCCGATGCCGACATCGAGAAGGCCGCAGCGGCGGCACCCGGCGCGGTGTTCGACAACTCGGGCCAGGACTGCTGCTCGCGCAGCCGCGTGCTGGTGCAGCGCAGCGTGTTCGACCGCTTCATGGAGCTGTTCATCGACGCGTCGAAGGCATGGACCGTGGGTGACCCGATGTCGCCCGACACAGCGATGGGGCCGCTCGTCACGGCCGGTCACCTCGCCGCCGTGCGCCAGTTCAGCGACGGACTCGAGACGGTCTACACGGGCGAGGTGCCAACGGGTCCGGGCTACTGGCACCCGGTGATGATCGCCACGCCGGCCTACGACGCGCCGGTGTGCCACGAGGAGATCTTCGGTCCGGTCGTGGTGGTCATCCCGTTCGACGACGAGGCCGACGCCATCCGGATCTGCAACGACAGCATCTACGGCCTGTCGGGCTCGGTGTGGACCCGCGATGGGTCCAAGGCGCTCCGCGTGGTGCGGGCGATGGACTCGGGCACTTTGAGCGTCAACTCGAACTCGTCGGTCCGCTACAGCACGCCCTTCGGCGGGTTCAAGCAGAGCGGCCTCGGCCGTGAGCACAGCATGCAGGTGCTCGACCACTACACCGAGCTGAAGAACGTCTTCATCGCCACCGACTGACCGGAAGCACCATGCGCGCGCTCACCATCGCCAACGCCGACGACGCCGACACCGGATTCGTCGGCGACCGCCTTCGCCACCACGGCTACGCGTTCGACGAATGCCAGCGCGAGCACACCGACGAGTGGCCGCAGCTCGATGGGCACGATCTCGTGCTCCTGCTCGGAAGCGAGTGGAGCGTCTACTGGCCCGACATCGCACGGCACGTCGAGGCCGAGGTGGCGCTCGTGCGAGATGCGGCGCGCCGGGGGATCCCGGTGCTGGGCATCTGCTTCGGCCACCAGATGATGGCGCACGCGCTGGGGGGCTCGGTCTTCCGCGCCAGCCGCCCCGAGGTCGGTTGGGTGCACGTCGACACCGACCAGCCCGATGCGGTGGCGTCCGGCCCGTGGCTCGAGTGGCACTACGACGCGGTGTCGTTGCCGCCCGGAGCCGTGGAGCTGGCCCGCAACGAGGTCGGTCCGCAGGCGTGGCGGCTCGGTCGCATGCTTGCCACGCAGTTCCATCCCGAGGCAACCGAGTCGGTGGTCCGGCGGTGGTCGTCGGGTGTCGGCGTCGACGAGCTCGCCCGCGTCGGCACGTCGGCCGACCAGCTGCTTGCGGCCACGCGCGCAGTTGCCGATGTGGCGGAGCTCAACGCCCACAAGCTGGTCGACTGGTTCTGCGCGACCGTGCGCGACACCCCTTTTCAGGCGTGCTAGAAACTCGCTGACCACGGGTGCATCAAGGGGAGCACCGCTGGTCGAAACCACACCTACACGACTGGGGGATTCCATGGCCGACACCGTGGACGACGATCGCGACCACTTGCATTCGATGGGTTATGCGCAGGAGTTGCACCGTGGCATGTCCACGTTCAGCAACTTCGCCATCAGCTTCTCGATCATCTCCATCCTGGCCGGTGGCTTCACGAGCTTCTGGCTCGGCATGGTCACATCCGGGCCGAGAGTCATCACGCTCGGTTGGGTGATCGTGGGCTTCTTCGCACTGCTCGTGGGCATGGCGATGGGCGAGATCTGCTCGGCGTACCCGACGGCAGGTGGCCTGTACTACTGGTCGGCGAAGCTGGCGAAGAAGAACGCTGCTCGCTGGTCGTGGTTCACCGGCTACTTCAACCTCATCGGCCAGATCGGCGTCATCGCGTCGGTCGACTACGGCCTGGCCGTCTTCACGGCCTACTTCATCCGCATGTTCGACGACAGCTTCAAGCTCACGGTCACATCCATCTTCATCATCTTCCTCATCATGCTGGTGGTGCACGGCATGCTGAACACCTTCAGGATCGACCTCGTGAAGGTGCTCGGCAACATCAGCGTGTGGTGGCACGTGGCGGGTGTGGCCATCATCGCCGGCGTGCTGTTCATCGCACCCACCAACAAGCGTGGCATCGGCGGTGCGTTCGACAAGGCGCCCCCCGGCCTCACCGGCTGGACCGGTGGTGTGTTCGTCACCGTCTACCTCTTCGCACTCGGCCTTCTGCTCGCGCAGTACACCATCACCGGCTTCGATGCCTCGGCACACGTGAGCGAGGAGACCAAGGGCGCACGCACCGAGGCCCCGAAGGCCATCGTGCGGTCCATCTACATCTCGGCGGTCGCCGGCCTCATCCTCAACCTGTCGATGATCGCCGCGCTGCCCAAGCCCGGCAAGGACGGCGACGCGCTGTACGCGGGTCTGGTCTTCGGTGACAAGAACGATCCGTTCCTCGTCAATGCCGCCAACCGCCTCATCTCGAGCGCGGTCGGCTCGGGTGCAGCCAAGTTGCTGGTGTTCATCGCCGTCATGGGCCAGTTCTTCTGCGGCCTCGCATCGGTGACGGCCAACAGCCGCATGATCTACGCGTTCAGCCGTGACGGCGCGCTGCCCGGCTCGAAGCACTGGCACAAGATCAACAAGCGCACGCGCACGCCAACGAACTCCGTGTGGCTGGGCGTCACCCTGTCGGCCATCGTGGGCGCTTCGTCGCTGTACGTGCGTGGCACTGGAGCCGGCCGGTACTCGACCGCGTTCTTCGCGATGACCGGCATCTGCGTGATCGGCCTCTACATCGCCTATGCCATCCCGATCTACCTGCGCCTCACCAACCCCGACTTCAAGGTCGGCCCCTGGAACCTGAAGGGGTACCACAAGATCGTCGGCTGGACGTCGATCGTGTGGATCGCGATCATCAGCGTGCTGTTCTGTGCGCCGCTGTTCTGGCCGTTCTGGAAGCCGTGGGGCAGCGGCAACATGTTCCTCGACGACGGGGCGGGCAACTCCTTCTTCAAGATCAACAACTTCAACTTCACGGGGCCGCTCATCCTTCTCGGGGCCATCTTCGTGATGGGCTACTGGCGCTTCAGCGGCAAGAAGTGGTTCACCGGACCAAAGGTGCAGGGCACGAGGGAAGAGCTGCTGGCCATCGAGCGCGAGCTCGATGCACTGGAGCACGGCCGTTCCGTCGACCCCGACCACATGGCCTGATCAGGTGACGTCACTGCATCCCGCGCTCGCCGACGCGATCGATGCAGGTGTCCACGGGCACCTCGTCACCGTCAACCCCGACGGCTCGCCACAGGTCACTGTGGTCTGGCTCGGGCGAGACGGCGACGAGGTGCTGGCGGCACATCTGGGCGCCGGTCAGAAGATCCGCAACATCCGGCGCGATCCACGGGTGACCGTCTCGTTCGAGCTGCCCGGCACCAGTGGCCCCGGACTCGCCAACTATGCGGTGCTGCACGGCACGGGCCGCATCACCGAGGGCGGTGCACCCGAACTGCTGCAGGCGCTCGCGGTGAAGTTCCTCGGGCCGGGTGTGAAGTTCCCGCCGATGGACGAGCCGCCGCCCGGCGTCGTGGTGCACATCGCGGTGCGCCGTGTGACCGGCAACGGCCCCTGGGTCAGCTGACCGGCTTCGCCGCGTCGGCCACCCACCTGTCGAACTCCGGCCGCGATGACAGGCGCTCGCAGCTGCTGAGGCGCTCGTCGGCGTACGACACGAAATCGGTGTCGAGGGTGCTGATGGCCTGCTGCACAACAGCCCACATGCCCTCGCGGAACTCGCTCATCATCTTCATCAATTGCAACCGTGCCCAGGCGGCGCGGGAGATCGTGCCGAAGTAGAGCTGCAGCAGGTGCTCGTCGTCGCCGTGGTCGAACCCGCAGTTGACGCTGAGGTTGCCGAGGTCGAAGAAGCGGTCGTTCATGCCGGCGTACTCGAAGTCGAGGAGCCACACGCCGGGCTCGCCGTCGGCGGCGAACAGCACGTTGCCCGGCAGCAGGTCGTTGTGGCAGGGGACGAGCGGCAGCGGAGCCCGCGCGAACGCGGCCTCGATGCGACGGCTCTGACGGTGCAGGCGGTCGTACGACGAGGGCGGGATGACACCGTGGCTGGCCGCGTCGCGTGCGTGCCACTCGACGACGCGGTGGATGGGGAAGGCACCGGCGAGCGGCCCGCTCTCGTGGAAGCGTCGGAGCAGACCGACGACGACGGAGAGGTGCTGCGCGAACGGGCGTCCTTCGATGTGGTGCCCCGGGACGAGCTCGGTGATGAGCGTGCCGACACCCGGCAGGCGGCCGGCCACCGCCGGACCGATGCCCAGTTCGGCGGCGCGGGTGGCGGCCTCGGCCTCGTTGGCCCGGTCGATGCCGAGCAGCTCCGTGCGTTCGCCGGGCACGCGCACGACGTAGCGGTGGCCGTCGACGAGGGCCACGTAGTTGGTGTTGGTGATGCCGCCGTGCAACGGCGTGAGCACCACCTGGCGGCCGGTCCACTCGGGCACCCTGGCGACGAGGGCCTCGATGTCGGGCCTGGGCATCCCCGCGGTCATGACAAAGGTGTAGCACCTCCGCCGGGGCCGGTCGGGGAGCCGCGGTCTGGCAGTGTGGTGGTCATGACCGAGTGCGTGCTCGCCATCGACCTGGGAACCGGTGGCCCGAAGGTCGCGCTCGTGCACCGAAGCGGCGTCACGCTGGCCTGGCGCAGCCGGCCGGTGCACACCACGTTCCTGCCCGACGGTGGCGCCGAACAGGACCCGCACGAGATGTGGACCGCGGTGGTCGCGGCCGCACACGAGACCCTCGCGGCCGTGCAGCCGCGCCCCGGCATCGTCGCGGTCACCGTGACCAGCCAGTACATGAGCACCATTCCGGTCGCGGCCGACGGCATGCCCACCGGCCCGTGCATCCTGTGGATGGACACCCGCGGCGCGGCGCACAACCGCACACTGCTCGACGACGACTCGTTCATGCTGTTCCTCGGTCGTCACGGCATGATCCCGCTGCCGAGCGGAAACGACGACGTTGCCCACGCGCACGTGCTGGCCCAGCACCATCCCGAGGCGTACGCAGCCGCTGCTGCTCTGGTCGAGCCGATGGACTACCTCACCGCCCGCCTCACGGGCCGGGTGACGGCGACGCAGTCGACGATGTTCGGCATGCTCGTGTGCGACAACCGCACCTGGGGTGCCACCGAGTACGACCCCGAGCTGGTGGCCGCCACCGGGCTCGACCCGGCGAAGCTGCCGAGGTTGGTGCCGATGAACGGGGTGGTCGGCGAGCTCTCCGCCGTGGCTGCCGGCGCGTTGGGTCTCCCCGCCGGCCTGCCGGTGATGCCGGGCACCATCGACTCGATCACGTCGGCGGTGGGCACGGGCGCGCTGGGGCCCGATTCCGGCTCGGTGGTCATCGGCACCACCTCGGTGCTGGTGAGCCACATCCCCGATCACCGCGGCGACCTCACCGCCGGCATCCTCAGCGTGCCCAGCCCGCTGCCGGGCATGTACTACGTGATGGCCGAGAACGGCGTGGGCGGCCGGGCGTTCGAATGGGCCCAGCGCCTCCTCGGGTACGACGGGCCGGAGACGGCGTTGCTCGACGCCGCCACCGTGCCGTGCGGGTCCGATGGTGTGCAGTTCCTGCCCTGGCTGCTCGGTTCCATCGCGCCGAACCCCGACGACCACGTGCGCGCCGCCTTCGTCGGCTTGTCGCTGCCCCACGAACGGCGCCACGCGATGCGCGCCGTGATCGAGGGCGTCGCGCTCAACATGGCGTGGCTCATCCCACCGGTGGAGGCCTTCGTCGGCAACCTCTTCCCCACGTTGCGCTTCGGTGGTGGCGCGGCGACGAGCTCGCTGTGGGGCCAGATCCTCGCCGATGCCACCGATCGCACGGTGCAGCGCCTCGCCGAGCCACGCGCCACCAACGCCCGCGGCGCAGCGTTCCTTGCGTTCGCCGACCTGGGCCTGCTCTCGTTGGCCGACGTGCCCGGCCTGCTGCACGTGCAGGAGGAGCACCACCCCGTCCCCGACCACCGCGCCGTGATGCACCGGGCACTCGCCCGGCTCACGGCCCTGCACCCCGCACTCGCACTCTCCTGAAGGAGCCTTCCCATGGGTCTGTACCCCTACGCCGAGCGTTTCCCCGTCGTCCGCGACTTCCCGGAGCATGGTCGGCCGCGCGCCGACATCCTGCGGGAGATCGAGATGATGGCCACCGAGGAGGACTCGCCCTACCACGAGGGCAAGATCAGCGGATCCATCTACTCCGGTGACGAGGCCCACTACGAGTTCCTCAACGAGGTGTTCGGCCACTACAGCCATGCCAACGTGCTGCAGCGCGACATGTACCCGAGCGCGACGCGGTTCGAGGGCGAGATCATCGCCATGACGGCCGACATGATGCACGGCTCGGCGGTGGAGGGCGGCACCGTGTGCGGCGTGCTCACCAGCGGTGGCACGGAGAGCCTGATGAACCCCTTGCTCGTCTATCGCGAGTGGGGCCGCGAGCGCGGCATCACCAACCCCAACATCGTGATGCCCGTGAGCGCGCACCCGGCGTTCAACAAGGGCGCCCACTACTTCGGCATCGAACTGCGCCGGGCCACCCTCACCGATGCGTACGTCGCCGACATGGAGAGCGTGGCGTCGCTCATCGACGAGAACACCGTGGCCCTCATCGGCTCTGCCGGCACGTACCCGCACGGCCTCATCGATCCCATCGCCGAGCTGTCGGCGCTCGCCCTCGAGCGCTCCATCAACCTGCACGTCGACGGCTGCCTCGGCGGGTTCGTGCTCGCGTGGGGAGAAGACCTCGGCTACCCGGTGCCGGTGTTCGACTTCCGCCTTCCCGGCGTCACCTCGATGAGCGCCGACACCCACAAGTACGGCTTCGGACTGAAGGGCTCGAGCGTGCTGCTCTATCGCACACCCGAGCTGCGCCGTCTGCAGTACTTCATCCAGCCGGGCTGGCCGGGCGGGTTGTACACGTCGCCGGGCATGAGCGGCTCGCGGTCGGGCGGCATCATCGCCGCCGCGTGGGCATCGATGGTGTCGCTCGGTCGCGAGGGCTACCTGGCGATCGCCGGCGACATCTTCCGCACGGCTGCCGAGCTCGTGCAGGCGGTGCAGGCGCTGCCCGAGCTCACCGTGCTGGGGGAGCCGTTCTTCAACGTCGCGTTCACCACCACCGCCGAGAGCGGCCTCGACATCTACCTCGTCAACGACTACATGGCCTCGAAGCGCTGGCGCCTCAACGGCCTGCAGCTGCCGCCCGCCGTGCACTTCTGCGTCACCCGTCCCAACACGCAGCCGGGTGTGGTCGAACGCTTCGCCGCCGATCTCGCCGACGGGGTCGCGTACGCGCGCGAACGAGTGGGCACGGCGGCGCGATCCGGCGCGCTCTACGCGGGCACGATGACCGACCAGCAGGCCGAGGCCGGCATGGCGTGGTGGCTCGATGCCACCCAGGCGCTGCCCCCGGCGTGATACCGGCATGACCACGGGTCGGTCGACGGGCACCGCGCGCACCATTTGTGATGCCATTCACACGGCGTAGTAGCGTCGGCGGCGATGTCCGAATTCCTGCGTGACTACCTCAACGTGGTGTGGTTCGCGTCCGTCGCGTTGGTGCTCGCCACGCTCTTGCTGGGTGTCGCCGCCGTGCTGCGCCCGAACAAGCCGTCGGTCGAGAAGAACACGGCGTACGAGAGTGGCGTCAACCCGGTGGGCGACGGCTGGTCGCAGAGCCAGGTGCGCTACTACATCTTCGCCCTGCTCTTCGTGGTCTTCGACGTGGAAGCCGTGTTCATGTTCCCCTGGGCCACCCAGCTCGAACGGTACGCGGGCTTCGGCCTCGTCGAGATGGGCCTTTTCGTCTTCGTCCTGCTCCTTGGCCTCGTGTACGCGTGGCGCAAGGGCGTCTTGCGCTGGGTGTAGCCACATGGGTCTCGTCGACAAGGGCCGCTTGCCCAAACCCCTCACGTCCCTGTTCAACCTGGGCCGTTCCTACAGCCTCTGGGTGTACCAGTGGGG
>PMCN01000144.1 GCA_003154135.1 Acidimicrobiaceae bacterium
CCCGAGGGCAAGAAGATGGGCCACGCGGGCGCCATCACCAGCGGCGGCAAAGGCACGGCGAAGGGCAAGATGGAGGCCCTCGCGGCCGCGGGCGTGAGGGTGGGACAGAACCCCACCGAAGCAAGCGACCTGATGGCAGAGATCGTCGCGGCCCTGTAAGTCGGCGGCAGGCCTCGACAGCCGCCAGGTACCGTCGGCGCATGCCGATCGTGCCCGATGACAAGAACTGGACCTGGGTGCTCGACCGCGCCTGCCCCGACTGCATGTTCGACGCCCGTGCGTTCGACCCCACCGGTGCAGCAGCGGCCATCGACGCCAACGCGCACGAGTGGCAGGTGCTGCTCGCCGATCCGCGGGCCGCTCGACGTCCCGACGACTCCACGTGGTCGGCGCTCGAGTACGGCTGTCACGTGCGCGACGTGTACCGGCTGTACCTGTACCGCCTGGACCGCATGTTGCGCGAGGACGATCCGCACTTCGACAACTGGGACCAGGACGCGACGGCGATCGCCGAGCGCTACGACCAGCAGTCGCCGGGCGATGTCGCCGGTGAGCTGCTGGCCGCAGCAGAGATGCTCGGCGCCCGGTACGCCACCGTGGGCGACGCCCAGTGGCAGCGCACGGGGGCACGCAGCGACGGGGCATCGTTCACCATCGACAGCTTCACGCGCTACCTGATGCACGACCCGGTGCACCACGTGTGGGACGTACGCCGGGGCTACGTCGCACTGGGCGACTGAGTCGCACGATCAGGGCCGGCGGCCGTACCAGGCGACCAGCCGGTCGATCGTCGGCGCCGAATCGGCCACGGCGACCGCGTTCTTGAACGGCGGTCGCACGGCCAGGTCGGGCGAGAAGCGAGGGTCGGCAGCCATCTCGGCGAAGTAGGCCTCGCGGTCGCCGGAGGGCAGCGCCTGCAAGGCCGATCGGAACGCAACCTGCACCGTGGGCTCGTGCCACTCCACGGACTGCCCGGTCGCGACGGCGATGTCCCACGTGTGCACCGTGAGCTCGGACGTGTACATCTGCAGCATCGCCGCACCGGGGGCGGTGGCCCAGGGCAGCACCATCACCCGGTCGAGCATGGCCGAGTCGGTCCATGCCGCCTGCACCTGGTGGGCGGCCTGCTCGAACGCCGCCGGCCACGCGTCGTCGGCGATGCCGGTGACGACGTCGGGCATGTCCATCGGGTCGGTGCCGTTGCCCAGCGCCTCGATGCGGCGGAACACGATGAGCATGTGCCCGAGCAGGGAACGAACGTCGTGCTCCGGGCAGGGAGTGGGCAGCGTGAGCTGAGCGGGCCGCACCTCGGCGACGATGGCGCGTGCGGTCGACACCGCCTGGGCGAACGAGGCGCGGGGGTCGGTGGGGGCGAGGGTCTGTTCGGTGTTGGTCATGTACTGATCGTCGCCTGTAAAGTGGCCATCTCCTGTCCATGTTTCGTGAAAAGATGTGGCCATGCGCGCCGATCGTCTCGTGGCCATCCTGCTGCTCCTGCAGCATCGATCGCAGGTCACCGCTGCCGAGGTGGCGGGGGAGCTGGAGATCTCGCTGCGCACCGCTCGCCGCGACCTCGAGGCACTGGGCGTGGCCGGACTGCCCGTCTACTCGCTGCCGGGCCGGCACGGTGGCTGGCGACTGGCCGGCGGCGGTCGTACCGACCTCAGCGGCCTCACCGCAGCCGAGGCGCAGGCGCTCTTCGCAGTGGCCGGACCATCGGCCGCCGGCACGCCCGAGGTGCGCGCCGCGCTGCGCAAGCTGGTGCGCGCGCTGCCCGAGCAGTTCCGCACGCATGCCGAGCGAGCGGGCGAGGCGGTGCTGGTCGACCCGCGTGCGTGGGGCGAACGGGGCACCGCGCGGCGCGCCCCGCTGCTGCTCGACGAGGTGCGCGACGCCGTGGTGCAGGGCCATCAGCTGTCGCTGGGCTACACCTCGCGCACGGGCGACGTCACCACCCGACTCGTCGAGCCGCTGGGCATCGCGTCGAAGGCGGGCACGTGGTACCTCGTGGCCGACACGGCGGCCGGTGTGCGCACGTTCCGCGTCGATCGCGTCGACACGGCGTCCGTCACCGGTCGAGCGGCCACCCGGCCGCCCGGCTTCGACCTCTCACAGGCGTGGAGCCTCATCGCCGACCGCGTGGAGGAGATGCGTACGCCCGTAGTGGCACGGGCGCTCGTCGAGCGGCACATGGTGGGCATGGTGGCGTACACGCTCGGCCACCGAGTGCGCATCGGCGCGGCACGCGACGACGGCCGGGTGGAGGTGGAGGTGCGCGGCCACCACGTCAACGAGCTCGCCGCCGAGCTCGGCGGCTTCGGCGCCGCGCTGGAGGTGACCGAACCCGCCGAGTTGCGCGCCGCGCTGGCGCGCGTGGGGCGGGAACTGGTGGAGCGCTACGGCAGCTGACCCACGTGGGCCAGCGCGAGGCGGATGAGCCGGTCGTGGCCGCCGGTCATCTCGCGGCGCACCGCCTCGCTGACCGCTTGCTCGGGCGGGTACCAGGCGAGGTCGAGCGCCTCCTGCGTGGGCTGGCAGTCGCCCGCCACCGGCACGACGAACGCCAGGCTCACGGCGTGGTGCCGCGGGTCGTGGAAGCCGCTCACGTCGGGGTCGGGGAAGTACTCGACGATGGTGAACGGCGCCACCTCGGCGGGGATGCGCGGCAGAGCCACCGGGCCGAGGTCTTTCTCGAGGTGGCGCAGGAGCGCATCGCGCACGCGCTCGCCGTACATCACGCGGCCGCTCACCACCATGCGGCTGAGGGTGCCGTCGGCCGCCTGACGCAACAGCATGCCCACGTGCGTGACGCGCCCGAGGTCGTCGACGCGCACTGGCACGGCGTCGACGTACACGAGGGGCACGTTGGCGCGGATGTTGTCGAGCTCGTCGCGAGAGAGCCAGCCGGTCTTGGAGTCGAGTTGTTCGTTCATGCGCTCCCCGCCAGGAAGTAGCCGTTGACGTCGAGGATGACATCGGCGGAGCCCCGTCCCATCAACACCTGCACAGTGTTGCCCGGACTCGCACTCAGCGCAGCATTCGCGACCACTTGGCCGGCCGCGAAGTTGAGGCTCGACGTGGCGGGCACGGCGCCGCCGAAGATGCTGAGCCAGCCGGCGAACGCGGTGTGCACGACGGTGACGTTGAGCGACACCGACTCGGCGCCCGGTGGCAGCACCGTGCTCACCCCGTTGAGGTCGACGGCTCGTGTCTCGACCGCGGTGAACGGTGTGTGGGTGTCGCGCGTGTCGAAGGCCCGGGCGGGCGTGAGTGGCACGAACAGGCCCCGGGTGTCGGTGGGCATGCCGGTGCCGGTGATGTAGCCGACGACGTCGACGATGACGTCGGTGGAGTGCCCGTAGGCGGTGATGTCGATGGTGCCCGGACCGCCGAGGGGCACGATGGCCAGGTTGGCCGAGGAGCCGGCGCGGTAGTTGGCAGTGCTCGCGGTGACGAGGTCGGGCGACACCCCCGGCGTGGTGGCCTTGAGGTAGCCGTTGCCGTCGGGCCGCGTGGCGGTGACGTTGACGACGAGTGCCTCCGCGCCGGAGGGCACCTGGGTGTCGGCAGGCGCCGGGATGGGCACCTCGATGGTCTCGTTGGCGGCCACCTTGCGCGGCGTGCCGAGGAAGCTCGCCGGGAGGGGAGTTGGGTCGGCGACGCTGCCGCCGCGGGTGTCGAGCCAGCGTTCGGGCACGGCCAGGGGGATGTAGCGGCCCTCATGGGTGACGGTCTGGCCATCGGCGAAGTAGCCCATCACGTCGACCAGCACCTGACCGCCCGACTGCAACCACAGGCTCACCTTGCCATCGGCGCCCACGGGCACGATGGCGAAGTTGGGCTGCGCCACGCCCGGTGTGGAGACGTTGAGCGTGCTCGTCGCGCCATTGGCGGCGCGCAGGTAGGGATAGGCCTGGACGAAGCCGGCGCCGGGAGCGCCGACCGAGGTGACGTTGAGCACCACTGCCGAGACACCGGAGGCGGGCACACCCCCGTTGCCGAGCACCGGGACGTCGAGGATGGTGCCGGGCACGAACGGTCCGGTGAACGGACCCACGTGGCCGCCGCCGGGCCGCGTGTCGATGATGCGGGTCGGTTGGTCGGCGGGCACGAACTTGCCGGGCGTCGCCGAGGGAGCGGCCGTCGGCGGGTCGGGCAGGTGCACCTCCCCGGTGCCGAACGCGTTGTCGGCGCCGGGCGGGCCGAGGTCGGTGACGAAGTGACGGACGAGGTCGCCCGTGCCGGCACCCGAGATCGCCAAGCCGGCGCCCTGCAGCACCGCCGCCATGCCCGCCACCGTCGGTGCCGACGACGAGGTGCCCGAGAAGGCGCTGTTCCAGGGCGATTCGCTGTACACGCTGCTGTAGAAGCCCGATGGCGCACTGACGTCGGGCTTGATGCGACCGTCGTAGGTGGGACCCTGCGAGCTGTAGTCGGCGATGCCGGGGCCTTCGGTGAGGTCGATCGCGCCGACCGACACCACACCGGGGTTGCGCGAGTCGACCACGGGCACGCTGGCGCTGCCCGCGGTGTCGAAGTAGTCGAGCTCGAGCAGGCCGTCACCCATGCCGATCTCGAGCGAATCGGGCCTGGACCCCACCGAGTTGTTCAACCGCACGCGCAGGTACACCACGTCGAGGGTGAGCCCGCTCGCGGTGGTGAAGCCGAACTTGTTGTCGGCGCAGAACTCCGACTCTGAGCCCTCCAGCGGCGCGGCACCAAGGGTCTGCTTGGCGTCGATGATGTTCGAGCCAGTCCCCGGGCCCGACTGCACCACCACCGGCGTCACATCGCCGATGCCGGTGGGGTTCCAGTGGTCGGACGGCGGTGCCGACTTCGGCGCCCACAGCTCCAGCCGGTAGTCGGTGCGCGAGGCCGCCGGCAGGTTCCAGTCGGTCGACCAGCGCACGCCGCCCAGCACACCGCAGCCGGCGATGTCGAGGCGCAGCCACGTGTCGGTCCCGGGTCCGACGCTGGGACGGCCGTCGTTGAAGTTGACGTAGCTGTACGTGGTGGTGGAGCCCTTCTTCATCGGCGCCTTCAGCGTGGTGGGCACGGTGCGCCGCATGTACGAGTCGACCGCCCCGTTGCCCGCCGAGTTGAACCACGTGATGCCGAGCGTGTTGACCGCGTAGTCGGCCACCGCGTCGAGCGCACCGGTGCCGTCGCCGGGGCCGTCGTACGCGGAGCCGAGCGAGCGCGACACGATGGTGACGCCCTTCGAGTGGAACCAGTCGAGCGCGGCCTTGAGGTCGGCGGCGGTGTCGACCGACGCGACGTACACGTCGGCGTCGGGTGCCATGTCCTTGACGATCTCGACCACGGCCGGGCCGTGCTCGATGCCGTTGGCGATCTGGCCGTCGGCGGTGCACAGCGGACGCGGGTCGCCGGCGATCGGGGCGCTGTCGAGGCAGAACGCGTGCCCGTTGGCCTTGGTGGGCTGGGTGCCCATCTCGGCCGTGTTCCAGTAGGTGAAGTTGAAGTAGTCGATCACACCCACCTTCACGCCGGCCCCGGTGAAGCCGGCGGTCTGCCAGGCCGCGGTGTTGGTGAGGGCCACTTCGTCGCCCTTCGACGGGCCGAACCCGGGCAGCGACTGCGCGCGCGATCGGACGACCGGGGGCAACATGTTGGCGTGGCGCGGTGCACGCACGTCGGTCACCGCGCCCAGGCCGGCCACACGGGTGATGGAGGCGACGGGCACCAGGGCCTGTACGACGGCGCCAGGCACGTTGCCCGTCACCGTGCCGCCGAGCGCGCGCACCTCGGCGGCGATCAGTGCGTCGGCCGTCGTGAGCACCTCGACGGCGAGGGTGCCGGAGGGGGTGGCTCGTTGGGGAGGTGTGCCGGTGTCGCTGCCTGTGGGTGCGCCGGCTCGGGCCATTTCGGCGAGCAGCACGGGGTCGGTGATGACGCCCTCGTGCGCGGCGGCCGGGTCGGTGGAGGGTGCGCCCACCACGGGGGCTGCGTTCGACGAGCAGATGGCAACCAACGCGATGGCGATGGCCATCAGCAACTTCCTCACAACCGACCTCCCGGGGGATCCGGGAAAATCTAGCCCGCCACCCGCGCAACCTGGCAGCGGGCTATCCGCGCCGCCGTCGGGGCTTGGGGGCGTACGGATCGCTGGGTGGCTGCGGCGGTGCGATGAGGTCGGTGGCCGCGTCGAGCGGGATGCGTATGCCGTCGGTGTCGATGTCGGTGGGGTCGGAGCTGGAGGCGATGACCACCGGTGCGTCCTCCTTGGGCTTGCGCCCGAGTGCGATGTCGACGCCGAACATGCCGGCCGCGAGGATGGCGCCCGCGGCGCCGTGACGGCGGCGTGCGGTGTCGACGGGATCGGAGATGGGCTGGATCACCTCGGGGATCTCCTCGAGCTCCTCCGGGTCGGTCATGCCTGCACGCTATCGACGGAGCCCGTGGGGTATCGCGCGATCGTGAACCGCACATGAAATACGCTGTGCGCGTGCCCGAAGGCGACACCATTCATCGGGCTGGCGCAGCGTTGCGGACAGCCTTGGTGGGACGTGCAGTGACGCGCTTCGATGCGCCCCGTCTGTACGGTCCCCACCCGGCGGCGGGTCGCGTGATCGAGTTGGTCGAGAGCCACGGCAAGCACCTCGAGATCCTCTGGGACGACGGTCTCGTGTTGCACACGCACCTGCGCATGAGTGGCTCATGGCATTTGTACCGCTCCGGCGAGCCGTGGCGCAAACCCGACACTCAGATGCGAGTGGCCATCGAGGTGCTCGAGTGGGTGGCGGTGTGCTTCAACGCACCCGTCGTCGAGACGTACCGCGAGTTCGACATCCACCGCCATCCCGGCTTCGGCCGACTCGGTCCCGATCTGTGCACGGCCCCCAACGACCAGTTGTCGCTGTGTGCGCGGCGCATCTTCGAGTACGCCGAGCCCAGCACGCCCGTGGGCGAGGTGCTGCTCGACCAGCACGTCGCGTGCGGAGTGGGCAACGTCTACCGCAGCGAGGTGCTCTGGGCGTGCGAGATCAGTCCGTTCGCGCCGGTGTCGTCGCTGCAGCCGGCCGACTGCGTGCAACTCATCAACGCGGCCGTGCGCATGCTGCGTGCCAACCTGCACAGCCAACGGGTCACGCAGGAAGCGGTGCCCGGTGGTCTTGCCGTCTACGGCCGCAACGGGCAGCGGTGCGCGCGATGCGGCGACACCGTGCTGGTGAAGCGAGTGGGCGAGCACTCCCGACTCCTGTACTGGTGCCCCGGTTGCCAGGCGCGGCTGGCTCCGCAGGCCGACCCCACGCCGCCCGGCCTCGAGCGCGAGATGGATCCCCACCCGGCAGCAGCGAAGTACCTCGCCGAGCTGCCGTGGCGACGCCACGATCCGCTCGCCGGCTGACACGTCACATCACGACTCGTCACATCACGACACGGCGCCGCTCGTCGTCGAGAGGGCCGAGCAACTGGTCGATGATGGTGGCCCATCCGGCACCCAACTGGGTGCGCTCGTCGAACGCCGGATGCTGTGTGCCGGTGATGGCGTGGAACGTCGACGTGGCCAGCGCGATGGCAACCACGTCGCCGACGCCCATGGCCCGCGCCACGGCCGCCTGCGCGGTGAGCTCGGCCTTCGTGCGATCGCCCTGCTGCATCGCTGCACCAGCGGCGGCCACGTAGGCGAAGACCTCGTCGAGATAGGTGGCACCCGGGAGGTGCGCGACCGCGTCGGCGTGCTCGATGGCCTCCGCGGCCAGACCGTTCACCATGCAGACCAAGGCCGACACGGCGCGAGTGAACGGGTGATCGCGGCCACGAGCACCCACTGACTCGATGGCGGTGAGCGCTTCCTCGTGGCTGCCGAGCTGCGCGAGCGCGGCGGCCTGCACCACGATCGGCTCGTACGCGTCGCCGCCGTTTGCGCGCATCTCCATCACCGCGCGCTCGGCGGTCGCCACCGCGATCGCCCCGTTGCCGCGGTGCATCGCCGCACCCGCCACCGCCAGCAGCGGCAGCGGTCCCTGCCGCCCGTTGTCGGCGAAGGCGAGCAGCTCTTCGGTGCTGCGCTGCGCCCCGGCGGTCTTGCCCAGCGCCACCTGCGCCCGCAGGAGCGGTGCGAGCGACTGGATGAGACCGAAGCGGTCGTCGAGGCGCTTGAACCGCGTGCGCGCCTTGTCGGCGTAGGCGTACGCGTCGACGAGCTGTCCCTGCCACAGCCGCAGGTCGGCCCGCAGCGTGTCCATCATCCCGGCCGCCCATTCGTCACCGCGTGCCTCCGCCTCGCGGCTGACGGCATCGGCGAGGTTCTCGGCCTCCTCGAAGTGGCCCTCGAAGAATTCGATGAACGCGAGGAGGCCGAACGCCCACCCGACGCCGTTGCGGTCGCCGAGCTCGCTCAGCGTGCCCGCAGCGTGTGCCAGCCGCTCGCGGGCGATGGCGAGGTCGCCCGAGAGGAACGAGATCCACGCCCGGTGCTGCTCGACGTAGGCCATGCCGCGCTCGTCGTTCAGCGATCGGAACAGACCGTCGGCCTCGCCGAAGAACCACTCGGCGTCGGTGAGCGAGCCCGTGAACATCTCGATGAACCCGCGGATGCGCAGGGCGCCGGCGAGGAGGTCGGGGCGCTCGACGTGACGCAGCAGGTCGACCGCCAGGCCGAGCTCGGCGCGGGCTTCGTCCATGCGACCCGACACGTTGGCGAGCATGCCGCGCAGGCGGTGCGACTCGGCCTCGATGGTGATGTCGCGCAACTCGGTGGCGATGGCCTGCACGGCGTCGATGTCGGCGGCCGCCGCGGCGAAGTTGCGCTGGTCGATGGCGGTGTCGGCGCGCACGATGCGCAGATGGGCGATCTGGGGCTTGCTGGCCGACGTGTGCTCGAGCAGGTCGATGGCCCGGGTGGTGTGCCGCTCGGCGAGCCGCAGGCTGCCGCTCTCGAGCGCACGATCGGCGGCCGATGTGAGCACACGCACTGCCTGTTCGACGATGTCGTGCGGCACACCGTCGACGGCCCCGAGCTCCTGCACCACCTCTGCTGCCGAGGCCGTGTGGTGCGCGAGGTCGTCGAGTGCGGCGGGTGAGGCGACCATCACCCTCGCCACGCCGGCGTGGCGTTGCGCCCTGGCCGCCTTGGTGAGGGTCTGGTACGCCGCGTCGCGAACCGACTCGCTGCGGAACTCCCAACGCCTGCCGCGCACCTCCAGCAGGCCGAGCTCGTCGAGCTCCTCGAGCAGGCCCGGCCGCAACGACTGTCCGAGCGCACTGGCGAACTTCTCGAGCGAGGCGATGTTGCCCGACGTGCCCAGCACTGCTGCGTTCTCGAGCACCTGGCGCTCCTCCAGCGTGAGCTGATCGAGGCGGGCAGCGATGAGCGTGCGCAGCGAGTCGGGCAGCTCGCGCTGCTGGCCTCCGCTCTCGGTGAGCGCGACGAGCTCGATGAGGAAGAGAGGGTTGCCGCCGCTGCGGTCGAAGAGCGCGCCGAGCAGCTGCGCCCCGGTGTCGCGCTCGCCGAGCAGCTCGCGGGCGAGCTCCTCGGTCTCGTCGCGCGACAGCGGCTGCAGCGTGAGCGACAGCACGCTGATGCGGTCGGTGTGCGGCGGCCAGACCACCTCGCTGCCGGGCCGCATCGACGTGATGAGCACGAACGCGTGGCGGCCCAACCGCATGACGAGCGCCTCGAGCAGTTCGAGCAGCACGGGGTCGGCCCAGTGGAGGTCGTCGATGCTGAGCACCAGGGGGCCCCGCTCGGAGCGCGCCTCGAGCACCTGCCCCACCACGACGTGGATGATGCTGCGCGCGCTGGCCGGATCGAGGCGGTCGATGCCGCTCGGGTGGCCCATGAGGTGCGCGAAGACGTCGACGAGCTGCTCGCGCTCGGCCGAGGTCTGCAACGGCAGCATGAGGCGGGCGCGGTTGAGCGCGGCCTCGCGGATGGCCTCGAGCGGCAGGCTGGCATCGAGGTCGAGGAAGTTGGAGAGCGCGTTGGCGAGCGGCCACCACACGTTGGCCTCGCCGTAGGGCACGCACGCGCCTTCGAGCACCGCCGGCTCGCCGTGGCCGCGCAGGCGGCAGATGATCTCGTCGACGAGACGGCTCTTGCCCACGCCGGTCTCGCCGTTGACGTGCAGCACCATGCCGCGTCCGTACTTGAGCACGAGCTCCATCGCCGAGTCGGCGATCGACAGCTCCTCCTTGCGGCCCACGATGCCGATGTCGCGGCGTCGGCGGCGGCGGGTGCCGGGCGGCGCGGTGGCCTCGAGCGCCAGCCACGCCTCGAGCGACTGATCGCGACCGCGCGGCTGCAGCGAGCCGAAGGGCTCGTAGCTGAACGTGTGCGACGTGAGACCGTGGGTGGTCTCGCCGACGAGCACGCCGCCCACCGGGGCCGCGGCCTGCAGGCGTGAGGCGGTGTTGACCACGTCGCCCATCGCGGTGTAGTCGCTGCCGGCCAGCGTGCCGACGAGCACCTCGCCCGTGTTGATGCCCACCCGCATGCGGACGTCGTCGCTGCCCACCAGGCCCGAGCCGGCCACGTGGGCAGTGAGCGTGTGCTGCATGCGCAGCGCCGCGCGCACGGCGCGTTCGGGGTCGTCCTCGTGCGCGACGGGGGCGCCGAACAGCACGAGCATGCCGTCGCCGAGGATCTTGTCGACGCGACCGCCGAACTCGGCGACCACGTCGACCAGGCGTTCGAAGCACGAGTCGACCAGCCTTTTCACCTGCTCAGGGTCCATGTGCTCGGCGAGCGTGGTGAAGCCCACGAGGTCGGCGAAGAGCACCGTGACGATGCGCCGCTCCTCCGCCTGGCCCTGTTGCGCGACGGGAGTGCCGCACGACGAGCAGAAGCGCGCGCCCGCGGGAATGCTCGCGCCACACGACAGACAGAGGATCACCCTGCGAGCGTAGGCCGGATCGGCGGATGTCCGATCCACCTAAAATCCGTGCCCCAACGGCCAAAGGTGACGCCGTTCTCCGTTCCGAGCGGCTACAACGGAGGTCATGACTGACACGAACACCACCGTGGCCGCGGCAGGCGCCATCGATGCAGTGAAGACCTATGGTGGCGGCGACAGCGAAGTACGAGCCCTCGACGGGGTGACGGTGTACCTCGAGGCCGGCAGGTTCACGGCCATCATGGGCCCCTCCGGATCCGGCAAGAGCACCTTGATGCACTGCCTCGCCGGGCTCGACTCGCTCACCTCTGGCGCCGTCTTCATCGGCGAGACCTACCTCGCCACGTTGAACGACAAGCAGCTCACCGAGCTGCGCCGCACCGACGTGGGCTTCATCTTCCAGGCCTACAACCT
>PMCN01000003.1:0-4376 GCA_003154135.1 Acidimicrobiaceae bacterium
GGGGTCTCGCCGCCGTGCTCGATCATCCGGCCGGGGATGTCGGCAAGGATGAGGAACGAGGCGCCGACGAGGATGCTGAGCGGCATCACCAACCGGTACGACGAGCCGGCCACGAGCCGCACGAGGTGGGGCACCATGATGCCGACGAAGCCGATGAGGCCGCTCACGCTGACCACCGCGGCCGTGCCCAGGGTGGCAGCCACCACGACCACGAGGCGGATGCGACGCACCTCCGAGCCGAGCGTGGCGGCCTCCTCGTCACCCACGCGCAGCACGTCGAGGTGGCGCCGGTGCAGCAGCAGCACGACCGTCGCGACCATCACGTAGGGCGTGACGAGCCGCACGTCGCCCCACGTGGCGGTGCTCACCCGCCCGCTGATCCAGCTGTACACCTCCTTGATGACGTCGCTGTGGCGCAGCAAGAGGTACTGCTGAACGGCGGTGGCGAGGCTGGCGACGGCCACGCCCGCCAGCACCAGGGTGAGCCCGCTGCCACCGAACGACGCGCCCATCAGGTAGGTGACGAGCACGGCGACCAAGGCGCCGACGAACGCAGCGAGCGGCAGCGGGTCGACCGGCCACCCCGCCGTCGCAGTGCGGCCGAAGGCGAACACCAAGGTGGCACCGAGCCCGGCGCCGGCCGCTGCGCCCAGCAGGTAGGGATCGACCAGCGGGTTGCGGAACACGCCCTGGTAGCTGGCCCCCGCCAGCGACAGCATGGAGCCGACGATGCCGGCGAGCACCACGCGGGGCAGGCGGATCTGCCAGATGATGCGCCAGTTGGCCGCGTTGACGCTGCCCGCCGGGCCGATCATCGTGCCCAGCACGACGGCGGCCACCAGCAGCACGAATGCCGCNNACCTTGGCGAGCGCGTCGGAGACGGCCTGCACGTAGTCGACGAGGCGAGGGCCCCAGCGCGACGCGATGTCGTCGTCCATGGCCACGACGTCACCGTGGGAGACGGCGGCGATGGCGCTCCAACCCGGTCGGGCGGCCACCGCGGCACGGTCCTGTGCGCAGCACTTGCTGTCGGCGAGGAAGATGATGTCGGGGTTCGCGGTCACCACGTACTCGGCGTTGAGCTGGGGGTAGTCGTTGCCCGGCTGCGCGTTGTCGGCGATGTTGGTGAGCCCGAACAGCGAGTACACCTGCCCGATGAAGGTGTGGCTGGTCACGCTGTAGAGCGTGTTGTCGAGCTCGTGGTACACCTTCAGCTTCGTGGACGGCTTGGGCGCCTTGGCCACCGCGACGGCGATGTCCTTCTGCATCTTNNGCCCAGCTTGGTGAGCTGGTCCCTGATGGCCGGGTCGCTCACCACGACGAGATCGGGCTTGAGCGCGGCGATGGCCTCCACGTTGGGCTGGTAGCCC
Source organism: Acidimicrobiaceae bacterium (assembly GCA_003154135.1). Taxonomy (GTDB): domain Bacteria; phylum Actinomycetota; class Acidimicrobiia; order Acidimicrobiales; family Ilumatobacteraceae; genus UBA668. The sequence goes on from PMCN01000003.1 coordinate 1,372, forward strand.
GACAGGTCGTGGGGCTTCTTCAGCGCGTCGGCCGGGTAGTTGCTCTGGTCGTCGACGGCGATCACCTGGTCGCCGGCACCGATTGCGAAGAGCATCTCGGTGGCCGTCGGCGAGAGGCTGACGATGGCCTGCGGCGCGGGCACGGTGGTGTCGGGAGCGGCAGTCGTTCCGGCTGTCGTTCGGGCGGTCGTTCCGGCGCTGCTGCCGCACGCAGAGAGCAGCACGGCCGCCAATGCGGCAATGGGTGTGAGTCGTCTCACAGGTGGGGTCCTCCGGTTTCGGGAGGACAAGTTGGGAACCGGGCGGGTTCCCGCCGCGGACCGCCCTTGCCTCGAGGGTCTGGTTGTCGCGCACAGATCCAGGCGACCGGACTCGTCGTGCAGGACACGAACCACCGTTGCGGGACAGTGCCGGGATCTCACCGGACTTCGCTGGGAACCATGCATCCGGCACGAACTCGTGTCGGACGGGGCAACCGTAGCAAACCGATGCCTATGCTCCAACCCCCATGGACGACACGCCCGAGACCACCCCGGCCCTCACCGACGACCCGCGGCCGTCGGGTGGCCGCGTCGCCGATTCGTTGGTGCTCGTCAACACCGGCAACGGCAAGGGCAAGAGCTCGGCCGCCTTCGGTGTCATGCTGCGAGCGCTCGCCCGCGACTGGAAGGTCGCCGTGGTGCAGTTCGTGAAGAGCGGCGACTGGAAGGTCGGTGAGGAGAAGATCGGGCGTCGGCTCGGTGTCGACTGGCACTCGCTCGGCGGCGGATTCACGTGGGACTCCACCAACCTCGACCACGACATCCAGCTGGCTCGCGAGGCGTGGGCGCAGGCCGCCGCCATCCTCGCCGCCGGCGAGCACCAGCTCGTCATCCTCGACGAGCTCACCTACCTCTGCACCTGGGGCTGGGTGCCCACCGACGAGGTCGTCGCCGCCATCGTGCAGCGCCCGCGTCACGTCAACGTGGTCGTCACGGGCCGCGACGCGCCACAGGCCATCATCGACATCGCCGACACCGTCACCGAGATGCGCCACGTGAAGCACGCGTACGACTCGGGCATCATGGCCAAGCGGGGCATCGACTACTGATGCTCACCTTCCTCGTGGGCGGCGCCCGCAGCGGGAAGAGCACGCTGGCGGTGCAGATGGGTCTGCGCAGCGGCGCGCCGGTCACGTTCGTCGCCACCGCCGAGCCCTTCGACGACGACCTGCGCGAGCGGGTCGCACGCCATCGGGCCGAGCGCCCGCCGCTCTGGACCACCGTCGAGTGCCCCATCGCCCTCGGCGACGCCGTGGCGGCCGTGCCCGACGCCCAGTTCCTCATCGTCGACTGCCTCACCGTGTGGCTGGCCAACCTGTTCCAACACGAACCGTCGCACGATGTGCACGTGGCGGCCGCGGTGCAGGCGTTGCACGGGCGTCAGGGGCGAACGGTCGTCGTGAGCAACGAGGTCGGCATGGGCGTGCACCCCGAAACCGGGCTCGGGCGCGGCTACCGTGACGCACTCGGGCGCGTGAACCAACTGGTTGCCGCCGGCGCCGACACCACGCTGTTGCTGGTGGCGGGGCGGGCCGTGCGTCTCGACGATCCCTGGGAGCTGTTGTCATGAACTGGATGCGCGAATCACTGGCGAACCTGCCAGGGCCCGACACCGAGTCGGGTGCTGCCGTGCGCGCACGCGCCGCCGACATCCTGCGCCCCGCGGGCGCGTTGGCCCGCCTCGACGACGTGGCCGCCTGGGTGGCCGAGTGGCAGCGCACCTCGCAGCCGGCCGTGCGCCGGCCCGCAGCACTCATCTTCGCCGCCGACCACGGGGTGGCCGCGGCCGGTGTGAGCAAGTACCCCGTCGACGTCACCGGTGCGATGCTCGCGGCCTACCGAGCCGGCAAGAGCACCATCTCCGCGTTCGCGGCCGTCGCCGGAGCCAGCGTGCAGGCGATCGACGTGGGCGTCGGCAGGCCCACGGGCGACATCCGCGTCGAGCCTGCGCTGTCGCCCGAACGGTTCGACGAGTGCGTCGCTGCCGCGCGAGCCGCGGTCGACGCACTCGACGCCGACCTGCTGGTGCTGGGCGAGATGGGCATCGGCAACACCACCGCGGCGGCCGCGGTCGCGGCGGCGATCGGCGGTGGCGACGCAGTGAGCTGGGTGGGCCGTGGCACCGGCGTCGACGACGACGGCCTCGCCCGCAAGCACGACGCCGTCATCGCTGCCACGCAGCGAATCGATCATGTGCACGATCCGCTCGAGGTGCTGCGCGAGGTGGGCGGCGCCGAGCACGTGGCCATGGCTGCGGCCGTCGTCGCCGCCCGCCTGCGCGGGCTGCCGGTGCTCCTCGACGGCTACGTGGTCACCGCGGCCGTGCTGCCGCTCAGCGCAGTCACACCCGGAGCGCTCGATCACTGCATGGCGGGCCACTGCTCGCTCGAGCCCGGCCATCGCCGCCTGCTCGAGCGCCTCGGCAAGCAGCCGTTGCTCGACCTGGGCATGCGCCTCGGCGAGGGCTCCGGTGCCATGGCCGCCGTGCCCCTGGTGGCGATGGCCTGCGCCGGCATCACCCAGGTGCCCACGTTCGGCGAGTGGTTCGGCTGACCCGATGGGCCTGCCGGCCGCGTTGCAGTTCCTCACACGCGTGCCCATCCGGCTCCGTCGGGAACCGTCGCTGGAGCGCACGGTGGCATGGTTCCCGGTCGCCGGCGCGCTCATCGGCGCGGCCGTCGGCGGCGCCGCCGCCGGCATGTGGCACGTCACGCCGCCGCTGGTGGCTGCGGCAGTTGCGGTCACGTGCGGACTGCTCGTCACGGGAGCGTTCCACGAGGACGGCCTCGGCGACATCGCCGACGCGTTCGGCGGCGGCTGGACCGTCGAGCGCCGCCTCGAGATCCTGAAGGACCCGCGGCACGGCACCTACGGCGTGACGGCCATCTGCGCATCGGTGGTGGTGCGAATGCTCGCGCTGGGTTCGCTCCCCGGCCCGGCCGCGATGTTCGCGGCCGCGGTGGC
>PMCN01000003.1:4429-13209 GCA_003154135.1 Acidimicrobiaceae bacterium
TGGCCACCGGCGCGCTCGCCGTGCGCAAGATCGGCGGCATCAGCGGCGACGTGTTGGGCGCCGCCGAACAGGTCACCGAATGCCTGTGCCTGGTGATCGCGAGCGGCCTCGCGATGCATCATTCGCTGTGGTGGACATCCGGCTGACGATCTCGCGGAGCACGTCCGACGAGGTGGCGAAGTTGAGGCGCGCGAAGCCGTTGCCTTCGGGGCCGAAGTTGGGGCCTTCGCTCAGCCGTACGCCACGCTCGGCGAAGGCCGCCGACGGATCGTCGCCGAAGCCGAGTCGGCGGCAATCGAGCCAGGCGAGGTAGGTGGCGTCGGGCACGGTGTAGCGCACCTCGGGGAGGTGTTCCCCGAGCAGGTCGGCGAGCAGGTGGCGCTGGCGATCGAGGTGGGCCACCGCGGCAGCGAGCCACTCGTCGCCGTCGCGCCAGGCTGCCTCTGCCGCCAACGACCCGGCGAGGTTGGTGGCGCCGAACAGGTGGTCGGGCACGCTCTTGAAGCGGTCCCACACCCACTGCGGGCCGACGTGCATGAGCGCGTAGCGCAGCCCGGCGATGTTGAACGCCTTCGACGCGGCCGACACGGTGACGGTGCGTTCGGGTGCGTAGAGGGCCATCGGCCGGTGCACGTGCGGGTGGTACACGAGGTCGGCGTGGATCTCGTCGGCGATGATCAGGAGGTCGTGACGCTCGGCGATGTCGGCGAGACCGCGCAGTTCGGTCGCGGTGAACACGTGGCCGGTGGGGTTGTGCGGGTTGCACAGCAGCAGTGCGCGCGCATGGCCCGCCGCGGCCTCCACCTCGGCGAGATCGAACGTGCGCACCGGCACCAGCACGCGTCGGTTGTCGTCGATGCTGTGCAGGAACGGCGGGTAGGCCGGCACGTGCACGATCACGCCGTCGCCCGCCGACGTGCACAGGTGGAGCACGATCTGTATGCCTTGCACGACGTCGTTCACCTCGCGCACGCGACCGACGTCGATGCTCCAGCCGTAGCGCGCGAGGGCTCGCTCGCAGAACACATCGGATGCCGGAGAGCCGCCGCCCGGGTAGCGCCAGTCGGGATAGCAGAGGTCGCCCGCGTCGAGGCGTCCCTGCAGCGCTTGCACCACGACAGGGGGCGGCGGGAAGTCCATGTCGGCCACCCATGCGCCGAGGAGTCCTTGGTGCTTGTGCCACTTGCCGCCGGGCTTCGCGCGCAGCCAGTCGAGCGTCAGCGAGTCGAAGCCGAACGGGTCCACATCGACGACCTTAGAGCGCTACGAACGTAGGAGTTCGGTAAAAGTGGGCCCGATCCGACGAACGCGACCTGCGGGCGGTTCTAGCCTCGGCCCGATGGAAAATGCTGGGGATCTCGGCGTCGAGTCGAACTCGCGCCTCACCGGCGCGCTGGGAGCCGTGCTGCTCGTCGCTCTCGCCGTGGAGGGCGTCACCGTGTGGGATGTGCGCGGCATGCTCACGCTGCACGTGTTCATCGGGCTGTTCGTCATCCCAGTCGTGTGCGTGAAGATCGGCACCACCGCCCACCGCATGGTGCACTACTACCGCGGCACCGAGGCCTACCGCCGCAAGGGCCCGCCGCACCCCATCCTGCGCGTGGCCGGTCCGCTCGTCATCGTCACCACCGTGGCCATGTTGGCCGCGGGCGTCGTCACGCTGGCCGTCGGGCCTCAGCACCGCGAGCCGTGGCTCACCATCCACCAGGGCAGCTTCGTCGCCTGGCTGGTGGTCACCACCGTGCACGTGCTGGGTCATCTCGTGGAGACGTGGCACCTCACTCGCGACGAGGTGCGCAACGCACCACCTGTGCCTCGCCGAGGCGCCCGCGTGGCGGTCATCGGTGCAAGCCTCGCCGTCGGCCTCGCGCTCGGCATCCTGTCGCTCGGCTGGACGAGCGCATGGGCCCACGTGGTCAGGCGTTGACCCAGTCGCCGATGCGGCGGATGCCCTCCACCATGTCGGCGTCGGCCATGGCGAAGCTGAACCGCGCATAGCCAGGCGTACCGAACGCCTCGCCCGGCACGAACGCGACCTTGGCCTCGCCGAGGATGGCGTCGGCGAGTTGGAGCGTGCTGTTGCACACCGTGCCGTTGGGGCCGAGGGGGCGACCGAGCAGACCCTTCACGTTGGGGTAGCAGTAGAACGCGCCCTGCGGCTGGATGGCGGTGACACCGGGGATCTCGTTGAGCATGCGATGCATGGTGACCGCGCGGCGCGAGAACGCCTCGCGCATCATGGCGACGGCCGACAGGTCGCCGGCGACGGCCTCGAGTGCCGCGGCCTGTGAGACGTTGGAGACGTTGCTGGTGCTGTGCGACTGGAAGTTGACGGCTGCCTTCATGACATCGGCCGGCCCGATCATCCAGCCCACGCGCCAACCAGTCATGGCGTAGGTCTTGGCGACGCCGTTGACGATGATGCACTGGTCGGCCAGCTCCGGCACGACCGTGGGCATGCTGACGAAGCGATGATCGCCGTAGACGAGGTGCTCGTAGATCTCGTCGGTGAGCACCCACACGCCGTGGTCGACCGCCCAGCGACCGATGGCCTCCACCTCGTCGGGTGTGTACACGGCGCCACTGGGGTTGTCGGGGCTCACGAACAGCAGCGCCTTGGTCTGCGGCGTGAGCGCGCCATCGAGCTGCTCGATCGTGACCTTGAAGCCGTTGGTCTCGTCGGTCTGGATGACGACCGGCACACCGCCGGCGAGCGAGATGACCTCGGGATAGGTGGTCCAGTACGGGGCCGGGCAGATGACCTCGTCGCCCGGATCGCACAGCGTGGCGAACGCGCTGAACACGGCGTGCTTGCCGCCGTTGGTGACCAGCACCTGGCTGGCCTGGCAGCTGAACCCGCTGTCGCGCAGGGTCTTGGCGACGATTGCTTCGCGCAGCGCCGGCAGCCCGGCAGCCGGCGAGTACTTGTGCATCTTCGGATCGCGACAGGCGCGCACCGCGGCCTCGACGATGTTGTCGGGCGTGGGGAAGTCGGGCTCGCCCGCACCGAAGCCGATGACGTTCTCGCCCTTGGCCTGCAACGCCTTGGCCTTGGCGTCGACGGCGAGTGTGGCGGATTCGGCAATGGCAGAGAGGCGGGCAGAGGTGCGGTTCACGGCTGCGATGCTACCGGTGGGCGTTTGGGGCGACCGTCGGATTTGGCGCGAGACTGACTCGGTGACCGATCCCGCCACCCTCACCATCCCCCATGAGCTGCTGCCGGTCGACGGCCGCTTCGGCTGCGGCCCGTCGAAGGTGCGCCCCGAGCAGGTGCTCGCACTCGCGAGGGCCAACCAACGGCTGCTGGGCACCTCGCACCGCCAACCTCCGGTGAAGCACCTCGTCGGCTCCGTCCGCAACGGCCTGAAGGAGCTGTTCGGGCTGCGCAAGGACTGGGAGATCGTGCTCGGCAACGGCGGTTCCACCGTGTTCTGGGACGTCGCCACGTTCGGTCTCGTGCGCGAGCGCAGCCAGCACTACGTCTTCGGCGAGTTCTCGTCGAAGTTCGCCGAGGCCACCACGGCCGCACCGCACCTCGGCGCGCCGGTCGTCGTGCAGAGCACACCCGGCACGCACCCGGCGATCGAACCAACGGCGGACGGGGTCGACGTGGTGGCGCTCACCCAGAACGAGACCTCCACCGGTGTGGCCATGCACCTGCGCCGCCCCGATGGCGACGCGCTCGTGGTGGTCGATGCCACCTCGGCTGCCGGTGGGCTGCCCTGGGTGCCCGACGAGGTCGACGTGTACTACTTCGCACCGCAGAAGTGCTTNNGCCTCCGACGGCGGGCTGTGGCTCGCCGCCTGCTCACCGGCCGCCCTCGAGCGCATCCGCGAGATCGGGCACAGCGACCGCTGGCGTCCAGCGTCGCTCGACCTCAGCATCGCACTCGACAACTCGGTGGCCAACCAGACCTACAACACGCCCGCGTTGGCCACCTTGGTGCTGCTCGACGAGCAGGTGCAGTGGATGCTCGCCAACGGTGGGCTCGACTGGTGCGTCGACCGCTGCCGCACCAGCGCGCAGCACCTGTACTCGTGGGCGGAGACCAGCCAGTACGCCACGCCGTTCGTCGCCGATCCGATGCAGCGCAGCAACGTCGTGGGCACCATCGATCTGCAAGGCGTGGAGGCGCACGACGTGAACGTCGCGCTGCGCGCGAACGGCATCGTCGACACCGACAGCTATCGCAAGCTCGGCCGCAACCAGTTGCGCATCGGCATGTTCCCCGCCGTCGACCCCGACGACGTGCTGGCCCTCACCAGGTGCATCGACCACGTGGTGGAGGCGCTTGCGTGAACGAGCTCACCACGGCGTTCGACGGACTCGCACCGCTCAACCGACCGATCATGGTGTTGGCGTTGCGCGGCCTGTTCGACATCGCCGAGGTGGCCACCGANNATCGACCCCGACCCGTTCTTCGACTTCACGCAGGAGCGGCCACTCGTCGAGCTCGACGATGCCGAGATCCGCCAGGTGCTCTGGCCGGAGAACGAGTTCCGCGTCGCCCGCTTCCCCGGCGGTCTCCACGATCTTGTGCTGCTCGCCGGCGTCGAGCCGCACCTGCGGTATGCGACCTTTGCCGATTGCATCATCCGCGTGGCCACCGAGCTGAAGTGCGAAGTGGTGGTCACCCTGGGCGCAGCTCCCGAGGCGGTCCCGCACTCGCGCCCTGCGCAGGTGGTGGGCAGCAGCACCAACGACGGACTCGTGCGCGCGCTGGGCCTCTCGCGCCCGCAGTACCAGGGAGTCACCGGGCTCGTGGGGGTGCTGCAGGAGCGGCTCGACCGCGCCGGCATCCCGGCCGTCAGCCTGCGCGTGGGCGTACCCCACTACCTGGGCAACGCGAAGCACCCGCAGTCGTCGGCCGCGTTGCTGCGCCACCTCGAGCACGTGCTGGGTGTGCCCACGGGCCACGCCGCACTCGGCGAAGACGCGATGCGCTGGCGCTCGCTGCACGACGAGGCGGTGGCGGAGGACAACAGCGCGTCGGCGTACGTGGCGATGCTCGAACGCGACTACGACCAGCGCATGGAGGCCGCGATGCCGTCGGCCGACGATCTGGCCGCGGAGCTGGAACGGTTCCTCCGCGAGCAGCACCCCGGCGATCCGCCGGAGTGATCAGCCGGTGGCTGCGGCCGCCGCGTCGAGCTGCGCTTGCGTGACGCCGCAGCGCTTGGCCGAAGTGTCGAGCAGCTTGTTCACCGCGTCGGGTCGCGGCACCGAGGCGATGCCCATCGCCAGCAGGTCCTTCTCCGACGTGGTGTTGATGAGGTCGTCGGCGGCGCAGCGCGCCACACCGGGGGCGACGCCCACGTTCACCAGGCCGTCGTAGAACACGCCGGCAACGAGGCCGCTCGGGCGCTCGGGCTTGCCGGGCGGCAGGGTGGAGTCGGGGGCGAGCGACGTGGTCGGCGGCGTGGTCGTCGACGGCGGGATGGTCGCCGGCGCCTCTGCCGAGTCGGTCATGCGAGGTGTCGCTGCGGCGACCGAGGTGGTCTTCACCGCATTGGAGACGAGCACCAGACCGCCGGCCACCAGTGCCACGCCGCCGATGGCCGCAGCGACCACGCGACGCGTCGTGCGCACGGTGTGCGCGTTCTCGCCCATCGCGAGGAAGGCGTGGTGGTCGGCCCACTTCACGAGCGGGGGGACCACCACGAGTGCGGCGAGCAACGCCACCGCGATGTTGATGGTGACCACCATGCCGAAGTCGGCGAGCAGCGGGAGGCTGCTGAACATNNGCGAACCCGCCGAGCGTGGTGAGCGCCGACGTGAAGAACGCGCGGCCTGTGCGGCGCGCGGCCACACGGGTGCTCTCCTCGGGATCGAGCCCGCGGGATCTCTCCTCCGCATAGCGATCGACCAGGAGCACCGAGAACTCGGCACATGTGGCCACCACGAGTGGACCGCCCACCGTGGTGAGTGGGCTGAGCGTGATGCCCAGCAACCGCACCAGCACCGCCGAGGAGCCGACTGCGAGCAGCACGGGCACCATCGTGAGCAGGCCACGGGCGAGGTCGCGATAGCGGATGACGATGAAGGCCCCGACGAGGAGCAACGCGACGATGGTGAGCTCCGCGCGGTTGGCCGTGATGTTCTGCAGCAGCCCGACACCCACCACGGCGAGGCCGCCGGTGGTGGCCGTGGCGCTCACCGGCAGCGGGGAGCCCTTCGTGCCGGGATCGGCGATGGCGGCCTTCACGTTGTCGAGCACCAGGGCGCGCTGTTCGAGCGACGAGGGCCCCACCTGGAACAGCACCTGCGCGGCGTTGCCGTGGTCGGCGACCAGCAGCGACTGCAGCACCGGCGGAGCTGCCTGGTACGCCTGCAGCATGTCGAGGCCGGTGGGCGCGAGCTCGGTGGTGCCGGGCACCTCCATCAGCCAGCCGACGGTGGTGGCGAGGCTGCTCGCCTGGGCGAGCTCCTTGTTCTGCGCCAGCTGGCTCTCGACGAGACCCATCTGGAACGCGCCCATCTGGTCGGTGAACGCACCGTTCTCCTTCACAGTCGGATCGCTCTGCACGTAGATGCCGAGCGTGCTCGAGAAGCCGGTCTCCCGCTCGAGCGTGCGGGCGTTCTTGATCGCGGTGCTCTGCGGGTTGGCCCAGTTGATCGGGTCGCTCTCGATCTTGGTGCCGCCCTCCATGAAGAGACCGAGCACGGGGATGCCGATGGCGATGACGACGAGCGGCAGGACGGCGGCACGGGGCAGGCTGCCAAGCTTGCGCACGGTGGCCTCCACCCAGCTGAGCTTCGGGTCTTCCGTGGTGGGCGAGCGGCGCTCGCGTGAGCCGAGCAGTGCGATGGGCAGCACGATGCCGGCCGCGAGGAGGGCGACGATGCCCAGCGACAGCAGCACGCCGAAGTCCTGCACCATCGGCACCTTCGAGATCTTGACGGTGAGGAACGCGATGACCGCGGCGATGGTGGCCGTCAGCAACGGCGGTCCCATGTGCTTCAGCGTGACACCGAACGGGCCCGACTCGTGCTCGAGTCCGCGTTCCTCCTCGAAGCGGTTCTGCACCTGGATCGCGAACTCGATCCCCAGGCCGATGAGGATCGGCAGGCCGGCAATGGTGACGAGCGAGAGCTTGGTGCCCGTGAGCCCGAAGGCGCCGAAGCCCCACAGCACGCCCACCAACATGCCCACCATCGGCAGCAGCCGCCAGCGCACCTTGAAGGCGACGATGAGGATGACCAGCATCACCAGTGCGGCGATGCCACCCAGCACCAGCATGCCGCCCTGCAGGTAGTTGTTGATCGCGGTGAGGAACGTGGGCGTGCCGGTGATCATGAACTGGGCGTTGTCGAAGGTCTTGCCCTTCAGCACCGCATCGACCGCGTCCTGGCCCTTGGACAGTTCGTCGAGCGGAGCGTTGCCCACGAGCACCGTCGCGAAGATCGCGTGGTGCGGATCGGGGATGAACGCGCGCAGCGCCTTGCGCACCATCAGCTCGCTGTCGGGGGGCGTGACGAGCTTGCCCGCGTTGACCGAGAAGCCCGTGTTGTCGAACAGCAGGAACTTCACCCACGCCGGGTTGGAGAGCGACTGCTGGCCGGCGGCACCGAGGCGCATCGTGGTGAGCGTCGCGTCGGCCGTGCGCGCCGCCTTGCCGGCGGCGTCGGGGTCGCGGTCGATGGCGCGGGCGAGGATCTCACTGGCCGTGCCCTTGACGATGAGGTCGTTGGTCCAGTTGAGCAGCTCGACGGGCGAGGCCACCGAGTGCACGGTGGGGTTCTTCAGCAGNNACCACCATGTTCTCGCCGCCGAACAGGTTCTGGTACGCCCGGTTGTCCTTCGCCACCTGCGACGACGGATTGATGTAGCTGTCCTGACCGGTCGCGAAGTCGAGCTTCTTCACACCGATCGCGAGCACCCCCGTCACGACCAGGACGAGCGTCAATGCGATCGCCGTGTGCTTGCTGATCCAGTTTCCTGCCGAACGCCACCATGTACCCATGAGCCGACTGTACGACGACGCATCCGGCGATATCAGGGGCCTTCGACCATACGGCTACAACTTGGCGGCGGCGAAACCCAGTTCGAGGTCGGCGAGGATGTCGTCGATGGTCTCCAGGCCGACGCTGAGGCGCACGAGGCCGGCGCGCACGCCGGTGCTGGCCTGCTCCTCCTCGGTGAGCTGGCTGTGCGTGGTGCTGGCCGGATGGATGACGAGGCTGCGCACGTCGCCGATGTTGGCCACGTGACTGTGCAGCTTGAGGGCCTCGACGAACTTCTGGCCGGCCTCCTTGCCGCCGACGATGTCGAAGGCGAGCACGCTGCCGTAGCCCTTGCCGCCGCCGTACTTCTTGGCACGCTCGTGCCACGGGCTGGTCTCCAGGCCGGCGTAGCTGACGGCTTCCACCTGCGGGTGGCCGACGAGGTACGCGGCCACCTTGTCGGCGTTCGCCCAGTGGCGCTCCATGCGCAGGCTGAGCGTCTCGAGGCCCTGCAGGAAGGTCCACGCGTTGAACGGCGACACGGCTGCGCCGAGGTCGCGCAGGATCTGCACGCGCGCCTTGATGATGTACGCGCCGGGTCCGAGCGCGGGCCAGTAAGGCAGGCCGTGGTAGCTCGGGTCGGGCTCGGTGAGGTTGGGGAAGCGTCCGCTGGCACCGAAGTCGAACGTGCCGCCGTCGATGATGGCGCCGCCGATGGAGGCTCCGTGACCACCGATGAACTTGGTGAGGCTGTGCACCACGATGTCGGCGCCCCACTCGATGGGCCGGATGAGGTAGGGGGTGGGCACGGTGTTGTCGACGATGAGCGGGATGC
>PMCN01000142.1 GCA_003154135.1 Acidimicrobiaceae bacterium
CGCCCCACGACTCGCCGCCCCACGACGGCCTGGTCGACCCGGCCGACGAGTTCCCCGAGCGGCCGGCGCCCTCGGGCAACCGTCGTTGGTTCATCGTCGCCCTCCTCGTGATGGCCGCCCTCGGTGGCACGCTGGCCTGGTACAACTCGCGGCCCGAGCAACGCACGGTGCCGGCGCTGGCCGGGCTCGACCAGGGAGTGGCCCTCAACTCGATCGCCGGCGACTTCATCGGCGTCATCGCTCAGGAGGCCAGCGAGAAGGTCGCCATGGGCACCGTCATCCGCACGCAACCCGACGTCGGCGTCCGGGTCACCAAGGGCTCCAACCTCACGCTCTTCGTGAGCACCGGTCCAGCGCCGCGCGTGCTGCCCGATGTGACCGGCCTCACCCTGGCCGACGCGACCGCGAAGTTGCAGGGTTTGGGGCTCACCGTCGAGACCGGCGAGCCAGTGTTCGACGAGCAGGTGGCCGCCGGGGTCGTGGTCAGCTGGACCGTGCCCGACTCGCCGACCCTGGTCGCAGGCGGCACGGTCACCAAGGGCACGGCGGTGCGCCTCGTGGCCAGCGCCGGCCCGGCCCCGCGCAAGGTGCCCGACCTGAAGAGCGCCACGCTGGCCGACGCGACGACGGCACTCGCCGGTGTGCAGCTCACCATCGCGCAAGGTCCCGATCAGTTCAGCCCGACGGTGCCTGCCGGTCAGGTGATCAGCCAGCAGCCCGCGGCCGGCACCACGTTGCCGCGCGGCAGCGTGGTCACGGTCGTGCTGTCGAAGGGTGCCGACCTCGTCACCGTGCCCGACTTCACCGGCCTCGACTACAACGGCATCGTCGCCGCGGTCGCGAAGTCGGGCCTCACGTGGGGCAGCGCCTCCGGCAACGGCAACCTGGCACTGCAGTCGTTCACCATCAACGGCGCACCGGGTGTGGCAGGGCAGAAGGTGCCGCGCGGCGCACGCATCGATCTCGTCTTCGCGTCCGCCTGAGTGCTGCCGGTACTGTCCGCGCGTCACTTCCTCACTAACGTCGGCAGCGAGGTGTACAAGGAGGTACTCGTCATGGGGTCGCTCGATGGGCGCGTAGCCATCATCACCGGTGCGGGTCGCGGCATCGGCCGCGAGCACGCGCTGTTCTTCGCTGCGGAGGGAGCCAAGGTCGTGGTCAACGATCTCGGTGGCACCAACGACGGCACCGGCGCCGACATCACGCCCGCGCAACAGGTGGTGGAAGAGATCCGCGCGATGGGCGGAGAGGCCGTCGTCAACGGCGACAACGTCGCCGACTGGCAGGGCGCGCAACGCATGGTGAACCAGGCCATCGAGACGTTCGGCGACCTCGACATCCTCGTCAACAACGCAGGCATCCTGCGCGACCGCGTGCTCGTCAACATGACCGAGGAGGAGTGGGACGCGGTCATCGCGGTGCACCTCAAGGGTCATTTCGCCCCCAGCCGTTGGGCGGCGTCGTACTGGCGCGAGCAGCACAAGGCGGGCGTCAGCAAGCCGCGCAACATCGTGCACACCAGCAGCACGTCGGGCCTGTTCTCCAACCCGGGCCAGAGCAACTACGGCGCCGCGAAGACAGGCATCGCGACGTTCAGCCAGATCATCGCCAAGGAGCTCGTCCGCTACAACGTGAAGAGCAACACCATCGCCCCCGGCGCGCGCACCCGGCTCACTTTGGCCACACCGGGCCTCGGCGACATCATGAAGCCCAAGGAGGGCGCGTTCGACCCGTGGGACCCGGCAAACATCTCGCCGCTGGTGGCCTACCTCGCGTCGGCCGACTGCGCGTTCACCGGCGAGACCTTCCTCGTGCAGGGTGGCTCGGTCACGATGGTCGAGAGCTGGAAGCGCGGTGCCCATGTGGAACGCGACTCGAAGTGGACGGTCGGCGACCTCACCACCGCGCTGGCGCCGCTCGCCCGACCGTGAGCACGCGCCCACCCCGGCGCCCACCCCACAACCCGAACTTTGGCGCTGGCACGGGCCACAGGCCCGGCTGAGCGCCAAAGCTCGTCAGCCGGTGATGTCCTTGATCTCGGCGGCGATCTTCTTCGCCACCTCGTCCTGGGGCATCGAGGTCTGCATCGCCATCATCTTCATCATGTCGCCCTGCACCTTGATCTTGCCGGCCATGAACGCCTGCATGCCGGCCGCCTGGTTCTGCTCGACGAACACCTGGCGCGCCGTCTCGTAGTCGGTGGTGAGCGTGAGGTCGGGGGTGTCGAGCTCGCCGAGCTCCATCGTCACGTCGCCCGACGAGGTGTCGAGGAAGCACTTGATGGTGCCGTCGCCGAAGGGCACGTCGGTGATCACCTGGTTCATGCGGATGCTGCTGGTGACCTTCGTGGCCTGGTCGGCGTACTTCTCGCGAATGGCCTTGGCGGCCGACATCCACTCGTCGGACAGGAACGGACTGGTCATGACTGGCTCCTCGGTGCACACGATTGGTGGCGCGAACCTAGCCCGTTCGACCCCCCGCCGAGGAGGCGAGCCGACCCGGCATGTGAACAGAACGTTCAACCCGGTTCCATCCGGTGCGGCAGCCCGGTAACGATGGTGCCAATGGCACGCATCCTGGTCACCGAAGAGATCGCCGAAGGAGGTCTCGAGCGCCTGCGCGCCGCGGGCCACGACGTGCACGTGGAGCTCGACCTCACGAAGCTGCTGAAGGCGATCCGGGGCGCGCACGCGCTCATCATCCGCTCCGCCACCCAGGTCACCGCCGAGGTGATGGAAGCAGGTGCCGACCTGCTGGTCGTCGGCCGCGCTGGCATCGGCCTCGACAACGTCGACGTCGAAGCCGCCACTCGCCGCGGGATCATGGTGGTCAACGCGCCGCAGAGCAACATCATCTCGGCGGCCGAGCACACGATGGCCCTCCTGCTCGCCCAGGCGCGCAACGTGCCGCAGGCACACGCGGCGCTCATCGCCGGCCGGTGGGAGCGCAGCCGGTGGGAAGGCGTCGAGCTGGCCGACAAGACCCTGGCCATCATCGGCCTCGGGCGCATCGGCAAGCTGGTGGGCGACCGGGCCAAGGCGTTCGGCATGCGACTCGTGGCCTACGACCCCTTCGTCTCGGTCGAGCGGGCCCGGCAGATGGGGGTCGAACTGGTGTCGCTCGACCAGGCAGTGGCGGAGGCCGACTTCCTCACCGTGCACCTGCCCAGGACGAAGGAGACCACCGGCCTCATCAATCGCGACCTGCTGCTGAAGGCAAAGCCATCGTTGCGGGTCATCAACGTCGCTCGCGGTGGCATCGTCGACGAGCAGGCCCTGGCCGAATGCGTGCGCGACGGCATCATCGCCGGCGCCGCGGTCGACGTGTTCGTCACCGAGCCGACCACCTCGTCGCCGCTGTTCGGGCTCGACAGCATCGTGGTCACCCCGCACCTCGGTGCCAGCACCCGCGAAGCACAGGACAAGGCCGGCGACACCATCGCCGACATGGTGCTCCTCGCGCTGGCCGGCGACTTCGTGCCGTTCGCGGTCAACGTCGATGCCGCCGAGGCCAACGAGACGCTGCGTCCCTTCCTGCCGCTCGCCGAGCAGCTCGGCCGGCTGTTCGCCTCCATCGTCGCCACGTCGCTGGGCACGTCGCCCGGAGGGTTCGAGGTGTGCACCGAGGGCGACATCGCCGGCTACGACACCCGCATCCTCTCGCTCGCCGCGCTGAAGGGCTTCTTCGGCACCATCAGCGACGAGCAGGTCACCTACGTCAACGCCCCTCAGCTCGCACAGCAGTACGGGCTGGAGCTGCGCGAGACCAACTGCTCCACGTCGGCCGACTTCGTGAACCTGCTCACACTGCGCGGCGCGGGCCACAGCATCTCCGGCACCCTGGTGGGCCGGCGCAGCGAGCAGCGCATCGTGATGGTCGACGACCACCACTTCGACGTGCCGCCGTCCGACCACATGCTGATGGTGAAGAACGACGACCGCCCCGGCGTGATCGGCACGGTGGGCACGCTGCTCGGCGATGCCGGCGTCAACATCGCCGACATGGACGTCGGGCGCGCCGCCACGCCCGGTACCGCCGTCATGCTCATCGCACCCACGGCGATGGTGTCCGACGACGTGGTCGCCCGCCTCCGCGAGGCCCCGGGCATCATCTCGGTCGTCCAGCTCGCCGGCTGACGCACGCCCGGCCGTTCACGAGAGCGTCTGTGCAACCTCCCACAGCGAGCCGTCGGGATCGGCGAAGCACGCCGTGCGCTGGCCCCATGGACGGTCGAGAGGACCGTTGATCAGCTCCACGCCCCGCGACCGCAGATCGGCCACGGTGGCGTCGGCATCGTCGACCCAGATGGTGAACTGGAACCGGGCGCCGCTGTTCGGCGCGGCGACGGGCGCCGGCTCGACGAGCCCCGGCGCCTCCGACACGGCCAGCAGGTTGACGATGGTGTTGTCGAACTGCACCACCGCCGACACGTCGTCCTCGTAGACGAGCAGCACGTCGAACACGCGCTGGTACCAGGCCTTCGCCAGCTCGACATCGGCGACGAACAGGGTGATGGCACCGATGCCGGGTGCCGTGCGGGGGTCGGTCATCGCGAAACTGTACGACGTCGTCGTCGGCGAGCGGCTCAGCGAACGGTCTGGCCGCGGATCGCGTCGCGGGTGGCTTCTGCCTCGGCGGCGGCGGCCTCCGCGAAGTCGGCTCCCTGCGAGGCGTAGAGCACCGCCCGCGACGAGCTGATGACCATGCCGTAGCCCGTGCTGTCGTGACCGGCGGCCACGGTAGCGTCGATGTCGCCGCCCTGTGCCCCGATGCCGGGCACCAGCACCGGCAGGTCGCCGACGATGGCGCGCACCTGGCGCAGCTCGTCGGGGTACGTGGCACCCACCACCAGACCGCAATCGCCGATCTCGTTCCACTCGGTGGCCACGCGCCGGGCGACGTGGAGGTACAGCGGCTCACCGTCGACATCGAGCGACTGGAAGTCGCCGCTGCCCGGGTTGCTGGTGCGGCACAGGACGAAGACACCGCCGTCGCGATGCCGTAGGAACGGTTCGATCGAGTCGGTGCCGAGGTAGGGGTTGACCGTCACGGCCTGGGCGCCATAGCGGTCGAAGGCCTCGCGGGCGTACTGCTCGGCGGTGCTGCCGATGTCGCCGCGCTTGGCGTCGAGGAGCAGCAGCACGTCGGGGTACTGCTCGCGGATGTAGGTGCAGATGCGCTCGAGGTCGCGCTCGGCGGCGATGGCGGAGAAGAAGGCGATCTGCGGCTTGTAGGCGCACACCGTGTGCGCAGTGGAGTCGACGATGGCCCGGCAGAAGTCGAAGACCGAACCGTGCACGACCTCTGGGAAGCGGGCGGGGTCGGGGTCGAGCCCGACGCACAGCATGGAGTTCGACGTGAGCCACGCCCGCCGCAGATGTGAGTGGAAGGCCATCGGCCGTCGACTCTAGCGAGTCGACACCAGCTCGACCGGTCTGCCGCTGGGCGGCGCGGCGAACACGTTCGCCGGTGCAGGCGGTGTCGGCGACACGGCCGCCGGAGCGGCCACCGGAGCGGGCTCGGGCTCGGGCGCGGCCGGCAGCACGAGTCCACGGCGTTCGTCCGCGTGTGGGGCGAACACGCTCAGCTCGGCGGCCGCGATCGCTGCCTTGGCCGCGGCCACCTTGGCCTTCGCCAGTGCCGCCTTGTCGGCTGCCGTGCCCGATGCGGTGGCCCCTGCCGTAGCGACTGTGCGGGCCGCAGGGGTGGGTGTCGGCGGGGTCGCCGGAGCCGTCGCTACGGTCGCAACCTTGGCGCCCGACTTGGCCGACTTGCTGCGGCGGGGCGTGAACGTGAGCGCCCGGAACAGGCTGAGCAGCACCACGAGGTCGCAGACGCCGAGCGCGGTCCACTGCACGACCTTGCTGCCGGCATCGGCGCCGGCCATGAATGCGTGCACGGTGCCGGTGATGAAGAGCGGGAAGCTCAGCAGGTGCACGGCGTGCCACACCTTGCGGGGCAGCCTGCGCATCATCCACGACGTGATCTGGATGGCGACGAGCAGGTAGAACGCGGCGATGCCCCACGCCACCGCGCCGGTACGCCACGGTGACGCCATCGGGACGAAGAGCTCCCTCCACCCGAAGTGCACGTAGTTGTCGGCCACCAGTCCCAGCAGGTGCACCGCCGTGAACACGATCGACAACGTGCCCAGGTACTTGTGCAGGTCGAGCAGCCACGCGGGGATGCCACGGCGGCGAACGAGCCGGCTCGACAACGTGAGGCCCCACAGGATGCTCGCCGCCACCAGCAGGTAGGCGATGATGCCGCTCGAGCGGCTCACGTACCACGACAACTTCTCGGTCACTGCGATCATCGATCCGCCTCCACCGTGATGACTCCTTCGTCGCTCACCAGCCAGGCGTCGACCGCGGCAGCACGGAGCAGGGCGGCGCCCCGCTCCGTGCCGGCGATCAGGGCCGCTTTGGCCAAGCCTTCTGCCCGCGCCGCGCTGGCAGCGGCGACTGCGACGGCGAGCAGATCGCTCGTGCAGGGCGCGCCGGAGGCGGGGTCGATCAGGTGGTGCGCCTCGGTGCCGTCGGCGAGCCGCCAACGACGCTGGCAGACCGTGCTCATCACCAGCGCGCCACGGTGCACGACGTGCGTGGCGAGCTCCTGGTCGGTGGCGGGATGCACGAGCGGCACGTCCCACCCCTCGTCGGGGGGAATGCCCGCGACGGCGATGTCGCCGCCGAGGCACACGTATGCGCCGACCGCACCGTGGGAGAGGAGCTCGGCCGACAGCAGGTCGGCGGCGAGGCCCTTGCCGATGCCACCGAGATCGATGCGCATGCCGGGCGCGAGCCGCACGGCTTCGTCCTGGCGACGCAGTTCGAGCCCGGCGAGCCCGGGTGCCGGGCAGGTCGTGGGCGCGGTGCGGCGGGTGTCGATCTCCCGGAACGTGCGGTCGTAGCCCCACTGCTCGAGCGCGCCGCGCACGGTGGGGTCGAAGCGACCATCGGTCTCGGCGTGCAGGCGCTGGCACCAGCGAAACGCGGTGAAGAGCTCGTGGCTGACGTGCACCCAGCGGGAACTCTGCTCGTGCAGCCGATTGAGCTCGCTGTCGGGCCGGAAGCGGCTCCACACCTGCTCGAGCTCGTCGAGCCGGGCGATGGCATGGGGCATCAGCGACGGGGGACCGTCGATGAGCAGCTCCGCGGTCGACCCCATCGCCGGAGCGGTGGTGCGGAACCACGTTCGTGAATGGACGAGCCCGACGCTCACGGACACTTGCTCCCGGTGCACGCGGGAGCCTTGGTGGTGGGCGGTGCCGGCGGCTGGGTGGTCGCGGGTGGCTTCGTGGTGGCGGGTGCAGGGGCCTGGGTGGTCACCGGGGTCGGTGCCTTGGTCGTGACCGGCGCCGGGCCTTGCGTGGTCGCGGGTGCGGGTGCGCCGGGTTTGGTGGTGACCGGTGCCGGTGCACCCGGCTTGGGCGCGGTGCTGACGGGCGTCGGGGTGCCGGGCGCCACGGGAGTGCCCGGGGCGGTGGTGACCGGCGTGCCGGGGGCGAGAGGGGTGCCGACGAGGGTGGTCGCGGTGGGCACAACGGGCACGGAGTCGACCACGCCGGGCACGGTGCCACCGGGAAGCGACGACGGCGGCGCCACGGGGTTGCCGTTCTCGTCGACGTAGGTGATGCGCTGGATGGTCTTCACCACCACGCTCGACGGTGTGGGCGTGGCCGCGTCGTTCTGGTCCTTGTGGATGTCGGACTGAGCCATGGCGGTGATGGTGCCGAGGAAGCCGGAGGTGGCCAAACCCGTGGCGAGCACACGTCCTGCGGCGGCGGCGTGGCGGCGCTTGGTGCGGGTGACGGCGACGTTGGTGTGCTTGTCGATCACCGGCGCCTCGTCGGCGGGTGCGGCCGGCGCCTGCGGGGCTCGGCGCTGACCGAGGCGGGCGAGGCGCGCGGCTTGTTCGGGGTCGAGTTGGTCAGCCACAGTTCCACACTCCGTTGTCCTCGAGGACGGGCTTGTTGCAGTTCGGCGGGATGGGGGGCACCGGCTTGCCCTTGGGCCAGTCCGACGACACGCGAGCGCCCGGCGGCAGGGTGTCGCCGGTGGTCGTGTAGATCGGCACCGTGGTGCGCGGCGTGGTGGTGCGCGGCGCCGTGGTCGTCGGTTGCGTGGTGGCCGTCGTCGTCTTCGGTGAGGTGCTGCCCGGCTGCGTGGTCGCTGTCGTGTTCGCTGTAGTGGGAGCCGCCGTGATCTGAGTCGTCACCTTGGTGCCGGCCGTCGTGCCGGCCGTCGATGGCGTACCGGGCTTGGTGGTGGTCTTCGAGCCCGGCGACGTGGCGGTGGTGACGGGACCGCCGCCCGGGGCCACACCGTCGACGGGCACATCGCCGGCGGCGGTGGTCGACGTGCCGCTGACCACGACGACCACGTCGTCGATGGTCTGCAGCTCGGTCACCACGGTCGGCGGAGCCGACAGGCGGTGGGTGCTGAAGCCGAGGATGTTCCAACCCCCGACCGCGGCGACGCACACCGTGGCGAGACCCAACGTGACCGTTGATCCGACGGCTGTCGCCAGCGCTACTCGACGTTCCATGCTGCACCCATGTCCCTGCTCGCCCTGCGTCCGGTACCGAGCAGTGGTACCGAATCGGAGGTGTCATCGGCAGGGTGGAGCCGCCGCTCCATCCAAGGAATGTCAAAGATTCGTCGAAATCGTCGGAACTGTGTGCGTCAGTCCTCGACGGTGATGGCCCCTGTGGGACACATCTCGGCAGCCATCTGCACCTTGTCGCGCAGGTCTTCGCCGGGCGACTCCTGGAGGACGTAGAGGTAGCCGTCGCTGCGCACCTCGAACACCTCGGGGCACACCTGCATGCATGCCCCGGTGCTGGCACACACGTCGTAGTCGACACTCACCTTCATCGCTGGATCCTCCTGGCGTTTCGTGGGCGATCAGGCCTTGGCACGACGGTAGCCGTCGGCCTCGGCATCGTCGGCAGTGGCGTAGCACCGCTCGGGCACGGTGCGAGCGTAGAAGCGTCCGCCGAGCACGTGGTAGATGCCTGAGTTGTCGTTGGCCTTCACCGTGAAGCCCGACGGGCACTCGCCGTCGACGGGAGCCACCCACCGCACCGCGGGTTCGACTGCAACGAAGGGGCCAGGCGCGGGTGTGGGCTCGGGCTCGGGCGTGGCTGGGTCGGTGGGGGTGGCGGTGGCGGTGGCCGACGCGGGGTTCGGGGCGCTCTGTCGGCGCTGCCACCACCAGCAGGCGATGCCACCCACCACTGCCAGTGCGACGAGGAGGCGGAGGCGGCGTCTCATGTGCCGACGTTAGCCGCTGCGGGTTCAGCCCTGGTGGCGTTCGTGGGCGTTGAGCACGGCCCGCAGCGCGGCCGTGATGGTGCTCGGGTCGGAACCCACGCCCCACTTCACCTCGCCGCCGTCGACCGACGTCTCGACGTAGGCGACGGCCGTGGCCTGCGAGCCCTGGCCCATCGCATGTTCGGCGTAGTCGAGCACGTCGATGGTGCTGTCGAGGCCGGTGCGCAGGGCGTGCACGAACGCGTCGATGGGGCCGTTGCCCTCACCGATGACGGTGTGGTGCTCACCCTGCACGATCAGCTGTGCCGTGATGGAGGTGCGGCCGGTTGCGCTGTCGCTGCGCAGCTCATGACTGCTGAGCCGGTACGACGGCTCCTCCGGCAGGTACTCCTCCTGGAAGGCGCTCCACATCACGACGGGGCTGATCTCGGTGCCGGTGTCCTCGGTGATGTGCTGGATGGTCTTCGAGAACTCGATCTGCAACCGGCGCGGCAGATCGAAGCCGTGGTCGGTCTTCATGATGTACGCGACACCACCCTTGCCGCTCTGGCTGTTCACCCGGATGACCGCTTCGTAGCTGCGCCCGAGGTGCTTGGGGTCGAGGGGCAGGTACGGGACGCCCCACTGCGGGTAGTCGCCGCCGTTGGTCGCAGCCGAACGGTCGAGCGCGTCGAGACCCTTCTTGATCGCGTCCTGGTGGCTGCCGCTGAACGCGGTGTAGACGAGGTCGCCCACCCATGGGTGGCGGGGCGCCACGGGCAGGCGGTTGCAGTACTCGGCCACGCGGCGCAGTGCATCGATGTCGCTGATGTCGAGCTCGGGGTCGACGCCGTTGACGAACAGGTTGATGGCCAGGTTCACCACGTCGACGTTGCCCGTGCGCTCACCGTTGCCGAACAACGTGCCCTCCACGCGGTCGGCGCCGGCCAGCATCGCCAGTTCGGCGGCCGCCGTGGCGGTGCCGCGGTCGTTGTGCGGGTGCAGGCTGATGATGACGCTCTCGCGCTGGCGGATGTGGCGGCCGAACCACTCGATGACGTCGGCGTACACGTTGGGCGTGTAGCACTCGACGGTGGCAGGCAGGTTGAGGATGAGCGGGCGCTCGGGCGTGGGCTCGATGACGTCCATCACCGCGTGGCAGATGTCGATGGCGAACTCGGGCTCGGTGAGCGTGAAGCTCTCCGGCGAGTACTCGTAGTGGATGTCGGTCCCGGGCAGGGTCTCCTCCAGCTTGCGGCACAGCTTCGCGGCGTTGACCGCGATGTCGACGATGCCGTGCTGGTCCAACCCGAACACCACCTCGCGCTGCAGCGGGTTGGTGGAGTTGTAGAAGTGCACGATGGCGCG
>PMCN01000168.1 GCA_003154135.1 Acidimicrobiaceae bacterium
TACTACACGTACAGCTTCGGCAGCACCCAGCTGGAGAAGACGCAGAACGACGTGCTGATGGGCGACACCGCCGCGCAGAAGGTGAACGGCGTGTTCGGCGGCGCCGACAACACCGGCAGCGTGCTGCTCACGATGCGCGACGACGTGCAGCAGATCGCGGCGCAGGCCCTGGGCAACCGCGAGGGCTCGGTGGTGGTGATGGACCCCAACACGGGCGCGGTGCTGGCGATGGTGAGCTACCCCCGGTACGACGCCAACCTCGTTGCCACCCACGACACCGCCAAGGCCCAGCAGGTGCTCGACTTCCTCAACGCCTTCCCCGGCAAGCCGCTCCTGGCCAATGCGTACCAGGAGAACTACATGCCGGGGTCGAGCTTCAAGATCATCACCACCGGCATCTCGCTGGAGGCGGGCATCACCAGCCTCGACCGCAACTGGCCGGTCACCAAGCAGTGGGTGCCTCCGCAGACCACCGACCCCATCCAGAACTACGGCGGCGAGTCGTGCGGCGGCACGATGGCCGAGGTGTTCTACAAGAGCTGCAACATCCCGTTCGCGCAGCTCGCCACCGAGCTCGGCCCGCAGCGCATGGTGGCCGGAGTTCGTCAGTGGGGTGTGGGCGAGAAGCTGCCGATCGACCTGCCCGGCGCAGTGGCGAGCAACTTCGAGACGGCCAACGGGCAGCCCATCGACTTCGCCAACAACCTGCCGTTGCTCGCCATCGGCGGCTTCGGTCAGGCCAACGACAAGATGGTGCCGCTGCAGATGTGCATGGTCGCCAGCACCGTCGCCACCGGCGGCACGATGATGAAGCCGTACGTCGTCGACGCCACGCTCGACCACGATGGCAACGTGCTGCAACGCACGCAGCCCAGCGTGTGGAAGACCCCCATCAGCGCATCGACGGCCGCCACGCTCAACGGGTTGATGGTGAACGTGGTCAACAAGGGCACCGCCCGGCCGATGCAGTTGGCCAACGGCATCCAGGCCGCGGCGAAGACCGGCACGGCGCAGCTCAACGCCGCCGGTCAGCCGCAGCGCTCGCATGCCTGGATCGTGGCGTTCGCTCCGGCGGAGGCCCCGCGCTATGCCATCGCGGTCATCCTGAAGGGCACCGACGCCACCATCAGCGCGGGCACGGGTGGCCGTCTCGCGGGTCCCGTGGCCAAGCAAGTGCTCGACTACCTGTTCGCGTCGGAGAAGAAGTGACAGGCGGCACGAGGGGCGCGCTCGTACTGGTGACAGTCCGAGCGCCCGAGCCCTCGGTATCCTCGGGTGGCGGTTTCGCCGAGAAAAGAGTGCAGTGAGCAGCAACACCGAGCGGACCGTTCTCAACGACCGCTACGAACTCCAGCAGCGCATCGGACGCGGCGGCATGGCCGACGTGTTCCTCGCGCGCGACCTCCTGCTCGACCGCCCGGTGGCCATCAAGGTGCTCTTCCCCGAGTTCGCCGTCGACCCCAACTTCGTCGAGCGCTTCCGTCGCGAGGCGCAGAGCGCGGCCAACCTCAACCACCCCAACATCGTCGGCGTCTACGACTGGGGGCGCTATGCCAACACCTACTTCATGGCGATGGAGTACGTGCAGGGCCGCACGCTCGCCGACATCCTCAAGGCCAACGGTCACGTCAACAGCCAGCAGGCCGCCGAGATCGCCAGCGAGGTGGCCGCCGCCCTCGGCTTCGCGCACCGCAACGGCGTGGTGCACCGCGACATCAAGCCGGCCAACATCCTCATCGGCGCCAACGGCCAGGTGAAGGTGGCCGACTTCGGCATCGCCCGCGCGATGAATGCGCCCACCGAGAGCAACCTCACCCAGGCCGGCTCGGTGATGGGCACCGCGACGTACTTCTCGCCCGAGCAGGCGCAGGGCGCGCAACCCGACCCGCGCAGCGACCTGTACTCGCTGGGCATCGTGCTCTACGAGATGGTGGCCGGCCGGCCGCCGTTCACGGGTGACAACCCGGTGTCCATCGCCTACAAGCAGGTGCACGACAACCCGCAGCCGCTCAACCAGATCGTGGCCGACGTCCCCAAGGCGTTCGAGGCCGTCGTCGCCAAGCTGCTCTCCAAGAAGCCCGAGATCCGCTACCCGACCGCGGAGGCCGTGCGCGACGATCTGCGGCGCTACCGCAACGGCGAACCCGTGCACGCGCTCGCCGCGGTGATGGGTGCAGGCGCAGCCGCCGGCGCGTCTGCGGGCGCACGCCCCGCGCCAGCAGGCGCCACCACCGCCCTGCCGCGCACTGGCGCCATGCCGGTCGGCCCCAACACGGGCATGCAGCGCACTACGGCGCTGCCGCCCCAGCAGCCGCAGATGCAACAGCGGCGCAGCAACGGCGGTCTCTACGCTGTCATCGGGTTCCTCGCCCTGGTGGCGTTGGTGGCCGGTGGCATCGTGCTGTTCAACGTGCTCTCCAAGGACAAGCAGTCCACCACCTTCGGCATGCCCGACGTGGTGGGTCAGCAGTTGCAGGAAGGCGTGAAGGCCTTGCAGGACAAGGGCCTGGTGCCCACTCCGGTGGTGGAGGACAACCCGGCTGTCGCCGAGGGCGCCATCGGCCGCACCGACCCGCTGGCCGGCGTCACCGTGCAGCGTGGCCAAGCGGTCAAGGTGTACTACACGCCGGTGAAGGCCGCGTTCGCGTTGGCCGACATGAAGGGCAAGACCCAGCAGGAGGCGGCCGCGGCGCTCGCCCAGGCCGGTCTCAAGGTCGACCCCACCATCACCACCGAGAACGACCCGACGGTCACTGCCGGCTCGGTCATCCGCACCGACCCGCCAGCCGGCGCGCAGGTGCGCCAGGGCGACACCGTCAAGCTCGTCGTGTCGGCCGGTCCCAACCAGGTGGCCGTTCCGTCGGTCGCGGGCCTGCCCCAAGCCAGTGCCGAGGCAAACCTGAAGGCCGATGCCTACGGGTTCGTGGTCACCGTGCAGCAGGAGCCCAGCGACACCGGAGTGGTCGCGGGCAACGCCACGCGCACCGACCCGGCCGCGGGCACGCTGGTGGCCAAGGGCAGCGCGGTCACCCTCTACGTGTCGAGCGGTCCCACGCAGGTGACGGTGCCGCCGCTCACCGGGCTCACCGAGGCGGTGGCCACCGCCAAGCTCACCTCGCTGGGCCTCGTGCCCGACGTGGTGTACCAGAACCTGCCCAACGGCGACTCCAACGACGGCCGTGTCATCGCCCAGACGCCGAGCGTCAACGTGCAGGTCGCGCCCGGCAGCACGGTGAAGCTGAAGGTGGGCAAGGCCCTGCCGCCGCCCACCACGACGTCGACGACCACCACCACGTTGCCGGCCAGCACGTCGTCGAGCAGCTCGTCGACCACCCTCCCGTAGTGGGCGACGAGGGCCGACTGCTCGCCTCCGGGCGCGACTCCGACATCTTCGAGCTCGGGCCCGGCCTGGTGCTGCGGCGCAACAAGGTCGGCCGCGTCATCGAGCACGAGGCACGCGTGATGCAGCACGTCGCCGAACACGGCTACCCCGTGCCGCGCATCCACGAGGTGCGCGCCGGTGGCACCGAGATCGTGATGGAACGCCTCGAGGGCCCCACCATGCTCGACGCGGTTGCCCGTCGCCCGCACACTGCGTTCGCCAACATGCGCCTGCTCGCCGACCTGCATGACCA
The DNA here is from genome assembly GCA_003154135.1 of Acidimicrobiaceae bacterium. Lineage (GTDB taxonomy): Bacteria > Actinomycetota > Acidimicrobiia > Acidimicrobiales > Ilumatobacteraceae > UBA668. The sequence continues at coordinate 3,636 of PMCN01000168.1, forward strand.
GCTGCACGTCGTGCCGGTGCCCGACTGGCTCACCCGGCTCGACGACGACGGCGAGGCGCTGCTGCATCTCGACCTGCATCCGATGAACGTGATGCTCACCGACCGCGGACCGGTGGTCATCGACTGGGCCAACGCGTCGATCGGCCATCCGCTGAGCGACGTCGGCCTCACCTACGCGCTGCTCACCTGCCCGCGCCCGCCGATGCCCGCGGTGATGCGTGCAGTCGTGCAGCCGCTGCGCCTGGCGATGGCTCGCGAGTTCTCCCGGCGGTATCGCGGCGCCGAGTTCGCGCGGTGCACTGCGCGCGTGGCAGAGCTGAAGTCGCTCGACCGCAACATGTCGCCGGCGGAGGGGAAGAAGTTGCTGGCGCTCGCGGCCCGGATGCGCCGTCAGGCGTGAGCGACGGCGCGGCGCAGGAAGTTGCGCAACAGGTCGTGACCGGCCGAGGTGAGGATGCTCTCCGGATGGAACTGCACGCCCTCCACCGGCAGCGTGCGGTGGCGCACCCCCATGATGATGTCGTCGCACGTGGCCGTCACCTGCAGGCAGTCGGGTAGCGAGGCGGGGTCGATCACCAGGCTGTGGTAGCGGGTGGCAATCAATGGCGAGGGCAGTCCCTCGAACACGCCCACGCCGCGGTGCTCGATGGGCGAGGTCTTGCCGTGCATGAGGCTGGGAGCACGCACCACTGCGCCGCCGTACACGTGGCCGATGGCCTGATGACCCAGGCACACACCGAGCACCGGGATGCCGGCCGCGGCGAACGCGGGGATGGCCGCACAGATGATGCCGGCGTCCTCGGGACGGCCCGGACCCGGGGAGAGGAGCACGAGGTGAGGCTCGAGGGCGAGCGCCTCGGCGACCGTGAGCTGGTCGTTGCGCACGACGATGGGCTCGGCACCGAGCTCGCCGATGTACTGCACGAGGTTGTAGACGAAGCTGTCGTAGCTGTCGATGACGAGCACGCGGGGCACCCGTACAGCCTGCCCGGTCGGCTCGTCCGTTGTCGAATGGGTTGTGGCGCCTACACTGTTCGGCCGTGGCTCCCCCCAAACGTACGACGACCGGCCGAGTGACTCCCAAGGGCACCAAGCCCGGGCAGGTGACCGCCATGGCCAAAGTGGCCGCGCATCACGACAGCGCGGTGTCGGCCTCCTCGCGCTACACGCCACCGGCGGCCAAGGAGCTCTACGAGAGCCCGCGCTGGGTGCCCATCCTGATGGCGGTCTTCATCCTCATCGGCGTGCTGTGCATCATCAGCCGCTACGTGGTGCCTGCGTTCGCGAACACCAACACACCGGTGCTGGTCGGCCTGGTGTTCATGCTCGCCGGGCTGTTCACCGCCACCAAGTGGCGGTAGCCGGCCGGACAGCCGGGGGCACCGGCCGGAGCGTTCGCCGAAGCGTTGGCCGAATCACACGGATGTAACTCGCCCACAGAGTTGTCCACAGGCTGTGGGCAACTCACTCGAAGACGGGCGCCACCAGGTCCATGTCTTCGAGGCAGTGTCGCGGCGGCGGCGGGTCCTCGTCGGGGGCCAGGGTCATCTTCAGCTCCAGCCCACAGACGCTGCAGCGGTACCTGACGTTGATCTTGCGCATCTCACCTGCGGGTGGCGGCGGCGGGAGGGGTGTGGTGAAGCTGCGCAGCATGCCGATGCCACTTTTCCACAGGATGTAGCCGCCCACGACGCCGATGCCGACCCAGATGATGGTGGACAGCGCGGGCATGGGATCAGGCTAGGGCCTCACCGTGCAGGTGAGGGTTCAGCCCATCCGCTCGATGATCGTGGCGTTGGCCATGCCGCCGCCCTCGCACATCACCTGCAGGCCGTAGCGCCCGCCGGTGCGCTCGAGCTCGTTGAGCAGGGTGGTCATGAGGCGGGCGCCCGACGCCCCGAGCGGGTGGCCGAGGGCGATCGCGCCGCCGTTCACGTTCACCTTCTCCATGTCGGGGTGCAGCTCCTTCTCCCAGGCCAGCACCACGGAGGCGAACGCCTCGTTGATCTCGACGAGGTCGATGTCGTCGATGGTGAGGCCCGCCTTGGCCAGCGCCCTGATGGTGGCCGGGATGGGCGCGGTGAGCATCAGGCGCGGGTCGTCGCCGGTGACCGCGAAGCTGACGAAGCGGGCTCGCGGGCGAAGGCGCATCTGGCGGGCGCGCTCCTCGCTCATGATGAGCAGTGCCGACGCACCGTCGGTGATCTGTGAGGAGTTGCCGGCGGTGACGCGGCCGCCCTCCTCCTCCGGACGGAACGCGGGCTTCAGCGCGGCGAGCGACTCGCGGGTGGTGTCGCGCAGGCCCTCGTCGATGGTGACCATCGCCCCGTCGGCACCGACCACCGGCACGATCTGACCCAGGAAGCGACCCTCGTCGGTGGCACGACGGGCGTAGGCCTGCGAACGGGCGCCGAACGCATCCATGTCGTCGCGGGTGATGCCCCACTTGTCGGCGATGAGCTCGGCGCTGATGCCCTGGGGCACCAGGCCACCCTCGGGTGCGTAGCGGGCGCTCATCTCGGGTCCGAACGGGAAGCCGAACTTGCCGTCGGCCATCGCCGAACCCATGGGCACGCGAGTCATCACCTCGACACCGGCGGCGACGACGATGTCGTACGCGTCGGCCATCACGCCCTGCGCGGCGAAGTGCGCGGCTTGCTGGCTGGAACCGCACTGGCGGTCGATGGTGGTGCCGGGCACGCTGTCGGGCCAGCCGGCGGCGAGCACCGCGTTGCGGCCGACGTTGAAGGCCTGCTCGCCCACCTGCATCACGCAGCCCATCACCACGTCGTCCACCCGGCCAGGGTCGAGGTTCGACCGCTGCTGCAAGGCCTTCAGGGTCTCGGCGGCCAGGTCGACCGGGTGCCAGTCCTTCAGCTTCCCGTTGCGCCGTCCGAGCGGCGTACGAACTGCATCGACGATGACTGCGGTGGTCATGGGGGCTCCTTGCCTGCACGAGTTGGGGGAAGTCTGCCCGCGGGTGGCGATCGAGCCGAAATCGAAGGTTCAGCCGAACTTGGTGAACACCCGTTGCAGTGCGGCGATGTCGGTCTCGGTGAGCCGTTGAGCGAAGTGCTGCTGCACCATTCGCCGGAACGTGATGTTCGCATCGCGCCACTCGGCTCTGCCGTGTGCCGTGAGCGACACCACCACCGCTCGCCGGTCGTCGCTCTTGGGCTGGTGCGTGCGGCGCACGAATCCGTCGTCCTCCATGCGGTCGAGCCGGCGCGAGAGGCTGCTCGGCAGGTCACCGAGCGCCTCGCACAGCGCGTGCACGCGCATCTCGCCGCCCGCGTCACGGATGGCGCCGAGGCACTCGAACCACGCCAGCGACAGGTGGTGCTCGTCCATCAGCTGCTGGTCGATGCGGCGCTGCAGCGTNNGCGTTCATGAGGATGAGGTGCCCCTCCTGCAAGCAGTGCTGCGTGATGGCCGACACCCGTGCCGGATCGCTGAACTCGGTGCCCACCATGAGGCCCAGCCCGCGCACCTGGGTGATGACCGGGTGCTCACGCTGCAGCTCGCGGATGCCCGCCTGCAGTTGCTCGCCGCGGGCCACCACGTTGGGCAGGAAGCCGGGCTCCTGCATGATCTCGATGGTCGCGAGCGCGGCGGCGCATCCCATCGCGTTGCCGCCGTACGTGCCGCCGTGGCTGCCCTTGGTCCACTTGTCGTCGAGCTCGCGGCGGGTGCCGAGTGCGGCGAACGGGAACCCGCTGGCGATGCCCTTGGCCATGCAGATGACGTCGGGCTCGATGCCGTAGTGCTCGACGGCGAACATCTTTCCGGTACGGCCGAAGCCGCTCTGCACCTCGTCGGCGATGAAGAGGATGCCGTGCTCCCGGCAGCGCTCGACGATGCCGTGGATGAACGCCGGCGGAGCGGGGATGTAGCCGCCTTCGCCCAGCACGGG
>PMCN01000241.1 GCA_003154135.1 Acidimicrobiaceae bacterium
CGCCTGCAGCGCGTCGGCGAGGGCCTCGAGATCGCACTCGCCCGTGGCCAGCACCGGTACCACCACGCCGTGCGACTGCTCGACCGAGGCAAGCACCGCGTGGTGCTCGGCTGCCGGGCACACGGCGACACCGCCGCGCCGCGCGACGGCGCCGAAGATGGCGGTGTTGTCGCTCTCGGTGCNNTCGGTGCCGCCGCTGGTGAAGACCACCTCACCCGGGGCACACCCGAGCACCTCGGCCACGACGTCGCGCGCCTCGTCGACCGCCTTGCGTGCCTCGCGTGCGAAGCGGTGCGACCCCGACGGGTTGGCGAACTGCTCGGACAGGAACGGCAACATCGCGTCGACCGCCTCGGCGCGCATGGGCGTGGTGGCCGCATGGTCGAGGTAGGTGAGCCGTTCCACCCGCCCCAGCCTACGAGCCGAGCAGCATCAGCGGGTCTGCCCGGACGCCTGCCCGGACGGTTGCCAGGACGACGGTTGCCAGGACGAGGGTTGCCAGGAGGACGGTTGGTAGTCGGGGAAGTTGCGTCGTTGGTAGCGGGCGATCACACACAGCAGGTACACCTCGGGATGCACGCGACGGTCCCACGGGTGGTGCAGCGTGGTGGCGGAGCGGGTGGCCAGATCGGCGGCCAGCGCATATCTGGCGTCGGCACCGAGCTCGCGGTTGCGCATCAGGAACGAGCGGATCACGGTGTACTGGTCGTCGGTCATCGCCGTCGGGTCGATGGCGGCCGCGTACTCGTCGTAGCCGGGCGGCACCGGGAACCACACCGCGGGCGGCAGCAGCGTGCGCGCCGGGTCGCGGATGACGATGGTGCCGGCCAGCAGGTCGCCCACGCGCTGGTGCCGCTTGGTGCACAGCACCATCACCGTGCCGGTGACACCCAGCGGAGGCAGGTAGCGGTCGACCAGGCCACCCATCATGCGCAGCATCGCGTGGCGCAGCCTGATGGGCGCGCCCTCGAGCGTGACCGCGCGCAGGCCGAGCGCCTTCTTGCCGATGGTGCGGCCGCGCATCAGCGTCTCCGACACCACCGGGTACCCCATCAGCACCGCTGCGACGAGGATGGCGGAATAGGTCTGGGAGCGGCTGCTGTCGGCGAGACCGATGACGGAGATGATCGTCAAGCCGCCGATGAGCAGACCGAACTGCACGGCCAGGTCGACCACGCCGGCCAGCACACGCGACGCGACACCCGCGGTGTCGACCTCGAGCACCACTGCTTCGGGGGTGATGATGCCGTCCATCGCGGGACTCACCCTAGGCGGCCATTACCGTGAGGCGAGTGGACATCGACGCCTTCGTGGCAGCGCACCAGGGGGCGTGGTGGCGCTTGCAGCAGCTCACGGAGGCGGCGCGCAAGATCCGCACGATGTCGCCCGACGAGCTCGACGAGATGGTGCACCTGTACCAGCGGTGCGGCGCCAACCTCGCCCAGGCACGCGTCGAGTACGCCGACGACTCGGCGCTGGTCAGCCGGCTCACGCTGCTGGTGGGCGATGCGCACGGCGTGCTCTACGGCCAGCGCGACACCGAGGTGCGCCGCGGGGTCGTGCAGTTCGCCACGCTCACGTTCCCCGCCGCCATCTACTCGCTGCGCCGGTACATCGCCGTCGCCTCACTGCTCACGGCTGTGCCATGGGCCGCGTTGCAGGTGTGGCTGTCGATCTCGCCCACCGCGTTCCACGTCGTGGCCCCCGATGCCGCGAGCCAGCAGTACATCAACCAGGACTTCGCCGACTACTACCGCAACCAGCCGTCGCGCAACTTCGCGACGCAGGTCTTCCTCAACAACATCCGAGTCGGCTTCCTCGCCTTCGCCGCCGGCATCCTGCTGTGCGTCGTGACCGTGGCGCTGCTGGTGTGGAACGCCGCCAACGTGGGCGTCGCGGGTGGGCTGTTCACCCACGTGGGCCAGTGGGACAAGTTCTGGGGCCTCATCCTGCCGCACGGCATGCTCGAGATCTCAGCCGTCACCGTCGCCGGTGCCGCCGGGCTGCGCATCGGCTGGGCGGTCATCGACCCTGGCGACAGACCGCGCTTCAACGCGGTCGTCGACGAGGCGCGGCGTGCCGGCAGCGTGCTGGTCGGGCTCGTCGTCGCGTTCCTGCTCGCCGCACTGGTGGAGGGCTTCGTCACCGGTCGCCCGTGGAGCACCTGGGTCCGCGTGGGCATCGGCGTGTTCGTGTTCACGTTGTTCTGGGGGTGGACCATCGTGTACGCCGTGCGCGCCCATCGCGAGGGTCGCGGCGACTACACCGCCGACGCGCCGCTCTGATCGCGCACGCGGTGGGTCAGAGGCGCCCGCTGGCCTTCAGCTCGAGGTAGGTGTCGACCAGCTCGACCGCCAGCCGGCCCGGGGCCGCATCGACCACCACTGCACCTGCCGCCCGCAGGCGAGCGACCGCGCGAGCGCGCTGGCCGAGCTGGTTCACGGCGGCCGCCTCGCGGTAGGCCTCACTGGGCCATTGGTGCACGCCGCCATCGGCCCACTCGCGCACAGCAGGATCCTGCACGGCGGCCACCACCACGAGGTGGCGACGGGTGATGATCGGCAGCGCCGGCAGCAGCGCCTGCTCCACCACGGCCTCGACGAGGTCGGTGAGCACGATGTAGAGCGAGCGTCGCCGGAACCGGGCCGCGGCGTGCATGAACGCCGTGTGGTAGGCGCTCTCGGCGTACTCGGGCTCGAGGAGGTACATCGCCTCCGCTGCGCGACCGAGCTGGCTCTTGCCGTTGGTGGCCACGAGGATGCTGCGCACCTGCCGGTCGAACGTGAGCAGGCCGACGCGATCGCCGAGCTTCGTCGCGGTCTGCACCACGCCGAGCACCGCGTCCATCGCGTGTTCCACGCGCGGCACGCCGCCGACGGTGCCCGCCATCACGCGACCGTTGTCGAGCAGCAGCACGATGTTCTGGTTGCGCTCGGCGCGGTGCTGCTGCACGATCGGCCGCTGCAGCCGCACGGTCGCCGGCCAGTCGATGCGTCGGAACTCGTCGTCGGGCCGGAAGTCGCGCAGCTGGTCGAACTCGGTGCCACCGCCGCTCGTGCGGATGGATCGCAGTCCCACCTCCAGCACGCGTGGCACCCGGATGCGGCGTTGCACCTCGATGCGGCTGGGGTACGCGGGCATCACCCGGATGCCTCCGGGGACCTGTCGTGTGGCCTGCCGGCTGGCCAGCCCTATCGGTCCCTCCACCCTGACGGTGACGTCACCGAGCGGGAAGCGGCCGCGTCGTGAGGGCTGGAGGTGCGTGGTGGAACGCAGTCGGGCCCCAGGGCGCAGCGTGGCGCGCACCGATCTGCGCTGGGCCTGCAGACTGGGCCACAGCGCGTCGGTGACAGTGACCCTGCTGCGCCGCGTGCCGCGGTTGTCGACGACCCACGCCAGTTCGACGGTCTCGCCGAGGGTGACCGACTCGGCCACCTCGCGGTGCACGTCGACGCGCCGCGGCGACACGCACCCGACCGCGTCGGCGACGAGCGCGACCGCCAGCACGAGCTCGACCACTCCGAGGGCGAGCCAGCTCCGGCCCGGCCACGCGAACAACGCCAGCCCGGTGACGGCCACGAGCGCGGCGAAGCGCGTGGTGGGCACCGGGAAGGCGGGACGAGAGCGCATGTGGGCCACAGCGCTCAGCGCGGCGTCGGCACGGTGGCAAGGAGGCCATCGAGCACCGCGTCGGCCGTGGTGCCCTCCAGCTCGAGCTCGGGACGCACGATCACGCGGTGGCGCAGGCACGGTTTGGCGACGGCCTTCACCTCGTCGGGCGTGACGAACGCGCGACCGCTGAGCCAGGCCCACGCCTTCGAGGCGTGCAGCAGCCACGTGGTGCCGCGGGGCGATACCCCCAGCTGCAACGAGGGCGATTCACGCGTGGCGCGGCACAGGGCCACGATGTAGTCCTGCACCGCAGGCTCCACCCGGATGCCCTGGATGGCCGCACGGCCGGCGGCGAGATCGGCGGCGCTGGCAACGGCCCGCACCCCTGCGCCCGCCACGTCGTGCGGGTCCATGCCCGCGTCGTGGCGGGCGACCATCTCGCTCTCCTGCTTCGCCGTGGGGTAGCCCACGTTGAGCTTGAACAGGAACCGATCGAGCTGCGCCTCGGGCAGTGGGTAGGTGCCTTCNNTCGGCGAGCAGCAGGTTGGTGAACACGGGGCCTTCGCGGAACTCGAAGCGCACGCCCGACTGCGTCTGCCCCACCAGCTGCTGCCCGATGACGTCGCTCGGCATCAGGTCGGGGGTGAACTGCAGGCGGGTGAACTTCATGTCGAACGACGCGGCGAGCGCCTTGGCGAGCAACGTCTTGGCCACGCCGGGCACGCCCTCCAGCAACACGTGGCCGTTCACCAGCAGTGCGGCGATGGCCCCGGTGAGCACGCCCTCCTGGCCCACCACCACCTTGCCCACTTCGTTGCGCACGGCGAGCACGGCCTCGAGCGGTGACCTGGTTGTGTCGTTCACTGATGTGCTCCTTCTAGTGTGTCCTGAGACGTCACGGTGTCCTGCGGCGTCACGGCGTCCTGAGACGTCACGGTGTCCTGAGACGTCACGGTGTCCTGAGGGGTGTCGGATTCGAGGGCTTGGTCGCGCAGGAGCTGCAGCCGCCGGCACAGGTCGAGCAGACCGTCGTCGTCGACCACGTCGAGTTGCAGCACTGCGGCGACGAGTCCGGGCGGCGTGGCGCCGCGGGCCGACACGGTGGCGTCGAGCTGCGCGATCGACGCGGCGGGCGGCACCCGATAGCGGCGGCAGAGCTCGCGATAGAGGTTGGCGCGCAGCAACCACCCGGCGCGTTCGGCGTGGCGGGCGCGTTGCATGAGGCTGCCCGTGGCAACCACCAGCTCGCTGCCCGCGATGGGCACCTGATCGGGCTCGCGCACCGGGCGCCCCGACCGGATGCCACGGGCCAGCGCGAACACCACGAAGGCGATGGCCAACTGGGTGAGCGCCATCCACACACCGGGACGCACCAGATCGCTCAGCGTCTGGCTGCCCGTGCCGATGTCGGCAGCGCTCGGGGCCGCCTTCGAGCCGAGCAGCACCTGCACGTGCACACCCGGGTGCGGGGCGAGCAGTGCGGTGGCGAGGCCGGCGTTGTCGCCGTAGCGCAGGTACTGGTTGGTCCACAGCGCGTTGTCGCCGAGCACCACCGCGGTGCCGCTGCCGGTGTGGCGGGCCACCACGAACGCGACGCCGCCGTTCTCGAAGCACTTCGTGTCGCCGGTACCCACCGTGTACCGCACGCCTTGCGCGACGAACAGCCCGCGGAGCAGCCCGAGCGCGGGGATGTCGCACAGCCCGGGCCGAACGTTCGACTCCGCGGTCGCGTCGGCCAGCAGCGTGTCGAGCGTGCCCGTGAACGCGGTGGTGGGCGCGCCACCCGCGAGCGGGCTCGAACGGTCGGCAACCACCGCCACGCCACCTCCCGCCAAGAACGACGTGAGCGCGCCGCGCTGCTGGTCGTCGAGGCGGTCCTGCAGCACCAGCACACGCACGTCGGCGCCCGGCGCGGGAGCGGTGCGCACGATGTCGACCGTTGCGCCGAAGTGCTGCAGCAGCAGCACCAAGCCGCGTGCGCCGTCGGCGTTGCCGCTGCGCGGGTCGAACGGTTCCGACTTCGGACGCGCCCGCACGAGCAGCAGCATGGCGAGCGCCACCAGCACGACGAGCAACGCGGTCAACGCCATGCGGCCGCCGTGGCCCTGCTCGGCATGCGCGCTGCGCGCGCTCATCGCCTCGCTCCTGCTCGCGCCAGGACGTCGCGTTCGAGCGTCTGGAAGTGGTCGTCGGCAGCCGCGTCGACATCGGCGTGTCCGTACCAGGCGCCGTCGAACAGGTCGGCTGCGGCGTCGAATGGGGTGCCGGCCGCCGGCTGCACATGTCGGAGCTGGGCACGTTCCTCGCCCGTCGTACGCCCGGGTATCTCGTCGATCAGGCCGCGACGTGCGAGGTCGCCGACGAGCGCGCGATAGCGGCAGCGCAGGGCCTCGCGGAACCGGCCCGCGCGACGATGATCGTCGGCCTCGGCTCGCCAGTTGCCCGGCTCGCGCGAGCGGTCGACGGCCACCGCGTCGCGTTCCACGATGTCGACGTCGTCGACGCTGTCGCCCGCGTGCTTCGCCCGCGCCGACCGATGACCGGTGCGATTGAGGATCGCTCGCACGACGAGCCACACGATGGCCACGAGCACTGCGATGACCAACACCCACAGCAGGAGGTCGAGCCAGCTGAGATCGACGTTCGACGGCGGGTTCGACGACGGCTTCGCCTTCGCACACGTGGTCGGCGAATCGGCCAGCAGCTTGCACGCCTGCTGACGCGCGGTCTCCGGATCCTGGGCGACCGTGCCCAGTGGATCAGTGGGCGGTGGCGCGGCGAGGACGAGCAACAGCTGACGGAGTGCGGCGGCAATGGTCATGCAGCCGGCCCGAACGCGCGATCGGCTGCCATCGCGATGTCGATGCCCTCGGCGTGCACCCGCACCTGCAGGTAGCACTCGGCCGTGGCCAGCGCCGAGAACGGCACCACCACCAGCAGCGCCAGCTCCAGCGCCACGCCCTGCACCAGCCAGCCGTATGGGCCGAACGTGATCAGATGGGTGCTCTGCGCCAGTGTCGGCAGGAACCCGATGAACAAGAAGAGCACTGTGGCGATGAGCGACGACAGGTTGACGAAGCCCCACACGGCACCGAAGCGCAGGCGGGCCAGGCGGTAGCCACGACGAACGCTCGCGACGCCCAGTCGTTCCGTCATCATCGCGGGCACCGCGAACACCACGAGGGTGTCGAGCAGGCCGACGATGGGCACCAGGAGCATGATCATCAGCGCGGCGACCCCCGGGTAGCTCAGCGCCCCGAGCACCACCAGCATCGCCCACCAGTGGGTGAGCACCCAGGTGACCAGCAGCAGCGGCAGACGTCGCACGACCACCCCGGCGCACTGGCGAATGGTGGGGTCGCCGCCGAGCTGGTAGCGCACCAGGTAGACCGCTGCGTACGCGCCGATGAGGTGAGCGGTGAACGACTGCACCACCAGCGCCATGAAGGCCGCTCCGGTCTCCACACCCACGTACCCGCGCTCGGCGAAGATGCCGGAGAACGAGTCGAAGTGCCGGAACGCGAGTACCGACAGGACCAGGTTGAGCGCCACCATCGGCAGCATGAACAGGCCGGCGCCCAGCAGCACGTCGCGGGCTCGGCGTTGAAGCACGTGGGCGGCCGCGTCGATCGATCCGACCACCAGCCGATCGGTGCGGCGCAGGCGTGGCACCACGCGGCGAGCGACCATGGGCCCGGCGGTGCGTCGCGCGACGACCGGTGCACCCGACTCGATCCCCGCCCATTGGCTCACGGCGCCATTCTGGTCGAAGATGTCGGTCATGCGCGGCTACCACGACGGCAGTTACGGCGACGGGTTCGCCGATGTGTACGACGACTGGTACGCGGGCATCACCGACACCGACACCTCGGTGGCCGCACTGGCTGGGCTCGCCGGCCGCGGTCGTGTGCTCGAACTGGGCGTGGGCACAGGTCGCCTCGCGATCCCGTTGGCGGCAACGGGGTCGGAGGTTCACGGGGTGGACAGCAGCGAGGCGATGCTCCACCGTCTGGCCGCGAAGCCGGGTGGCCACGCCGTGCACGCCGTCCGCGGCGACATGGTCGACGATCTGCCGGTCGGGCCGTTTTCGCTCGTGTTGGTCGCCTACAACACGTTCTTCTCGCTGCTCACCGAGGAGCGCCAGCAGGCGTGCTTCCACGCCGTGGCTGCCCGGCTGGGCGAGGGAGGCGTCTTCGCGCTCGAAGCGTTCGTCCCCGACACGCAGTCGACCGCCGCGTCGAGTCTGACGGTTCGCTCGGTACAGGTCGATCGGGTCGTGCTCAGCGTCAGTACGGCCGACGTGGACGGGCAGCGGGCCGAAGGCCAGTACGTCGAGATCACCGAGGGTGGCGGGGTGCGGCTGCGCCCGTGGAGCATCCGCTGGGCCACGGTGTCACAGCTCGACACGATGGCCGCAGCAGCCGGACTGGTGCTGCGCGACCGCTGGGAGTCGTTCGCCGGCGAGCCGTTCGACCACGACAGTGCCCGCCACGTGAGTGTCTACACCCCCAGGTCAGGGGTGAAATCCGGGCACGTCCGCTCGTGACCGCCCCCGAGGTCCTAGGCTGAACGTGCTGTGAGCCAACTTCGTCTGAATCCTCTCACCGGCCGATGGGTCACCATCGTCGCCGACCGGGCCAAGCGCCCGAGCGACTTCGCGCCCCGCGACACGCAGGTCGAGGCCGAACCCGATCGTCCCTGCCCCTTCTGCCCGGGCCACGAGGAAGCCACGCTTCCCGCGCTCGAGACGCTCGACGAGGGCGGTCACTGGCGCATGCGCGTCATCCCCAACCTGTACCCGGCGTTCGACGGCGACGAGCCGTTCGCGGTGCACCACCTCGGGCCGGTGCACGTCGAGGCCGAGGCCAGCGGCATCCACGAGGTGTTCGTGTACACGCCCGACCACGACGGCGGCGTGCACAAGTTCACCGACGACGACGCGGCGCAGATGATGTACCTGCTCAGCCGTCGGCTGCAGCAGCACGGCGCCACCAGCAACGTCCGCTACACGCAGGCCATCATCAACCACGGNNCTCGGGCTGCCGTTCGTGCCGGGCGAGATCCTCGAGGAGCAGCGCGCGTTCACCCGCTTCGAGGGCGGCTGCATCCTGTGCGCCACGGTCGAGGCCGAGCTCGTCGACGGCAAACGTGTGCTGTTCTCCAACGACGACGTCATGTGCGTCAGCCCGTACTGGGCGGGAGCGCCCTACGAGCTGCTCATCATCCCCCGCAGCCACGACCTGCACCTCACCGACAGCTCGCCGCAGACGCTGGCCACGATGGGTGCGGCCATTCGCGATTCGCTCATCGCGCTGCGCGAGATCCACGGCGACGTGGCGTACAACCTCGTCTTCCACACGGCGCCGCACCACTACACGGGCGCCTACCACTGGCACGTGCACCTGTTCCCGAACCTGGTCACCACGGCCGGCTTCGAGCGCGGCACGGGCGTCATGATCAACATCGTGCCGCCCGAGTTGGCCGCCGAGCAGCTGCGCAAGGTCGCCGTCGAAGCCTGATCCCGTCATGTCCGGCATTCGCGTCGGCATCGACATCGACGCCACCACCGAGCGGGTGTGGCAGGTGGTGGAACCCGTCGAGCACCACGTCGACTGGATGCACGACGCCGTGGCCATCCGCTTCACCGGCGAGCAGACCCGCGGCACGGGCACCGAGTTCCTGTGCGACACCAAGGTCGGCCCGTTCCGCCTGGTCGACCGCATGGAGATCACCGAGTGGGTGCCCGGCGAGGTGATGGGCGTGCGCCACACCGGCCTCGTCACGGGCACCGGTCGCTTCACGCTCACCCCCATCGACCTCGGCCGGCGCACGCGCTTCGAATGGGCGGAGACCCTCACCTTCCCCTGGTGGATGGCCGGACGGCTCGGTGCTCGCCTGGGCGGCTGGGTGGCGCTCGGCCCCATCTGGCGCCGCAACCTGCGCAACCTGCGCCGCCTGGTCGAGTCGACCTGACGCCGGGCCAGGTGTGCCGGGCCAGGTGTGCCGGGCCAGGTGTGCCGGGCTCAGGCGAACCGGCGGAGCACGGCGGTCACCACGGCGCCGGTGACGATGACGACGATGATCGGCGCCCTGCGCCAGGCGGCGACCACGGCGGCGCCCACCCCGGCGGCGCGGGCGTCGATCTGCAGGTGCTTGCCATCGGCGAAGGTGTTGGTGATGACCAGGGCGGCGATGAGCGCGGCGGGGATGAGCGCCAGGCAGCGGTCGAGCATCGGTGGCAGCCGGCGGTCGCCGACGATCACCAGGCCGAGCACCTTGAACGCATAGCTGGCGGCGGCCAGCACGAGCACGAACGTCCAGCTCATGACGTCTCACTCATGACGTCTCGCTCACGACGGTGTCGGCCGCCGGCGTCGGTACGCCGACGAGGATGCCCACGGTGGCGCACAGGATGGGAACGCCCACCGGCACGAAGGGGATCAGCGCCAGGCAGACCACGGCGCCGATGACCGCGGCCGTCGCCGGGCGGCGCTGGCGCAGCAGCGGCCACACCATCGCCACGTAGGCGGCCGGGAACGCCGCGTCGAGGCCGTACACCTTGGGATCCACCGCCTTCCCGAGCAGCGCGCCGATCAGCGTGCCGGTGTTCCAGAACAGGTACACGGCGAGCCCTGTCACCCAGAACGCCGCACTGCGGTGCGAGTCGTCCTCCTGGGCGGCGGCCATCGCCGTGCTCTCGTCGATGGTGAGCTGGGCTGCCACCAGGCGGGTGGCCACCCGGCCCTTCAGGTGCGGCGCCATGGCCAGCCCGTACACGCCGTTGCGGGCGGCCAGGATCGCGGCGCCGCCGAACGCGGACGCGGGCGAGCCGCCGGCGCCGATGACGCTGACCGCCGAGAACTGCGATGCGCCCGTGAACACCAGCAGCGACATCACGCACGTCTGCGCCACCGTGGCACCGGCACCCACGGCCGCCACGCCGAACGACACGGCGAACACGCCGACCGCGAGGCCCAGCGTGATGCACGCGCTGAACACCTGACGCATGCGCTCGTCGCGCAACACCTTGATCACGATCGGCGGGCACCCAACCAGAGCACCGACAGCGGCGGCAGATCGATCTCGACCGACGCCTGCTGCCCTTGCCAGGGCACCTCGCTGGTGGCGGTCACCGAGTGGCCCTCGAGCGAGAACCCGGCGAACCCGCTGCCGCCCCACGCGGCCGAATCGGTGTCGAGCAGCAACTCCCAGTCGCCCACCCAGGGCAAGCCGAGCCGGTAGCCCGGGCGCGGCACCGGCGTGAAGTTGGCCACGCACGCCACGGCGGTACCACCGGCATAGCCCCAGCGCAGCTGTGCGTAGACCGAGTGGTCGGCGTCGTTGGCATCGAGCCACTGGAAGCCGGTGGGCTCGTGATCGCGTTCGTGCAAGGCCGGCCACACCGTGACCAACCTGTTGAGCTCGGCGAGCACGTCGCGCACGCCTCGGTGCGGCGTGAAGTCGAGCAGGTGCCACGGCAGCCCGGTGGCCTCGTTCCATTCGGTGAACGGCGCCAGCTCGGCTCCCATGAACAGCAGGGGCGCGCCTGGCGCCGCCCACATCCACGCGTACAGCGCGCGGAGGTTGGCGAAACGCTGCCAGTCGTCACCCGGCATCTTGTTGAGCAGGCTGCCCTTGCCGTGCACCACCTCGTCGTGGCTCAACGGCAGCACGAAGCGTTCGCTGAACGCGTAGAGCAGCCCGAACGTGAGGTCTCGATGGTGCCACTTGCGGTGCACCGGGTCGGTGCGCATGTAGCCGAGCGTGTCGTGCATCCAACCCATGNNGCGGTGCTCTCCTCGGCGATCACCATCGCCGTCGGTGCCTCCTCGGCGATCACCGTGTTGAGCTGCTGCACGAACGCAATGGCATCGAGGTTCTCGCGGCCGCCTTCGCGGTTGGGGATCCAACCACCGGCCGGTCGCGAGTAGTCGAGGTACAGCATGCTCGCCACCGCATCGACGCGCAGGCCGTCGACGTGGAACTCGTGCAGCCAGTAGAGCGCGTTGGCGACGAGGAAGTTNNGTGCCCCAGTCGGGGTGCTCGCCCTGACGCGGATCGGAGTGCTCGTAGAGCGCGGTGCCGTCGAAGCGAGCAAGGCTCCAGTCGTCCTTCGGGAAATGGGCCGGCACCCAGTCGACGATGACGCCGATGCCGCGGCGGTGCAACGTGTCGACCATCGCGCGCAGGTCGTCGGGGCTGCCGAACCGGGCGGTGGGCGCGTAGTAACCGGTGACCTGGTATCCCCACGACGGCGCGAACGGGTGCTCGGCGATGGGAAGCAGCTCGACGTGCGTGAAGCCCAGCGCCGACACGTGGTCGGCCAGCTGCTCACCGATCTCGCGGTAGCCGCCGATGCCCGGCCGCCACGAGCCGAGGTGCACTTCGTAGATGCGCAGCGGGGTGCCCGGGGCGTAGGTGCGGTTCGCCATCCAGTCGTCGTCGGCCCACTCGTGCGCCGGCGGCGCCGGCACGACGCTCGCATTCGACGGCGGGCACTCGGAGGCGCGAGCCATCGGGTCGGCCTTCATGGTGGTGAGGCCCTTGCGGGAGACCACGGCGTACTTGTAGCAGTGACCCGCCGCGGCGGTGTCGCACACCGCCGCCCAGATGCCCGAGGCCCCCTGCGGCTGCAGCTGCACGCCCTCGCCCCAACCGTTCCAGTCGCCCACCACGTACACGGCGGAGGCGTTGGGGGCCCACACCGCGAACCGCACCCCGCCCTCGGGGAGCACATGGGCGCCGAGGAACTCCCACAGGCGCCGGTGCGATCCTTCGCCGAAGAGGTGGAGATCGAGGTCGTTGAGCAGCACGACACGAGCGTAGGTGCTGCGCGCCCCCGGCGGTGCCTGCGGCGCTGCTACTTTCGCCTCCGTGCGCGTGTTGATGCTGTCGTGGGAGTACCCACCACTCGTCGTCGGCGGCATCGCTGCACACGTGGAGGGGCTCGCCACGGCGATGTGCGCCGCCGGCCACGAGGTGGTGGTGTGCAGCCTCCACCACCCCGACCAGCCCGACGACGTCGTGATCGACGGCGTGCGCGTGCTGCGCGCCGACACCGGGCTGCCATGGCTGCCCGACGACAGCCTGGTGGCACGCATGGCGTCGGCCAACCACCAACTGGTGCAGCTCGTCACCCAGCTCGGCGACTGGCGGCCCGACGTGGTGCACGCGCACGACTGGATGGTCGCCTGGGCAGGCGACACCCTGAAGGCGTTGCTCGGCGTGCCGTTGGTGGCCACCATCCACGCCACCGAACGCGGACGCCACGGCGGACACCTGCCCTCCGGCCTGCCCGGCGAGATCAACTCGGTCGAGTGGTGGCTCACCTATCAGGCGCGCGCCATCATCGCCTGTTCCCGCTTCATGGTGCGCGAGGTCGTCGACAGCTTCGAGCTGCCGCGCGAGAAGGTGCACCTGGTGCCCAACGGCGTCGATGTCGACCGGTGGAGCTCCACCCGGGCTGCCGACGCGACGAGCGACGACGCGCTCGTCGTGGCCTGGGGTCGCATCCAGTACGAGAAGGGCTTCCAAGTGCTGGCGCGGGCGATGGGAGAGGTGCGCCAGCGGCTGCCCCACGCCAGGTGCATCATCGCCGGCCGCGGCACGTACCTGCCCGAGCTGCAGACGCAGATCGACGTGGAGGGGGTGGGCGACATCGTGCAGCTGGCCGGCTACGTGGCCGACGACGAGCTGCGCCGCATGTTGCAGCGCGCCACCTGCGTGGTGATCCCGTCGCTCTACGAGCCGTTCGGCATCGTCGCGCTCGAGGGCATGGCCGCCGGGGCGCCCACCATCATGGCCCGCACCGGTGGGCTCGCCGAGATCGTCGAGGGCACCGACGCCGGCGTGCTGTTCGAGCCCGGCAACCCTCACGAGCTGGCCGATCGCCTGGTGGAGGTGCTCACCGACCGGTCGGCGGCCGATCGGCTGCGGACGTCCGCCGCCCAGTTGTTGCGGCGCACCTACACGTGGGACGCCGTCGCCACCGTCACGGTCGACGTGTATCGAGCTGCACTAGCCGTGTGAGCTGCACGTGTGAGCTGCCCGGTGTGAGCTGCCNNTGCCCGGTGTGAGCTGCCCGGTGTGACACGCCCGGTGTGACACCCGACGGACCGGCAGCTCCGCCGGGGTGACTATCCTTGCCGGGATGCGTTCCGTTCGTCAGTTCAACGTGATCCCTGCGGTGCCGCCTGCCCTGCAAGCGCTTACAGAGGTCGCGACCAACCTCCACTGGACCTGGGACCGTGAGACGCTGGCGCTCTTCGAGCGCCTCGACCCGGTCGTGTGGCGGCACACCGGGCGCGATCCCCTGCGCCTGCTCGCCGAGATCACCACCGACCGCTGGGCCACCTTGGCCGACGACCCCGACGTCGTGGCCGCAACCCAGCTCGCGGCCGATCGTCTGCACGATGCGATGCAGTCGCCGCGATGGTTCCAGGGTCGCGCCGATTCGCCGCTCGAGCTGGTCGCCTACTTCGCCGCCGAGTTCGGCATCTCCGAGAGCCTCCCGCAGTACTCGGGCGGTCTCGGCATCCTCGCCGGCGATCACCTGAAGGCAGCCTCCGACCTCGGGCTCCCGCTCGTCGCCATCGGCCTGCTCTATGCCGAGGGCTACTTCCGCCAGCGCCTCAACGCCGACGGCTGGCAGGAAGAGCGCTACCCACCGCTCGACACCCACGGTCTGGCGCTCGAGCCCACCGATGCGCAGATCAGCATCGACCTCGGTGGCGACCTCGTGCACGTGAACGTGTGGAAGGTGATGGTCGGCCGGGTGCAGCTGTACCTGCTCGACACCAACGTCGAGGGCAACAGCCCGGAGGCCGCAGCCATCACCGATCGCCTCTACGGCGGCGACATCGAGCACCGCCTGCGTCAGGAGATCGTGCTCGGCATCGGCGGAGTGCGGGCGCTGCGCGCGCTCGGTCTCGACCCGCAGGTGTTCCACACCAACGAAGGTCATGCCGGCTTCCTGTCGCTCGAGCGCATCCGCGAGCTCGTCGCCGGCGGGCTCGACTTCCCCGCCGCGGTCGAGGCCGTGCGCGCCGGCGGCGTGTTCACCACGCACACCCCCGTGCCGGCCGGCATCGACCGCTTCCCCCGCGAGCTGATGGAGCACTACTTCGGCGACTTCGCCGGCTCGCTCGGCATCACCTTCGACGAGCTGATGGCAGTGGGCCATCGCGACGACGAGCCCGACGAGAAGTTCAACATGGCGGTCATGGGCCTGCGCCTCAGCGCGCGCAGCAACGGTGTGGCCGCGCTGCACGGCGCCGTGAGCCGCGAGATGTTCGCAGGGCTGTGGCCCGACGTGCCGGTCGACGAGGTGCCCATCGGCTCCATCACCAACGGCGTGCACGCGCACACATGGGTGGGCGACCACATGGCGGGACTGCTCGCCGAGAGCGTGGGTCCGGTGTGGGACGGTGCCGACGCCGCCTCGTGGACCGGCGTCGACCACCTCGACCCGGCATCCGTGTGGGCCGCGCGCGCAAAGAGTCGCGCCGAGCTCGTCTCGTTCGTGCGGTCGCGACTGGGCGACGCAGTGCTCGACCCGAAGGCGCTCACCATCGGGTTCGCCCGACGGTTCGCCACGTACAAGCGGGCCACGCTCCTGCTCTCGCAGCCCGACCGGCTGCGCAAGCTCCTGCTGTCGGCCGACCGACCGGTGCAGTTCGTCTTCGCCGGCAAGGCGCACCCTGCCGACCAGCCGGGCAAGGACATGATCCGCGACATCGAACTGTTCGCCCGGCAGCTCGACGTCGGCTACCGCTTGGTGTTCGTGCCCGACTACGACATGGCCATCGCCCGCATGATGTACCGCGGCTGCGATGTGTGGCTCAACAACCCTCGCCGGCCACTCGAGGCCTGCGGCACCAGCGGCATGAAGGCCGCACTCAACGGCGCGCTCAACTGCAGCATCCTCGACGGGTGGTGGGACGAGTGCTTCGACGGCGAGAACGGTTGGGCCATCAACTCCGCCGACGACGACCCCGACCTGACCCGCCGCGACCAGCGTGAGGGCACCAGCCTCTTCGGCCTGCTCGAGCGCGAGATCGTGCCGCTGTTCTACGACCGCGATGCGGCCGGTGTACCGGTGGGCTGGGTCGACAAGATGAAGCACAACTGGCGCTCGCTCGGGCCGTTCGTCACCGCCGCCCGCATGGTGCGCGACTACGCGACCGACTTCTACGAGCCTGCCGCGGCAAGCTCCACGCATGCGCTGGCGCAGGGTGCCGTCGCCGCGCGCGACCTGTCGGCGTGGAAGCAGCGCGTGCGCGCTGCGTGGCCGGTCGTGAAGGTGGTCGACATCGAGGCCGACACCTCCCCCGCGCACGAGGGCGACCTTCGTCAGGTGCGGGCGCACGTGGAGATCGACGGGCTCGAGCAGGAGTTCATCAGCGTGCAGGCCCTGCACGGCCCCATCGACTCCGAGGGCGAGTTCATCGGGCGCCCGGGTATCGTGCCCCTCTCCCTCACCGCCGACGGCGTGTGGGAGGCCACCTACGTGGTGGGCGACGCAGGCCCGTACGGCATCACCGTGCGCGCCCTGCCCTGGCACCGCGACCTCATCTCCCCCGTCGAGCTCGGCACCATCGCCTGGGCCGTGTAGCAGCGGGCCGTGTGACAGCGGGCCGTGTGAGCGTCAGCGGCCGGTGAACTCGGCTTTGCCGGGTCCGTTGGCGAGGAAGCTGCGCACGCCCACCTGGCTGTCGTCGGTGGAGAAGACGCGCTCGAACAGGCCCCGCTCGAGCATCAGGCCCGACATGAGGTCGGTCTCGGTGCCCTCGTCGACCGCCTGCTTCACCATCGCCTGCGCGGCCACAGCTCCCCGCGCCACCTCGGCGGCGAGGGCGAACGCCCGCTCGTGCACGGCCTCCGGCGCGACCACTTCGTCGAGGAGCCCGATGCGCAGCGCCTCGTCGGCCTTCACCTGGCGCCCCGTGATCATCATCTCCTTCGCCCTGCTCACACCCACGGTGCGCGGCAGGCGTTGCGTGCCGCCGCCGCCGGGGATGATTCCCAGCTGCACCTCGGGCTGACCGAACACGGCGCGCTCGCTGCCGATGCGGTAGTCGCAGGCGAGCGCCAGTTCGCAGCCACCGCCGAGTGCGTACCCGCTGACCGCGGCGATCACGAAGCGCGGGATGGCTGCCACCGCGTCGAGCGCGATGTGGAAGCCCTCGCCGATGGCCCGGGCCTCGGACGCACCCCCGAACTCGCTGATGTCGGCGCCGGCCGCGAAGAGGCGCTCGCCGCCGGTGAGCACCACGGCGCCAGGCGGATCGTCGGTGAGCGCCCGCGCCACCGAGCGCAGCTCGGCCAGCAGCGCCTGCGAGAGCGCGTTCACCTTCGGGTTGTTCAACGTCACCACGGCCACGCCGTCGTCACGACGCTCCAGCAGCACCAGCTCTCCCATGCCGGCACCATAGTGCTCCGGCCGTCGGCGAGGCTCAGGCGCCCACGCCGCCCAACATCTCGTCGGCCGCGGCCCA
The DNA here is from genome assembly GCA_003154135.1 of Acidimicrobiaceae bacterium. Lineage (GTDB taxonomy): Bacteria > Actinomycetota > Acidimicrobiia > Acidimicrobiales > Ilumatobacteraceae > UBA668. The sequence goes on from PMCN01000241.1 coordinate 17,109, forward strand.
CGGGTCGAGGCGACGGTCGAGCACGTCGGCCTGCAGCGTGCTCCACCGCTCGGGCGTGACGATCTCGCGGGCACGTTGCTCGAGACGACGGGCAACGATCTCGCGCAGCTCTTCGCGGAGGCGGAACTCGCGGCGAGCGGCCAGCTCGCCGGTGGCGACGAGGTGTTCGCGATGGCGCAGCACGGTGTCCCACAGCTCGGGCACACCCGTGCGCTCGGTGGCCACCACGGCGAGGACGGGCGGGCGCCACGCGTCGTCGGCGAGGTCGCTCAGCTCGAGCATCTGCTCGAGGTCGCGGTGGGTCTCCTCGACGCCCTTGCGGTCGGCCTTGTTGATGACGAAGACGTCGGCGATCTCCATCAGCCCGGCCTTGTTGGCCTGCACCGAATCGCCCCACCCGGGATTGACGACNNCAGCCGGGGTTGACGACGACGACGGTCGTGTCGGCCTTGCCGGCGATCTCGACCTCCACCTGACCGACGCCCACCGTCTCGACGAGGATCCAGCGCTTGCCCACGGCATCGAGCAGGCGGGCGGCCTCGGGTGTGGCCAGCGAGAGGCCGCCGAGGTGACCCCGGGTGGCCATCGACCGGATGAACACCCCGGGATCCGTGGCGTGGTCCTGCATGCGGACGCGGTCGCCCAGGATGGCGCCGCCGGTGAAGGGCGACGACGGATCGATGGCCAGCACGGCGACCTCCTCGCCCAGCGAGCGGAGGTGGCCGATCGTCGCCGAGGTGAGGGTGCTCTTGCCCGCCCCCGGTGCACCGGTGAGGCCGACGGTGTACCCGCTGCCTGATTCGGGATACGACAAGCGGCTGATCTCGCGGGCCTCGGGACCGCCGCGCTCGACCAGCGACAGCAGTCGGGCGAGTGCGCCGCGGTCGCCGTCGCGGGCCGACTGGAAGAGGGCCGGTACCGGCCGGGTGCGACGGCTCATGCGTCGTCGGCGACGTTGACGACCTCGGTGACGCCGTCGATGCGGTCGCGCATGATGCGCTCGATGCCCGCCTTCAGCGTGACCGTGCTGGTGGGGCACGTGCCGCAGGCGCCCACCAGGGTGACGTAGATGATGCCCGCCGTCTCGTCGACGCTGCGCAGCACGATGTCGCCACCGTCGGCCTGCAGCGCAGGCCGGATGACTTCGATCGTCTCTTCCACCTGGGCGCGCATGCAAACGACTTTCGTGAGGGGTCGAGCGACCATTGAACCAGGCACAACTCTAGGATTGCGACTCATGACTCCAGTTCGGGCGCGGGCGATCGGTCCCGTCGCCGCTCTCGCACTCGTCGCTGCCCTCGCCGGCTGCTCGTCGGGCGGTTCGGCGGGCGCCGCGCCGGGCGGCGTCGATGCCGCCACGTCGGTGGCCGGCTCCACCACGAGCACCATCGTGGCCGTCGATGTCGGCGGCGCACCCACCACGACCGCCGTGGTGCCGACGAGCATCACCGGCACCACCATGATCGACAACACGCCGGTCACCGCCGCCGACGGTCCGGTGCAGATCGACGTGATGATCGGCGCCGACAGCAGCCCCGACCGCGTCGAGCTGGCGCGGGTGGGCGCGTCGGTCACGCTCAACGTCACCAACCCCGACACCTCCGACACGATCGTCGTCGAGGGCATCGGCATGCAGCAGAAGGTGAAGGCCGGCGTGCAGGCCACGTTCAACTTCAAGGTCCGCACGGCCGGCATCTACGAGGTGAAGAGCACCGCCACCGGCGAGGTGCTCGTCGTCATCCAGGTGGCCTGACCCGTGTTGGCGCACCAGGGCGGCTGGGACGAGATCCTGCTCGTCCTCGGTCCCATCCTCGTCATCGTCGGCCTCCTGCGACTCGCCAAGCGCCGCGTCACCGCCCAGCAGCAACCCCCCGACCCGCCACCGCACGAGTGAACGACCCCCGAGTGAACGGGTCCGATTCGTCCCAGATGTGGGACGAAGCGGACCCGTGGGTCCGTCGTGGCCCGAATCCGAGGGGTATCGCGCCCGACCGGGGTTCGCGGGTCGCACGGTTCGAGAGGAACCGCGCCCGACCTGGGGGTGGCGGATGTGGGTCAGCCGGCGGGGACGCGGTGGATGTCGGCGCCGAGGAGCCGAAGTCGACCGACGAGGTCGTCGTAGCCGCGGTCGACGTGGTGCACGCCCGTCACGGTGGTCACGCCGTCGGCCGCCAGTCCGGCCACCACCAGGGCGGCTCCGGCGCGGATGTCGGGAGCGCGCACGGGCGCGCCACTGAGGCGGGGTACGCCGCGCACGACGGCGTGGTGGCCGTCGGCGCGGATGTCGGCACCGAGGCGCTGCAGCTCCTCCACGTACCGGAAGCGGCCCGGGTAGAGGTTCTCGGTGACGATGCCGACGCCGTCGGCCACGGTGAGCATGGTGACGACGAGCGGCTTGTAGTCGGTGGCGATGCCGGGATACGGCAGCGTGGCCACGTCGATGCTGCGCAGCGAACCGTCGGCCCACACAGCGAGCGAATCGGCCGTCGCCGTGATGGTGAGGCCCATGTCGCGGAAGCGGCGCAGCAGCATGTCCATGTGGTCGCCACGGGCGCCCCGCAGCACCACTTCCCCACCGCTCACTGCAACCGCGGCGAGGTAGGTGGCGGCCTGGATGCGATCGGGGACGACGGCGTGGGCGACCGCATGCAGCTCGCCGTGCTCCACCCCGTGCACGACGAGCGTCGATGAACCGATGCCCTCGATGTGCGCGCCCATTCCGACCATGAACTGGCAGAGATCGGCGATCTCGGGCTCGCGGGCCGCGTTGTCGATGACCGTGGTGCCCTTGGCGTAGACCGCGGCGGTGACGATGTTCTCGGTGGCACCCACGCTGGGGAACTCGAGCGTGATGTCGGCACCGTGCAAACGGTCGGCTCGCGCCTCCACCACACCGTGACGCAGCTCGAACGTCGCACCCATGGCCTCGAGGCCCTTGATGTGCATGTCGATGGGCCGGCTGCCGAAGTCGTCGCCGCCGGGCAGGGACAGGCTCACATGGCCGCATCGCCCCAGCAGCGGGCCGAGCACGTTGATGCTGGCCCGGATGCGCTCGACCAGCTCGTACGGGGCCACCGGCGTGATGTTGCCGTCGTTGGTGAGGCGCAACACGTCGGGCCCGAGGCGCTCGCTGCGCACACCGATGGCGGCCAGCAGCTCGGCCATGATGCCCACGTCGACGATCGCGGGCACGTTGGTGAGCGTGAACTCGCCGTCGGTGAGCAGCGTGGCCGCCATCAGCTTGAGGACCGAGTTCTTCGCCCCGGGGATGGACACCTCGCCCTGCAAGGGGCCCGCCCGGCGGATGAGGATGCGGTCGTCGTCCATGTCGCCGACCAGTATGCCTCTCTGGCGGCCACCACCGCGGCAGCCGCCGGCCGTGCGACGGATAGCCTCCCTGCGGTGCGGAACCGGGACCACACCATCACCCAGGTGTGGGCGGCGCAGTCCGACGCCGCGCACCGTGCCACCACCCCGCGCGACGACCTGCTCACGGAGCGGGCCGACGGCGACCACTCCTTCGCCCAGGCACACGGCCCCTTCCACTCCTACCGGCGCGTGCTCACCACGGCAGGCGACCCGAGCAGCGGCACGGTCACCGAGACCATCACCTACCGACTGCGTGTGCCGTGGTTCGGGTGGCTCTTCGCCTGGCCGGTGCGGCGCACCTTGCGCAACCGGCGGCCCGACGGCGCGCGCAGCCCGTGGTGGGCCCCGCCCGACCAGCTCAACGAGCGCCAGGTGCGCACACTGGGCCTGCTGGCGATGGCGTCGGTATCGGCCGCGTTCGCCAACACCTTGTTCACGCAGACCGCCACGTTCGTCGCCGACGACTTCGGTGTGTCGTCGAAGGCGCTCGGCGCGGCGGGTGCGGTGGTGCGCCTGGGTGTGGTGATCGCCATGCCGTTCGCACTCATGGCCGACCGCGTCGGCCGCCGCCGCACCATCGTGCTGCTCGCCTGGCTCACCCCGGTGCTGTGCGCGATCGGCGCCGTTGCACCCACCTTCTCGCTGCTCGTGGCCTCGCAGACCGTCGGCCGTCCTCTGGGCATCGCACTCGCACTGCTCGCCGGAGTGGCGGCGGCCGAGGAGATGCCCAAGAGCAGCCGCGCCTACGCGGTGAGCGTGCTGGCCATGGCGGCGGGCTTCGGTGCCGGCGTGGCCGTGATGGCGCTGAAGCTCACCGACCTCGGCAGCAGCGGGTGGCGACTGGTGTACCTGGTGTCGTTGCTGTGGGTGCCCGTCGCGGTGAGCCTGTCGCGCCACCTCCTCGAGACGCGCCGCTTCGAGACCATCCACCGCATCGGCCCGCGCATGGACCGGCGGCGGCTGATGATGATCGCCTCGGTCGCGCTGCTGTCGAACCTGTTCATCGCGCCGGCGTCGTACTTCCAGAACAACTACCTCGACAAGGTGCGCGGCTACAGCGGCGGCGGCATCGCGCTCTTCACGCTCTCCACCGGCACACCCGCATCGGTCGGCCTCATCGTCGGCGGCCACCTCGCCGACGTGGTCGGACGGCGCCGCCTGATCGCCATCTGCACCCCCATCTCCACGCTCTTCGTCGTCGCCGCCTTCATGGTCAGTGGCGGGTCGATGTGGCTCGCCTCGCTGGGCGGCGGGTTGCTCGGCGGCATGGCCTATCCCGCGTTCGCGGTGTACCGCGCCGAGCTGTTCCCCACGGGCAACCGCAGCACCGCCAACGGCCTCGTCACCACGACGGCCCTGCTCAGCGGAAGTGTGGGCATCCTGCTCGTGGGCATCCTGCGCGATCACGGTTGGAGCTACGGCGCGGCGATGGCGCTCACGGCAGTGGCGCAGATGGCGTCGATCGCCATCGCGTTCGTGTACTACCCTGAGACGGCGCACCTCGAGCTCGAACAGCTCAACCCCGACGACCCGGCCGTCACCCCCCGCTGATCCGCACCCCCACCCCACCCCACCAACTTTGGCGATGAGACGGGCGTACGCCCCGTCTCAGCGCCAAAGTTCGAAGGGGGTCAGAGGGCGCGGATCCAGGTGGACACGAGGGCGGCGATCTCGTCGTCGCAGCCCTTGAGGTCGTGGCCCTTGCGTTCGAACCAGTGGTGCGTCACCGGACCGGCGATCGTGCGGGTCCAGCGCTGCAGCTCCTCGGGCGTCCCGAACGGATCGTTGGTGCCCGAGATGAACAGGCACGGCACCGTGATGCGCGGGAAGTGCTCGACGCGCAACGTGTCGGGCTTGCCCGGCGGGTGCAGCGGGTAGGCGATGAGCACGAGCGCCTTCGCCGGGAACGGGGCGTCGGCATCGCCCACCACCATCGAGCACATGCGGCCGCCCATCGAGCGGCCGCCGAGCACCAACCCACCGGAACGGGCGAGCAACGGCACGGCCGCATCGCGCACGGCCTGCAGGAGCACGGGCGCACGGTCGGGCGCGCGCTTGCCGGCGATGCGGTACGGGAAGTCGGCGCGCACGCAGCGCATCGGCTTCACTGCGCGCTCGATGGCCACCAGCGACGGGTGATCGCTCGACGTGCCGGCGCCCGGGAAGAGCAGCAGGCGTGTCATCCGACGTGCTCCAGCAGGATGCGCCGTGCTTCGCTGATGCGCTCGATGACGGCGCCCGCGTCGGCGTCGTCGCCGCCGTGGTCGGGGTGCGCGTCGCGCAGTCGTGCGCGGAAGTGCGACATGACGTCCTTCTTGCTCACCCTCGTGGTGCCCATCGAGAAGCCGAGCACGTCGAGCGCCCATGCGCGCGGGTCGGTGATGCCCACGAGCTCGATGCGATCGACACCCGTGATGTCGGCGACGAACGACGGTCCGATGGGGCCGCGCCAACGCATGGCACGGTGCAGCACCGGCGCGACCTGCTGGCGGATGGGCCCGCCGAACCGTTCGAGCGCGTAGACCGCGCCCAGCACCTGCGACAGCGGCCGGCCCATCGAGTGCAGGTCGAACTCGACGTGGTCGGCATCGCCGATCATCTGGTGCACGCTCACCGCGAGCCCGTGCCGGTCGACCTGGTAGCGGTGCTGCAGCCGGGGCTGCACCACGCGGTCGCCGCGGGCCACCTGGTCGACGAGGCGGGCGATGTCGGGCCACAGCTCGTCGTCGACGTTGGGCAGGTAGGCGGCCATCACAGCCGCCAGCAGCACTCCACCGAGGCCGGGTGCCGGATCCGCGGGCAGCACGAGGTGGCCGAGGGCGATGCGGCGTGTCGGGGTGACGGGGCGTGTGTGCCAGATCTGCAACTCGGCGAGCAGCATCAGCGCACCGACGTCAGATGTACGGGCGCAGCAGGTCGTGCAGCTCTTCCGCCACCGACATCGCCGTGTCGCCGTCGGGCAGTTCGTCGTCGACGAGCGCACCGGCCAGCTCGTCGGCCAGCTCGCACGTGCGCTGCCACAGCCGCACGTCGACGCCGTAGGGCGGCTTGTTGGGCTCGGCCACCTCGACCGCGGCCAGCAGCTGCTCGAGGCCATCGGCGTCGAGGGGGTTCTTCTTCAACCGCTCGCCGGCGAGGAAGAACGTGGTGAGCGTCTCGAACGGCAGCGGGTCGCCGTCGTCGGCCTCTGGGTCGTCGACCGCATCGTGCTCAGGGTCGACCTCGAGCGCAGCCGACTCGCCGGCCTCGACCAGATCGAGCAACGCCTCGACCACGGCCTCGTCGGTGGTGGGCACGAGCAGCGTGTCGCCCTCCCAGCGGAACGGGCGGGCCTGCGTGACGAGCGCCCCGGTGAGCGACTCGCGGTCGTCCTGCGACCAGTCGGCCAGCTCGTACTCGGTGCTGGGCTCGTCGTCGGAGATGTCGATGCGCTGCGCCGGCTCGCCGTCGCCCTCGGCCTCGGCCTCGTCGTCGTCGTAGGAGATGCCGAAGCGCTCCTCGAGGGTGTCGATGACGAGGTCGGCCGCCTGCTCGGCAGCCACGGGCACCATGAGGTCGGAGCCGTCCCACGTGTGCGGCACCTCGGCCTCGGCGAGCTCGGACGCCAGCTCCGCCTGCTGGTCGAACGACCACGCCGACAGGTCGTAGACCACCCGGGTCGCGTCGGGGTCGTTGGGGTTCCAGTCGTCGGTCACGGCCACGACGCTATCCGCACATGACGAGCGAGGAACCGCTCGATGCGTTCGTACTCGTCGAGCTGATGCCGTTGCAGGCGGAACCCGTGGCCCTCGCCCGGGTACACCTGGAGCTCGACGTACCCACCCGAGGCCCACACGCGCTCGGCGAACACCTGGCTCTGCTCCAGCGGCACCACGGGATCGACGTCGCCGTGAAGGATGAGCAGCGGCGTGTGCACGAACCGGCCGCTGTGCCACAGGGGCGACCTGCGCCGGTACTCGGCCAACGACTGCGGCAACGGGCCCACCAGGCCGTGCGTGTAGTGGCGTTCGAAGCGGTGGCTGCGTTCGGCGAGTCCCTCCAGGTCGGTCACCGGGTAGAGCACCACCGCGGCCGCGACCAGCGACGGATCGGCGGCGACCGCACCGAGCGCGGTGAAGCCGCCCGACGACCCGCCCATCAGCACGGTGGTCGCGGGCGTGCCCCAGCCGCGGTCGTGCGCATGGCGGACCGCTGCGACGGTGTCGGCCACGTCGAGCACGCCCCACTGGCCCTGCAGGGCCTCCTGATAGGCGCGGCCGTGGCCCGTGGACCCGCGGTGGTCGGGCACGAGCACCTCCCACCCGCGTGAGCACCAGAACGCGATGCGCGGCATGAACGTGACCTGCCACTGGTCGGTTGGCCCACCGTGCAGCCAGACGATGAAGCCACGATGCGGGGCGGTGGCGCGATAGCGACGGGCATGCACCACGCCGCCCTCTGCTGCGAACGTGATCGCTTCCGGCTCGACCAGTTCGTCGTCGGACCAGTCGGTGGCAGGGCCCGACGCGACGAGGGTGCGCTCCCACGACGACGTGTCGTACACCACCACCTGCGTCGGCGTGCGCGCGCCGGTGCGGACCGCGGCGAGCCGGTTGCCGCTCCACGACAGCTGTCCGTGCACGCCATGCGCGACCTGCTGCACCTCGCCCGTCGCCACGTGCAGCACGCACAGCCTGCCGAAACCGTTCTCGTTGCGCGTGAACGCGATGCGGTCGCCGTCGGGCGAGCACGCGTACGAACGCTGGCCCGGTCCCCACATGGGCCCGGCGTGCTCGAACGGCTCGTCGACCAAGGGCAGGTCGTCGCGATGGAGGTTCATCCACCCTCGGTCGTCGCGCACGGTGAGACGCGAGCCGTCGCGCAACGGTCGCGGCTGGCTCACCGCGCCAGGCAGCTGCACCGGCAGCAGCGGCGAGCCGTCGAGCGACACGCGCGCCAGGTGCGAATGGTCCCACGGCATGTGCGGCACGTTCCAGGCAACCCATTCCACCGATGCACCGTCGGCGGTGAACACGGGGTCGAGGCAGAAGTCGGCACTGCCGTCGTCGAGCCGACGCGAGTGCCCGGTGTGCAGGTCGATGCAACGCACCATTGCCGTATCGACGACGTACGCGAGGTATCGACCGTCGGGCGACGCGCATGGTGCTGCCGCGCTGGTGTCGGGGCCGTGCTCGGTGAGGCGGCGGGCGAGCCCGCCCGACACCGACTGGCGCCACAGGTTGCCGTCGGCGGCGACGAACACCACGTCGCTCACCGGCGACTGCACTGCACCATCGGGATCGGGCACGAAGCACCACGATCCACCGCCGAGACCCCGCGCGGGCCGCAACGACGGTACGTCGGCCATGCGCCGCTGGCCGCCGCTCACCAGATCGCGAGCCACCAGCCACGCGTCGCCGGCTTCTGCCACGGCGTACACGAGCAACCGACCCGCCGAGGCAAGACGGGGTTCCGACACGTCGCGCACGGCGATGCACCGTTCGCGATCGATGGCCACCACGCCGAGCAAACCTACTGTGCCCCTCCCGACGGCGCACACGGCACCTGCGTAATTCGTTCGACGCGACGCCGTGGCGTGTGTCACGGTTGTCATCGACAGCCCACGACCGGAAAGGAGGTGCCCCCATGTTGATCCTCGTCGCTCGCACGGGCGCGCGCCCCGCCGATCGTCGCCGCATCGCCGGTTGACGGCGCCCGAGCGCGCGCCCTCTCGCGCGCACTCGCCGACACACCCCATGGTCACGCGCTCGTCGCGGACCACTCGTCGAACACCCCATCTCTCGAAGGAGACCACTGTCATGTGGACCAACCAACACCCCGCCCTGTACCACCAGCTCGTCGTCGACCGTCACGAGCGAGTGCGCCGCGAGCGCACCCGCCTGCGCCGGATACCACCGCCCGACGACCTGACGGTGCATCGACCTACCTGACGTGTCACCCGCGCCGAGCGCCCTCGGTCGGCGCGGGCGACACGCTGTACGGTGGGGAGTGATGAACACCAACTCGCAGAAGCCCGACCGCAACCTCGCCATGGAGCTGGTGCGGGTCACCGAATCGGCTGCGCTCGCCGGCGCACGCTGGGTGGGCCGTGGCGACAAGAACGGTGCCGACGGCGCCGCGGTCGACGCCATGCGCACCGTGCTCGGCACCGTGCCGATGGACGGCATCGTCG